>JAJYDQ010000037.1 GCA_021777225.1 Deltaproteobacteria bacterium
TGCCAAACTTGGTTACGCGGCGATTGTTCTGGAAAGCATACCTAAGACAGATGATATTTACACAATTTTCATTAACAAAGACGCCGTACGAATAGAGATTGATAACAGTTTGAAGGGATTAGGCAACTACGCGCTCATCGAAAAACTGAAAGCAAAATACGGTGACAAGGTCAGTTACATGTCAATCGGGCCGGCAGGTGAAATGAAATTAGCCGCTGCTTCCATCGCATGTACTGACATGGAGTGTCGGCCTACCCGTCATGCTGGGCGAGGTGGAACCGGAGCGGTCATGGGCTCAAAGGGCGTAAAGGCGATCATTCTTGACGACACCGGTCTAACAATGAGGCAACCCAAGGACGCAGAAAAATTCAAAGAAGCCAATAAGAAATGGGTCGATGGCCTTAAAAAGCACCCCGTCACAGGGGAAGGCCTAGCGGCGTACGGCACTAACGTGCTCACCAATGTGCTTAATGAAGCAGGTGGCTACCCAACACACAACTTCACATGGGGCCGCTTCGAAGATCACACAAAAATAAGTGGAGAAACCCAGGCCGCTTTGGAAACGGAACGTGGCGGCAACCCCACACATGGCTGCCATCGCGGGTGCGTAATGCGTTGTTCAGGCATTTATATGGACAAATATGGTCAATATCTGACCAAGCAGCCTGAATATGAGACCGTGTGGGCACATGGCGGCAACTGCGGCATTGACGATCTCGACACAATCGCTATGCTGGATCGCCTTGATGACGATTACGGTGTAGACACCATAGAGATGGGCGCGACTATCGGGGTCGCTATGGAGGCTGGCCTAGCCAAATTTGGAGATGGTGAGGCTGCCATAAATTTCGTCAATCAAGTTGGAAAAGGTACTGACCTCGGCCGTATTCTTGGAAGTGGGGCCGCTGTGACCGGAAAGGTGTTCGGGGTCGAGCGTGTGCCGGTTGTCAAAAATCAGGCGCTTCCCGCCTATGACCCCAGGGCCGTTCAAGGTATTGGCGTCACGTACGCTACAAGTCCTATGGGAGCAGACCACACGGCAGGTTACGCAGTGGGGTCGAACATTCTGGGAGTTGGCGGCAAAACGGACGCTCTTTCTCCGGTAGGGCAGGTTGAACTGTCCCGAAATCTTCAGATAGCGACAGCAGCGGTAGATTCCACTGGCATGTGCCTTTTTATCGCTTTTGCAGTACTCGACCAACCAGAGACCTTTCAAGCTCTTATTGACATGATCAACGCATTCTACGGGCTAAACCTGACTGGTGACGATGTCGCGGCCCTAGGGCAAAGTGTGCTCAGAAATGAGCGGGAATTCAACATAAAGGCTGGATTCACCTCCGCCCACGATCGCTTACCGGTTTTCTTTACTCGTGACGCGTTACCACCTCACAACATCAAATTTAAGGTTACCGACGCGGAACTCGACCAAGTGTTTAACTTTTAGAAAAGATTTGTTTTGAAATGACGTAGAGGCGAATTTGAAAATCGAATCTTGACATTCAGGGCGAATCCTTCCTCAACAAGAGGGATTCGCCTTTTACTTCAAGCTTATCATGATTGACAGCGATAAGATCATTCAAATCCTGTACCCCATATTGCAAAAAGGTTTTTGTGTAAAAGCTCTAACCGGCGTAAGCGTCAGACAGCTACTTGAGGAACAATTCAAACTGTCCGGCGACTTTGTGGATCACAAGATTTCCACCGTGTTTCTGAATGGAAAAGCTGTTGATAATATCGATAGCGCTATTGTGACAGACAATTGTGAACTGGCGCTTTCGGGGGCCATGCCGGGGTTCGTAGGCGCAGCCATGCGTCGGGGAGGTTATTACAGTTCAATGCGTTCTGCGGTCAGTCATGTTGAACAGATTCCTAAACCTCCAATTCAAGAAGGTATTGTAAGGATAAAGCTATACAACACTCTTATCCCGCCACTTGGCCTCGAATTTATCCGACGCGGCATCATCGTACCACAAACAGACGCTACCGGGTTGCTAGACGCCGGCCTGACCCAATTTATAAATACCTCCCTTGACACCACTATGCCTGATTCATACCTAATTAAAGTTAAATGAAATAGGGAATTAACTTATTAAATTATCGTGTGACTTTAATAAGTTGGATAAGTATGCGCGATCCGGTATAATACCCCCTCATGAACTTCAATCGATACCGGAATCCGTCAAGGTATGGCTTATTTATATGTCCAAGGAGCGTCGCCTGCCATCCATAGAAATCAAAAAGAGATTTGAAACCAAGCTCAAGTATGCTCATTTCGCAAGAATACGGGAATCTCTTCAGCAGATTGCGGTAACGGCGCCGGGATCACAAATCAAAGTAGTAGATATGGCCTGTGGCCCAGGCAATATGGCTCTGTTTTGTGACGATGTCTCTGCGATGGAGTGGTTCGGACTCGAACTGTGGCCGAATGAATTGAGGCAAGCCACCGACACCGGCGCTTATATTGGATTGGTTCAGGCGAATCTCGTGGAACGATTACCTCTTAAAAAACAAACTGCCGACGCGATTGTGCTCAATGAAATCCTTATGTACCTCCAAAACTCCGCAGAACTCTTGTCAGAGTTGTTTGATATTATCAAACCCTCGGGCATGTTATACGTTTACAACCCAATTTACACAGTCCCTACGTTGTTCTCCACACTTAAAAAGATCGGTAGACGGATCCGCTTGTCTGATGAAGCCGTGTCTTTTGATTCTCAATACGACTGGAAAAAGTCTTCAAGAGCTTCCAGAATAAATTTTTATTCTTTTGATTCTTTGGTCACAGAGATTCAAGACGCAGGATTCAATATCCTTGAAACAACAGGGTTCCGGATTTTTCGTAATCGCATCCGTTTAATGCGTGAACTTGAGAATTTCCACTGGTATAGGGAAATCACGAAAAAATTTGCCGATCGCAATCCCCGGTTGGCCTCGGATATTTTGGTAATCGCGCGAAAACCATAGGCCAAGTTGGTCCATTTGGCCAATAGTGTTCAAGAAATAGAGAACCTGCAGGAATCGCCTTCACATGTTCCCTTGATGGTTGGGTCCACCGCTGAGAGAGCGTCAATAGCGTCGGAATTCACTATATCTATGTAATCAGGATTTGCTGCGAGATACTCTCCAGAGTCAGCAGCCTCCAAAATGTTCTTGATTAACCCAAGCGTTTGTCTTAGCGCGTCGAATAAAATTTTTTCGTTAACAGTCATTTTGAAAGGGCTCCATTAGTCGGTCAATCCATGTCTCCAAATGGGATCACTGAATGATGTCGCAAATTCTCTGATATTCGAGGTAATCCAACAATCCGGATTCACAGGTAGCCGGTAGGCGATAACCACATTTCCCACATTCGTATCCCACAAAATCACAATCCTCGATCCTAATGTTTCCATGTCCTATTTCATCACCTAGAAAAACTATTTCGGAAGAAACTTTGGCCCCGTTGCAAACCTCAACTATCTTATCATTTCCACATTTCGGACATTTCCAATACATTTCAGGCGGCCCCCTATAAGGGTACTTATATTTTCTAAAATCACACGTGGCGCTCTCGTCTTCTTTCTTTATGGTCCTTTTTGTCTTTGTTGTCCAGGAAAGTAAAAAGAGTTCGGTTCAAAGCATCGCGCCAAAGCTTTGTTGTGAAAAACCCTGAGCGCCTAGATCACATAACCGAGACGAGTTATCTAACCATTGAGTCCAGGACGCTTACAACATGTTCAGCAAACTTCTCGTCATTGATATGCGCCTCAATTTCAATGATCTCGACTCGTGGATCGAGTCTAGTTTTAAGCTCCGAAACAAATATCTGATCGGCATTCTTATCATGCAAAGGAGCCCCTTCAGCGTCTGCTTCCGAGAATCCCCCCATCGGAATGACCACCTTGGTAGGACCCTTCGACCGGTTTAACTTTTCCGAAATTATTGCCGCAAGTCTGACCATGTCCTCAGTCGATGTCCTGACGCCGGACCTGAAATCGTACCAAAAAACGGCGCGGTCACGGAGATGAGTCGGCATCGTTTCTCTTGAGTTAAATTCCAATACTATACAATCAAGACCTCCAGGGACCACCACTTGGGGCAAGCCTAAGCGCCCGGCGGTTTCTAGTCGGCTCGGCCCAATGTCTCCGCAATAACCCCCATACAAATAGTCGGAGAATTCATGAAGCGCTAAGTCCACGACCACATTGATAATTCCCTGTTCTATTAAGTCCTCCATGGCCATGCCACCTGTGCCATTGGCGTGGAATGGGGCAACTTCGTAGCCTTTTTGTTCAAGCTTGGCTTTGACATGCATGGCTCCCTCTGTGATGAAGCCAAAAGATGTCAACCCTACAATGGGTTTTTCAGAGTCAATCCTTCGGGAATCGAAAGCCATGCCCGCCATGGCTGCAACCGCATTGGAAAGTATCTTCCTGCTAATAGGATTGAGCCCGAGAATATCAACAACGGAGTGCATTACCGTGATATCCTTGGTTCCAATTAGTTTGCTCATGTCTCGGGATGCGACAGTGGACACCATAAGCTTCGGAACACCAAGCGGCAGACTTCTCATTACTCCTGTCCCGATGTGGGTCCCAGTTCCTCCTCCAATGGACACTATTCCAGACAACCTACCGGCATTATGAAGTTTTTTAACTATTGAGGCCGCTCCGAGGATCATATTTTCTACAGCGAACCTCCTGTCGCCCCTTCGATATATCTCCTCTATGGTAGTGCCAGCAGCCAGAGCGACGTCTGTGCGTGAAATGTCAGATGGACACATTGGAGGACAAAGTGTTCCAACGTCGATCACTATCGTACGACACGCGTGATGTGAGAGTTCATCCCTCATGAACTCCACCTCTTCTCCTTTTGTGTCCAATGTTCCGACTATTGCTACGATTGGGTTCATCGAAACCTCACGCATAAGGATTGTGAGCCAGACGGGTGCGAAATCCATGTTTTTAGTTCTCACTGTTTGGGGATTGTGTCTAGAGAATTCTCCTCTCGCTTCCTGATAGCTATTCTTAAGAACTTTCGGACTGGAGGCATCATGGGTTTTTCTCTAAGGACTACAATATCCGCTGGGAACTCAATGTTGCCTTCAACAAGGTCAATCTTTTTCAAGGCGCCTTTGGCAAGCTCTTCAGCCACCTCGTTAGCCATAACGAAAGAAATCCCCATGCGGCGTTCCACATAAGCCAGCATAAAACTTAAACTGCCTGACTCTATGATAGCGGAAGGTTTAACATCGTGTTCCGCTAGCTTCTTCAGGATAGCATCACGAGAACCTGAACCTTTTTCACGTATTATCAGGAAGGCTTCGGAGAGGTTCTTAATGGAAACTCTGTCCTGTTGGGAAAACGGGTGGTCAGGCCTGGCTACTAATACCAATTCAACAATTGCAAAGGGAAACGACTTGAAGCAAGCGTCATAATTAGTTCTGGCGACAACAATCAAATCTTCTTTTCGATTCCTCAAACGGGCCAACAAGTCAAACGAGTTTCCCTCATTCAATTTCACCAGAATTTTGGGAAACTGATCCTGAAACCTTGAGACCAGTTCCGGCATTAGTGTTACCGCATAATCTTTGGTTGTTCCAATTCTCAAAACACCAGAACTTGGTCGCCTCGATTCATCAAGAAGAGACTCAATTTGCCCTAGCCGAGCAAATATAACCTTGCTCAACAAGAATATTGATTCCCCAACGTCTGTAAGCTTGTATTGGTTTCCTTCTCGATAGAACAATTTTACTGCGCATTCTTCCTGGAACCGCTGAATTTGTTGTGAGATCGCTGATTGACTGACGTTCATAATTTCAGCAGCGCGAGTCATGCTATGAAAGAGGCAGAAATGATAAAATGTTTCCAGGTGCTTCAGGTTGATTGCCATACCGGAACCCCGCTTTGCCAGAGTATAGTATAAGACAGACTTATAAACATATAACTTTTTCTGTCTTGACTTGACAGCCACAAAAAGTTGATAATTTTGGTCATGTAAGACACTTGCGGAAATGGCACGAGATCTGAAGTCCCTGGTTACGTCATAGACGTCTGGGGCATAAGTTTTATTGTTTCCTCCGATGTTGATTCATGCCATTTTTATGAGATTGTGTAGGCCTTGCGATCTTGATTTTACACTTCCCAACGACTCATGACGGAAAGCATGAGAACCAAAATTGGCGAACCTTTAGCCTGTCGGTTCATTATTGTTTTTGTCGGGCGAACAATGCTGCGACGAAGCATCAGCAGCACATTCTCAACGTAGACAGACCATATTAACAAACCTGATTCGACCTGATTGCTGGAAAGGCATGTAGTGAAGAGAATTGTTGTCGGCATAAGCGGAGCAAGTGGAACCATCTACGGGGTTCGCTTGCTAGAAGTTTTAAATCAACTTGATGGCATCGAGACTCATTTGATTCTTTCGCGGGGAGCAAGGGTTACAATGGAACATGAGACTTCGATCAGACCAGAAGCCCTGGAAAGACTAGCTCATGTATCTCACTCCCCTGACAATCTTGCAGCTTGTATTTCAAGTGGATCTTTCAAGACTCACGGTATGGTAGTAGCTCCTTGCTCAATGAAAAGCCTATCTATGATCGCCAACTCTATAGATGATAACCTTTTGATTCGATCAGCCGATGTAACCTTAAAGGAAAGAAGAAAACTTATTTTGATTGTCCGGGAAACCCCTCTCCATCTCGGCCATCTCCGTCAGATGACCGCCGTGACAGAGATGGGCGCGATAATATTGCCACCTGTCCCATCTTTCTACCACAAGCCAAAGACAATAGAGGATATTGTGGATCAGACGATAGGCAAGGCTTTAGATCAATTGGACATTGACCATTATCTGTTCCAACGCTGGTCAGGAGGATGAAAAAAGAAGAGCTTGAGAAAATAATTATCAACCTACTGGACTCATCCACAACAATGACATTAAGCTGCACTTTATCGGATGAACCATGGGTGTGTTCAGTATTTTACGCTCGGCAAGGATTCGACCTCGTTTTTTTTTCGTCACGGAATTCCAGACACTCTAAAGTTTTCAAGGAGAATCGTCGAGCCGCAGCATCAATTTATAAAGACTGCGATAGTTGGAGAGATATCAGAGGATTACAGATAGAAGGTCGGGTAGACATTTTAACTAAAATACCAGCGGTGGCTAAGGGTACGGTAACTTATTTTAGGAAATATCCATTTGCAAGGGAGTTTTTCAAAGCAGGTTCAATTTTGTCTGATGGACTTGCGGGAAAAATGAGTGCCGTCGCTCTGTATGTTTTCCGACCGTCAAGCATATGGTACCTCAATAATCTGGATGGCTTGGGCGTTAGGTGGAAGCTAGATATACGCAACGGGCTGGCAGTTGACCCACCTGTTCAGGCCTGACCTTTAGGATTGATCATGATGCGTGGTCGTTTCATGAAACGAAGGACGTGTAATATCGAATCATTAAGGAAGACAGAGGAGGATCAAACATGGCCGCGATGAATTTTCCGAATCCCCATGAGGCGGAGAGGATCCCAGGCACTGAAGGCTGGGAAAGAATGTATCCGTATCACTACCAGTATACTACTGATGATCCGGATCGGAAAAAATACGAAGAAAACATGTTTTGGTTTTATGACGGGTTGCACTACCCAGAACCGATGTATCCTTTTGATATAATATGGGATGAAGCTTGGTTCCTGGCGTTATCCCAGTTCAACACCAGAATTTTTATAGTTCCTCCCGCCCTTGGTATCGATCACCGTATTCACAACGGTTATATTTACATAACCCCATTACCCGTCGCCGATCCTTCAGACATACCGAAGAGAGCCGAACTTTTCATGAAACGCGCCGGGTATTATTACCAAAACTGGGATCGATTGCATGACAACTGGGAAGCCAAGATGCGAGGTATTATTGAGCGTTTGGCTGATTTGAAGATCCCGGAACTCCCCGAAATGGAAGAGGAGTCAGTGGTTACGGAGGGAATTGGAGTTTCAACGGGATACAAGCTACTCAAAGCTTACGATGAACTTATCGACCTCGGAATCCTGGCATGGCAGTATCATTTTGAATTCCTTAACCTTGGATATGCCGCCTACGTAGTGTTCGTTGATTTTTGTCAGAAGGCTTTTCCGGACATCCCACTTCAACGGATAACCCAAATGGTGGGAGGCATAGATGTCATAATTTATAGGCCTGACGAGGAACTCAAGAAACTTGCAAAGCTAGCGATAGATCTCAAAGTTGATGAGATTGCCATGAAAGGTTCTGCAGCCGTTATCCTGAAAGAAATGGCAGCTTCTGAAAATGGAAGAAAATGGCTGGAGGCCCTTGAAACAGCTCGGCAACCATGGTTTTACGTTTCCACGGGCACAGGATGGTACCACCACGACAAGTCATGGAATGACGATCTTGATATCCCTTTATCATCTATGGGTATTTACATTGAAAAGTTACGAAAAGGAGAAAACATAGACAGGCCCACCAAGGCCATTATCGCTGAAAGGGACCGACTGGCTTCCGAGTACAGGGCATTGCTCAAGACGGAGGCTGATATACAAACCTTCGATCAACTGCTTGGGACCTCCAGAACCGTTTTCCCATACGTGGAAAATCACCTCTTTTACGTTGAACATTGGTTTCATAGCCTTTTTTGGAACAAGATAAGGGAAGTATCGAAGATATTGGTTGATTTCAAATTTATAGAAGATGTTGAGGACATTTGGTATTTGAAGAGGTCCGAAATTAAGGATGCTCTTTGGGACGTGGTTACCGGTTGGGCTACCGGTAGCAATCCGAGGGGCCCGTTGGTATGGCCCAAGGAGGTGGCCTGGCGCAAAGAGGTCATGGCCAAGTTCCGTGAGTGGACACCGCCGGATGGTATGGGAACCATTCCGGAAACAATTAATGAGCCTTTTACGATTGTTCTCTGGGGTATTACATCCGAATCGATGTCTCATTGGGCTAAACTCAAGAGTATATCCGAAGGTGATCTGACGAAGATATACGGCTTTCCTGGTTCCCCTGGAGTGGTGGAAGGTAAGGTTCGCGTATGCCGCACAGTCAAAGAGGTGGGACAACTTCAGGAAGGGGAAATACTAGTCGCTCCTACAACTTCTCCTAGCTGGGCTCCGGCCTTCCAAAAAATCAAGGCTGCCATTACTGATGTTGGAGGGGTTATGTGCCATGCGGCTATAGTCTGTCGCGAGTATGGCCTTCCGGCCATCGTGGGAACAGGATCTGCGACATCGAGGCTGAAAACCGGCCAAAGAATAAGGCTTGATGGCTCCAAAGGTGAAATCAACATAATCGACTAGATATTTGTCGTAATACTATAGGAGTCCGCGATGGACACATCAGGGTATGTGATTCCCTTTGAAAATTGCGATAACAGCATGGTGGGCATCGTAGGAGGAAAATGCGCCAGTCTGGGGGAACTAATGAAGGCCAGAATCCCGGTTCCCCCGGGCTTTGCTATCACAACCGCCGCATATGAACAATTCCTCAATGACAATGACCTGAAAAAAAAGATTATCAATCGTCTGACCAATCTAAATGATGAGGACCTTTCTAAACTAGAAGAAGCGTCAAAAGATATCCGAAGCTGGATTGAGGCCGGAACGATAAACGAAACATTGGAAGACATCATCGCTTCGCATTACCGCCTCCTGTCCCGCCGTTCCCGCATACCGGCACTGCCGGTTGCGGTTCGATCTTCAGCAACAGCGGAAGATCTTCCTGGCGCCAGCTTTGCCGGCCAACAGGACACTTTCCTTTGGATAAGGGGAGTGGATCAGTTGCTCGACAGAACAAAAAGGTGCTGGTCCAGCCTGTTCACACCCAGAGCAATCGCTTACAGAATAAAAATGGGATTTGATCATTCCGTGGTGCTTATTAGCGTTGCGATCCAGAAGATGGTCAGATCGTTTACGGCAGGAGTTATGTTTACACTGAATCCAGCCACGGGTGATAGGGCTACAGTAGTTATAGACTCGAACTACGGTTATGGGGAAAGTGTAGTGTCCGGGGAAGTAACGCCTGACCAGTTTCACGTGAACAAAATCACTATGGATGTTGTAAAGAAGACCGTTTCAGAGAAGAAGATTTATTACACGACGGACCCGGAATCCGATGAAGTTCTAAAACTCGATTTACATCCAGAACGACAAACATCACAGAGTCTTCTGGACGAAGAGATAATTCAGCTTGCCAAAGTCGGGAAAATTATTGAGCAACATTACGGGCGTCCTATGGATATAGAATGGGCCACAGAAAAGGGACTGCCCTACAAAGGGGAAATCTTTATTCTTCAGAGCCGCCCTGAAACCGTTTGGAGCCAAAAGGAGGCTAAACCGTTAGTAGAGCCCAAGGCTTCTGCGATCGAACAAATAATCGCTGGGCTGATCAAGGGACGAACCATTACATGAGCGTCAAATAACCTAAGATAAGGAGATGTGGATTCGTATGAAAGACATGAGAGATTTTGTCAGGGAAGCTGAGGCAAAAGGACTCTGCAAAAGGATTAAGGCGGAGGTGGACTGGGACCTCGAACTGTCACATATCGCCAAACTCAACGAGGAACAAAGCGGTCCCGCTCTGTTATTTGAAAATGTAAGGGATTATCACACACCGGTAATCACCAGCGTATGCACTACGACGGAACGTCTGTCATTGATCATGGGGCAGCCACTCGGCTCAACCTTAGTGAATCTTTATGACGCGTGGGCCAGGTTAGGCGAGAATCTGCTTCCTCCTAAGTATATTGACAAGGCGGCAGCGCCGTGCAAGGAAAATATTTTGACCGGAGACCAGATCGATCTCTACAAGTTCCCGGTTCCCCGATGGTACCCACTGGATGGCGGGCGTTATATAGGCACTGCCCACTTTTACATTACGAAAGATCCTGAAACAGGCTGGGTCAACCTGGGTACTTACCGCGCGCAACTACTGGGAAAGGACAAGATCGGAACCCAGTTCATCAAGGGCAAACACGCCGACATCATGCTAAAAAAATATAAGGCATTGGGCAAACCGATGCCTGTGGCCTCGATAATTGGATGTGACCCTTTGCTTTTCATCATGGGGGCGGCCCGAATATCCGCTTCCGTGTCGGAATATGACGTGGCCGGAGCCCTCAGGGGAACTCCTGTTGAAGTAGTAAAGGGAGAAACCGTCGATCTGCCCATCCCAGCGCATGCCGAAATCGTTATCGAAGGTGAGGTGGACGCCGACAAATTCATGGAAGAAGGACCGTTTGGCGAGTACACCGGTTATTACTCTGGCGTGGGCGCCGACCCGCGAAATTTCGTGAATGTGAAATGCGTCACTCACCGAAATAATCCCATTCTGTGGGGAACCACAGTGGGTCGGGCAGTGACCGACACTCATATGACCATGGCGCTTTCCTACGGAGCGACCCTCTGGCAGCAACTCCTCGCTATGAAGATACCGGGTTTAAAAGCCGTTTACTGTCCCCCCGAAGGGTCGGGCAGATTCCTTGCTATCATCTCTGTTAAACAGATGTATCCAGGCCATGCGGACCAAGTGCTGACAGCGGCAATCTCTACGGAGATGGGCGCATATGGTCTAAAAACAGTGATCGTTGTAGATGAAGACATCGATCCATGGGATATCCCACGAGTGATGTACGCGCTCAGCTTCAGATTTCAACCCAACCGTTCTCAGGTCATCAAGCGGGGCAGATCAACACCGTTGGATCCTTCACTGCCGATCGACGCCAGAGACATAACTGGCCGTCTCCTCCTGGATGCTACCATTCCTTATGACTGGAAAGAGAAGCCAATTCCTATCGAACTGGACCCAAAAGTGGTGGAAAGAGTCAAGGGAAGGTGGTCCGAACTGGGACTTTGAATATTAGATTACCAAACAGAAAATGCTGATCAGTTCGGTCTATGGAGGATGTCTAGATGAAACCTATTCGTTATAAGCAGAAAATGGTGGATGAATTCGTAAAGGACGGATACTGGACTCAAGAGACCTTTTATGATTTCTGGGACAGAAACGCCCGTGAATATGGAGAAAGAGAGGCCCTGGTCGATTCCAAATACCGGTTGACTTGGGCCGAGGCTAAGCATCTCGTGGACGCAATGGCTATTTCATGGGTTGAAATGGGAATTCCGAAGCATTCCCGTATTATCATTCAGTCCCCCAACAGCGTTTACGGTTTTTTGTCCAGGATCGCTTGTGAAAGAGCCGGCCTCATCTCATTGACGGTTTATCCATACCTTCGTCAAAGAGAACTTGAATACATGGTTGAGCGGACAGAGGCATCGGCCGTTATCATCCTAAACATTTACAACAAATTCAATTACCTGGAAATGTATAAAGGACTGCAAAAGCAGTTTCCGCATTTGAAAAATATATTTCTGTTTGACAACGAAGTACCGGATTCCGCGCCCGAAGGAACATTTTCGCTTACCCGCATCGTAAATGAACGTGCCCAAAAGCCCGTGGACGAATCCATCCTTGCGGAAAGAAGACTCGATCCCATATGGAATGTGGCGCTACTGACCACTACATCGGGAACTACCGGAATCCCTAAACTTGTGGAATGGCCTATAGCCCCGCGGCTTTGTACGTCCAAGGGCCGTGTGGATATCTGGAAACTGAACATGGATGATATCACTATGGCAATCGCTCCCCATGCCGGAGGCGCCGCTGGCACACTCACCTATTTTGCAGCGCCACTTGTCGGGGCAAAGACTGCCATGTTGGAGGAATTCTCTCCGGACGGGGCCTTGGCGCTTATTGAAAAGGAAAAGGCGACTGCCATCGGTGTCGTGCCCACTCACTTGGTGAGAATGCTCGACGCGGATACGTCCAAGTATGATATGAACTCGCTTCGTTTTATCCGTTCAGCTGGAGGCTATCTTTCTCCACAGGTTGCAGAGGAAGCCGAGCGGGCTTTCGGCGCATCCATTACGAGCGATCTTGGCACACAGGACATGGGATCGGTATCAGGATGTCGCGTTGAGGATTCCAGAGATTTACGACGTAGGACAGTGGGGCGGATGCTTCCGGGAAACCAGGTTCGCCTCATAGACGAGGAAAACAAGAACGAAGTTCCAGACGGAGAACCCGGTGTCCTTTATTTCAGAGGCCCCCATGCGCCGGCCGGTTACTACCGCGACGAAGAACTCACGGCCACGGTCTTCGATCCGAACGGATGGACCACCACCGGCGATATCGTCAAATTCGACCAGGAGTGCCTGTGGATACTTGGAAGGGCCAAGGATATGATCATCCGGGGAGGACAGAATATTTATCCGGCTGAAATCGAGGGCCTATTGAACGATCATCCCAAGGTGGCATCGGTTGCGGTTGTCGGATACCCGGATAGGGAAATGGGAGAACGGGCATGCGCATACGTAATTCCCAAAGCCGGTGACCAATTCACCTTCAAGGAAATGGTGGAGTTCTTGAAATCTAGGAATATCGCAATGTTCAAACTCCCGGAGCGACTGGAATTGGTGTCCGAGTTTCCCACCGTGGGAGATTCCGGAAAGGTTAACAAAGAGGCTCTGAAGAAGGACATCAGGGAAAAGGTCGAAACGGAGGGCAAATCTTGATGGAACGAGTAGTGCTGCTCTTGTCGACACTGGACACAAAAGGTCTCGAAACCTTTTATCTTAGAGATTCTATTAAAAGTAAGGGTGGCACGTGCTCTATCCTGGACATGAGTATGTCCGGAGAATTTCCCGGCGCGGATATATCCTCCTCCGAGACCGCTCGTGCCGCAGGAGCAGATATCGAGGACATTCGGGTTTCCAAAGAGAGAAAGAAAATAACCAGGCAGATGATTGAAGGCGCAATTAAAATTGTGACCGATTTCTTCAAATCAGGGCGTCTAGCGGGTGTAATAGGTCTGGGAGGTTCTACTGGCAGCCTGATGGCGACTGATGTCATGAGAGCCTTGCCATTTGGGGTTCCAAAATTTATGGTCAGCTCCACTGCCGCTCTGCCGGGCCTGGCTACGCGATACATAGGAACTGGAGATATCGCAGTGTTGCACACTGTGGTAGAGATTGCCGGTTTGTCTAAACCTCTAATGAACCTACTCGATAGGGCGGCGGCGGCCATCACTGGAATGGCCATGGTTGATTCACTTACTGTAGAATCATCGCGGAATAGTGGAATTCCTCTTGTCGCCATGTCTATGTTCGGTCCCACCGAACGCTGCGCCCATTACGTGCGACAAAGTCTAGAATCCAAAGGATATCAGGTAATCGGATTCTCGGCCGCTGGAGTTTGTGACAGGGCCATGGAACAAATGATTTCGGAAGGTTTCTTTGACGGTGTCGTGGAATTAGCGCCAGGTGGAGTGGGAGAAGAATATCTTGGCGCCATGAGAGCCGCTGGCGCAAATCGTCTGACCAGCGCAGCTAAAATGGGCATTCCCCAGGTAATCACGCCGGGTGGGGTCAATCTCACCAGCCCACGAAAATCACATTACAAACCAGAGCATCATGAACGCCGCAAATTCGAACTAGATGAACTCCGAACGTTCTTGAGGGTCTCTGATGAAGAGATTGTCGGAGTGGCCAGGGTTTTTGCCGAGAAGCTCAACCAGGCAAAAGGGCCTATTATTTTTCTCTTTCCCGCACAAGGTTGGTCCGCCGTCGACCCAACAACGGGACATATGTTTGATAGAGATCAGGACAGGTTGTTTCTCAGGACTCTAAAAGAGGCCCTTGCATCTAATCAGATCACCATTAGAGAAGTAGACGCCAATCTGGAGGAACAGACTTTTGCTGAGGCAGTCGCATCCGCTTGTCTGGATATCTTCCCTAAGACTTTTAAATCTCTAAAAGATTAGAATTCTGATTCCAGGTTCTGGGAAACTATTGGTTGCAAAAACCTCGGCTTGAATTCGATAACGTGGAATTACTCCCTACAAACGATTCAGGAGGCTATAATGTTTGTTAGAAATTGGATGCATCCTCAAGAATTGTCAATCTCAAGTGACGCTTTGGCGACCGAAGCTGTTACGCTAATTTCGCAGAATAACCTGAAAATGCTTCCGGTGGTTGACAACGGCCGATTAAGGGGAGTTGTCCACAGAAGAGACCTTAGCGAGGCGGCGACCTGTGTAAGTGAAAGTGGTAACACATGTGAAATGAACTACTTCTGCAACAAGCTCAAGGTAAAGGATGTCATGGTCCGCATGCCTGTGACTGTCTCTGTCGATGACAGTGTTGAAGACGTGCTTATGAAGGGTCGAGAACGAACAATGAGCACTTTTCCTGTAATGGACGGGGACAAAGTGGTGGGGGTGCTTTCCGACCGAGAGATTTTTGTGATGCTTTTCAAACTCTTGGAGGTAGGGCTGGAATGCACTCGAATTACGCTTACGGATGTAAATCTTCAAGAAGGAACCTTGTCGAAGATTCTAAAAATTGTGGAGGACAGTAACTGTATGATCCGTGCGGTCTTTACCGTACCGGAAGGGAAGAACGGGATAGCCCGTGTTGTGTTGCGCACTGAATGTCAGGATTCTGGAACTTTGAGAAAAAATTTGCAGGATAGTGGCTTTCATATATTAGAATTCAAGGAATAAGTTAAAGAGGAGCCTGACATGTTTGGACCTTTCCATGAAGTATATGAATTAGCAAAGCCATTTCTCAATACCAGGAATAACGAAATCCACATGAAGATATCATATGCGTTTTGTAGTAAATTGCTGGAAAGAGAAGGTGGTGTGGAAACTGTGGCTAAGCCAGCCATAATACTTCACGATGTGGGATGGAAAATGGTACCAGAAGAATTGCAACTTAAAGCATTCGGTCCGCATGAATACGACAGAAAAATTAATCGAATACACGAGGTAGAAGGAGCGCGAATAGCGCGTGAGATCCTTGAAAAAGTAAAATATGATCCCGTGTTGATCGATGAAATTGCTGAGATCATTTTGGGACACGATTCCCGTCAAGACCCTTTGTCCATTAGTGACGCCATTGTAAAAGACGCCGACAAACTGTGGCGTTTTTCTCAAGAAGCTTTAATAATCGATAGCGAGCGGTTTAGTATAGATCCTCGCGTCCATGCAGTATGGCTAGGTCAACAAATAGACGGATGGTTAATAACCGAAACCGGTCGCAAGACAGCTCGTGAAGAACAACAACTTAGGATCGCAGGCCTCGAAAAGCCTACGGTCAACCCGAGTGGCCAAAAATAAAGGCTTCGGAAACGGATTCCAGGTAAACTTTCGGCATCGAATACCTTTCACAGAACCGGGTTCCGTTCCAATGGAGGTTGCGCCGGGAGCAGGAACTCAAGGAAGGCGGTGTCAGCCTTCGATAGCGTGCGTTGTTTCTTCACGATTACATCAATTCCCAATATAAAAGGCCCTTCCAAAAGAGGAATCTCAACCAATCGTCCTGCCTGAAGGTCCGGCTCAACGCCCATTTTCGCCAACATAGCCATACCTTTTCCCATTTCTACAAGTTCTTTTATAAAATCAACGTTCCCTGTTTCAATAAATGCTGAGGGAGCAAAACCCTGGGTTTCAAAAATTTCATCCACAAGTCGTCGCGTTCCAGATCCTTTTTCCCTTAGAATGAGATTTTCATGACGCAAATCCTGAATTGAGATTGCCGATCGAGAACAAAATAGGTGCCCTGGAGCAGTAACCAGGACGATTTGATCCCGGCTGAATGGGATTACTTTCAATTTTTCGTCATAAATTAAGCGCCCGACAATGGCCAAATCAATTCGATCTTCTAGAACACTTCTAATCATTTCTTCGGAACTGCCTTCATCAATCTGAATCTGTACTGTTGGATATGCTTCCCTAAATTTTGAGATATAACGACTCATGAGGTATTTTACCAGAGTCTTGGTGCTTCCAATTTTTAAGATTGCAAGTGACGTTTTAGCATCTCGCTTCAAAAGATTGTCCACCTCTGCAACAAGTTCAAAGATTCTCCCAGCAATCATGTAAACTTTCTTGCCGGTTTCTGTTAATTCGAGGCCTCTCTTCTTTCTGACTAGAAGTCGTACACCATATTGTTCCTCCATTGCCTTGATCTGCATACTTACAGCCGGTTGGCTGATGAAGAGTTTTTCCGCCGCAAGGGAGATGCTCCCACAACTGGCGGCGAGATAGAATGCCCTAAATTGATTGAGGTTAAGGTCTATTCCCATGTCCAGCCGCATCAAATATAAGTTTTTCTTATAAGAGCATAAAATTTAGTGATTTGACATGTCAAGCAAAATACTGTGATCCTAACATTCAACATGATCTGACCGTAACCAAGGTTGCGCTTGGCTGTTTTCGGCTTGGCACAACAACACGTGTATGGATCCAAACACTCCACGGCCCAACTTAACCCTCAGCAAGGAGGAACCGGAAATGGCTGAAGAGTACGACGGGATTATCCTCGGCGCCGGCCCCAATGGTTTGACTGTAGCGGCATATCTCGCCAGAGCCGGCCTGAAGATTCTTCTTTTGGAAAAACGTTTCGAAGCAGGAGGAGGACTGGCCACGGAACAGGTAACGTTACCGGGGTTCCTTCATAACACACATGCGGTTTACATGCCCATGGTCGATTACGCGCCTCCGTTGAGAGATTTCGACGATTACCTGACAAAGGATTATGATTTGCAATTTGTGTTCCCGTCACTAGTAATGGCCATGCCATTCGCTGATGGGACCTCGCTCCGACTTTACCAGGATGTTGAAAAAACATGTGAATCCATCGCTGAATTTTCGAAGAAGGACGCGGAAACTTACAACACGATTCAAAACAGGTTCAGAGAGCTAACAGAGGATTTTCTTGGACCGGCCACCTATGAAATGGCCAAGCCCGCATTCGAGCAGATGATAAAGTTACATGCCACGGATGTTGGCAGAGAAATTACAGCATATACTGAAAAAACCCCCAGAGACATTGTAAACGAATTGTTTGAAAACGACCGGGTCAGGACTCTGTTTCTTTATCTGTCCTGTATGTGGGGACTGAATTACGACCTGGAGGGGGTCAGTTATCTGGTTCCTTTGTTGTTCAACAGGGCTACCAATTACAGATTGGTCGTTGGCGGTTCACATCATCTGGCCCATTTGTTCACAAAAGTTCTTTACCGAAACGGTGGGATGATTATTTCTCCTGTCACGGTAAAGCGAATCATCATCGAAAACGGCGCTGCCACCGGGGTCGAACTCGAAGATGGTGTTCAATATAAGGCCAGAAAGTTCGTCGCCAGTAGTCTCGATCCATTCCAGACTTTTTTCAAGTACGTTGGGGAGGACAACCTCGAGTCGTCCTTTGTAACAAGGACCAAGGATTGGCAATGGGAAAAGTCTAGTCTGTTTCACGTGCATCTTGCACTGAATGAGGCCCCAAAATTCAAAGCTGCAGAGCAGAACGCGGACATGAATAACGCCTTTATCACGGTTTTGGGTTATGAGAATCTCAATAATCTTATCAAACATTACGATGCTATACACCAGGGCGTGTTGTTCCCCGGTGGTTTCAATTGTTGTTTTCCGTCAATACACGACCCAAAGCAGGCGCCTCCTGGAAAACATACCGCGTTGATTTCACTGCATGCGCCACACGACCTGAAAGATGGCGGAGCGGAGAAATGGTACCGCGTTCGCGAACAGGAAGCGGATCGATGCGTCGAGATGTTAAGACAATATGCTCCCAATATTTCAGGTGATAACATTATATGGCGATACATAACCAGTCCTCTGGACATAGGAAACAAGTTCTCGGACATGGTTAAAGGGTCTTACAAACAGGGGGCCTACCTTCCTCTCCAAATGGGATACCTGCGCCCCAACGAAGAGTGTTCCCAGTATGCGACCCCCGTGAAGAATCTTTATGTCTGCGGCGCCAGCACCTTCCCCGGTGGACTCATAACATTCGGCCCCGGATACAACGCTGCCAATAAAATTGCCGAAGACTTGGGAATAGACAAATGGTGGGGTGAACCGGATTGCGTTCAAAAGGCAAAGGCAAAAGGGACGTTGTAGGAGGTAAAAATGAAGGTTAATTCGACTGGATTAGGAAAAACAACCATGGTGGCCCATTTTGCCAACCTTGAAAAAGTTAACGGTGATTCAGCCCCGGCGATGAGACTTAGCATAGAAGCTACAGAACCTGTGCATTGGTCTATAAAAGCCACTGTTGGAGGAGACGACCTTAGAGCGTTCGCCTGCATGATGCTAAGACCTTCCAACCTTTTCTGTGTATTAAAGTTACTTATTTTTGGGAAAAAGCTCACGCCGCCGGAATCCAATTAGGCAGAGTTTTTGTCCAATCTTCGCAAAGATAAAGGAGCCTCTCCATGCCAGATAAGACTTACGACGCGATAGTGGTCGGCGGTGGACATCAGGGAACTATTATAGCTTGTTACCTCCAACACGCCGGCATGAAGACGGTTGTATATGAAAGGCAACACGAATTGGGAGGCGGGGCCTGTGGTGAGGAATTACCCCTACCCGGCTTCCTTCAGAACCCTTGCGCTCACTGGACCAGATTTTATGGTCATCCGGCATATGATGATTTCAAACTCAGGAACCTCGGCCTGTCGTACGTGTTCCCTGACCATAGCGAAGGAATGATTTACGACGACGGTATGCATTTCATGGGCTATACGGCATGGAAAGTAGTCGATGAAAATACCGGCAGAGCTGAATTTAACGAACTGAACGCTCAAAAGACCATTGATCAGATATCCAGATTTTCCAAGAGAGACGCTGACACCGCTTATGACCTTTTGGAAAAGTATAAAAAGAAGTGGAGGGCCGCTTTCCACGAATGGAGATACAATCCTCCAACCCCATGGGGAGTCAATGACGCGTTCGAACGTTTGATAGGTGACAAAGATGCTCCTATACCACCCGAATATCAGTTTTACACTTCTCAACAGGTGGCGTTTGATCTTTTCGAAAGTGATTACCTTCGCACTCTGTTCATGCGTTCATGTATGACATCAAGCGGGGTTTTCCCTAACGATGGCATCGGAATTTACAAGATTTTGCATACTCTCGGATTGATTCTTTCGTGGGAACCCGCTTCCATTGCTATTGGAGGAACCCACGCAATTACTCATGCTCTTCAAAGGGCTTTCAGTTCCATGGGTGGCGAATTTGTCGTAGAAACCGGCGTAGAAAGGGCCATTATTGAAAACGGCCGTGCTGTAGGAGTGCTGCTCAAAGATGGAAGGGAAATCGCCGCAAGACATGCTGTCGTCAGCGATATGAACACTACTCAAACGATTTTGCAACTTATCGGTGAAGAACATGTCCCAGAAAAAATAGCACATAGGGCCAAGAATATACTTAGAGACAGGGCCCAGCTATTCTGGGGTAATTTTGCGCTTCATGAACTTCCCGAATACACGGTCGCAAAAGACAATCCGGAAATAGGAATGTGCCCTCGACTAAATTGGGGTCCCAAAGACGCTGACTATTTCGCTACAAGGCATCAGGCTGAACTCTTTGTGAAAGGCATTCCAAATAAGCTTGTCGCCATCGTAGCGCCGGATAGCATTTGGGATAAGGGGCGGGCTCCGGAAGGAAAACATACCATCCTGATCGAACAGTTTACCGCCCCCTACAGGTTCTTCAGCGATAGAGAATGGTTGCGCATGAAAAGCGAAATCGTTGAGACAATGAGGGAGCAATGGTCATGGTACGCTCCCAATATGACCAAAGACAACGTGATAGCCACCCATATCACCACCCCCATGGATGTTCAGATGCGAAATCTGAATATGCCTCAAGGGGGTTGGACAGGCGAAGATATGATCGCTTCCCAGATGGGCCGTATGAGACCCTTCCCAGAACTGGCGTTTTACCGATTACCGGTTAAAAACTTGTACCTCGCGTCTGCCGCCGCTCACTCGGGTCCTGGAATTGGAAGGGGCAGCGCTTACAACTGCTTCAAGGTCATTGCGGAAGACTTCGGTCTCCCTAAAATTTGGGAGCAAAAGGGCAGACCCTATTAGCGGGAGGAACCCATGGGAAGACTTGATGGCCGAGTGGCTATTGTAACAGGCGCCGGCAAGGGCTTAGGGCAGGCTTTTTGTGTAAAGTTGGCAGAGGAAGGCGCCGACATAGTAGCTGTTACTAGAGCCGACATACAGGGCCTGAAGCAAACTGAAAAGATGGTAAGAAATTTAGGGAAACAAGCTCTAATAAGCCAGGTTGATGTCACCAATGAAAACGACACCATCAGGATGGTTGGTGAAACAGTTGATCGGTTTAGCCGTATAGATATTTTGGTAAACAACGCAGCATACTATTATGGCGTAAAGAGGAAACCATTCACTGAGATAAGTTCTGACGAGTGGGATAAAATGATGGCTGTTAATGTAAAGGGTCCGTGGATTTGCACCAAAGCGGTCTTCGAAACTATGAAATCCCAAGGCAAAGGGAAAATAATCAACTTGACATCGGAGGTTTTCTTCACTGGTTCCCACGGGTTTGTCCATTATGTAACTTCTAAAGGAGGAGTTGTGGGGCTGACGCGAGCTTTGGCCGTAGAGCTTGGCCTTTATGGAATATGCGTGAACGCTGTAGCCCCAGGATACACGGATACTGAGGCGAGCCGGACAATTGCAGACGTCGGTAAATATGATACCAGTAAAACACCTTTGAAAAGACTGGAAACTCCGGAGGACCTCGTTGGAGTAGTCGCCTTTCTAGCATCAGATGACAGTAATTTTATAACAGGCCAGACAATCTTGGTCGATGGAGGGAGGGCTATGCACTAGTCATGTAATATCACCGACGTCGGAGCTGGTTTATTCTTTTACTTATATTGTTGTTGCATCGAATTTCTTACTGTTTGCGGGGAAAACCTAATTTGATTCCCCCTACCCTTTGTACTGAATTGTATTCGTGGATCCCTCCGACGAGTGTCGATAAATATAGCAGGGCCAATCGTCATTTCACAGTGTTCTATTAACCGTTTCACAATCCTTAAAGGAAGAGAGAGAACCCATGAAAGTTTACGATGTTGTACCTGGCTTGGAATTCGACGCGGAGCGCGATCTGGCTCAATCCCCAGCATGGTTTTTGGACGCTACCCATTCTGTCCCACCTTGGACCCCAATGTTTGGCTGGTTTTGGATTAATTTTTGTCGTCACGGCATGCAATACGGCGCTGAGAAGTTGTCTCTACCTACTGTCCATGGATGGGATTGGCGTTTCATGAATGGAGGTGGCTATCTGACTCTGCTCTTAGTTAAGAGCGAAGAAGAAAAACAACGACGAGAAGTGGAGTTTAGAAAGGCCATTCTCCCGTTAATCAAAGATTACGATGGGATTTGGAATGGTTTCGTAAAAGAAGTTCTTGGACGTTATAAAAAGCTAAAAGAGTTGGACGTAGATACCGCTTCAAATATCGAACTTCTGGACAACTTCGAGGAGACTATCAATACTTGTAGGCGAATGTGGGAAATACACATGTATATGATGTACGGGACTTATACCGCCTACATCCTTTTTGAAAATATGTGTCGTGAACTTGTTGGGATAGACGACACATCCCCGTCATTTCATCGCATAGTGTCCGGTTTCGACAACAAGGTATTTCAGGTTGACCGTCGTCTCTGGGAGTTTTCCAAGATCGCGTCCGACATGGGACTTGAAGACGTCTTCCTAAAGAATGAAGAAGTTGACATTCGCGAGAAACTAGAAGAATCAGATAGCGGCCACAATTTCCTCAAACAATTTAGAGAGTTCCTTAACGAAGACGGTTGGCGTATGCAACGAATGTCCGAAATCAACCTGCCCACCTGGGTGGAAGATCCTACCCCGGCTCTTTCGATGGTGAAACAATTTATCCAAAAGGGGGGGGCATTTAATCTCGACGAAGAGCGAAAGAAAATAAGCGTTGAAAGAATCGAAACAGAGAAAGAAATTCTTGCCAAGGTTCCTTCCGAGCAACGAGCTTGGTTTGAACCTCTTATGCGTCTCGCTCAAAAAAGCGGTATATTTAGTGAGGAGCATGATCATTATCTTGATTTATACACACATGCGATGATGCGCCGAAGCGCTCTAGGGATGGGAAGACGCTTCGTAAAGGCTGGCGCAATTGATGATCACGAAGACATCTTTTTTCTTATCCCCGATGAAGTTCGTCGCGCTGGAATCAATCCTGGCCAGTTCGATCTCCGTTACATAGTAGACAGGCGACGCTCCGAATGGTTGGAATGGCAAAAAACTCCCAATCCACCGGCTATTTTAGCTGAGGGATTCGATTTGGACCAAGCGATGGGCGTCCTGGTCAAATCAAATGACCCTATTGCCCTTAAGGTAGTTGTTGGTTCCATGCCTCAAGTACGGCCTGAACTGAAGGCCGACCTGTACGGGACGTGCGGATCACCGGGTGTGGCTGAAGGAACGGCAAGGGTTATCGTAACTGAGGATGAATTACACCTTATCAAAGAAGGGGACATCCTTGTGGCGGTAAGCACCTCACCGAGCTGGACCCCTGTATTTTCAATGATCAGTGGGGTTGTAGTCGACCGAGGAGCGAGCCTTTCACACGCCGCTATTGTCGGCCGGGAATATGGAATTCCGGTCGTTATGAACGTGTTTGAGGGTACCGCCAAGATTCAATCAGGTCAACGCATCAGGGTCGACGCTAACCTGGGCGCTGTTTACATACTCGACAAGTAATCCAAGGCCTGCAGGATCAAAAGTTTAACTATTGATTCGGGTAGTTTTTGTACCCGGACCTGCTCTCTCCGGAAAGGATCGGATTGAAATGGCCAAGAAATGGATCTACTGGTTCGACGAAATCGGCTCCGATTTTAACGACCTCGTTGGGAAAAAGTGCGCTAACCTTGGAGAGATGACAAAGCTTGGCATGAAGGTACCTCCAGGCTTTGCCATATCCGTGGATGGTTATGAGCAGTTTATGGAAGAGAGTGGCGCTGCGAAAGAAATTCAAAGCTACTTCCATGAAAATAGGGCCATGATGTCTCTGGTTGGCAAACAAGTCGAAGCAAGTCGTGAAATACGCCGAATAATTGAGTCAAAGAGCTTGCCTAAGGAAATGGCCCAAGAACTCCGTCACAGCTACGAGACCCTTTGTCATCAGGTAGGGATTCCTGATCTGGCGGTGGCTGTGCGATCCAGTGGGGCGGTCAGCATGCCCGGTCAGATGGAGACTTATCTCAATGTGCGAGGCAAAAGCGAACTTGAGAGAAAAGTCACACAGGTTTGGGCCAGCGCATTCACCGCACGTGCAATCGCTTTTCGGCTTGAAAAGAATATGGACATAGCAAAAGCCCCGATCGGTGTGGCCGTGCTCAAAATGGTGAACGCTAAATGCGCCGGAGTTGTTCTCACTGTTCAACCTACGACGGGAAACTTGAACAAGGTGGTGGTGGAAGGTAACTGGGGACTTGGCGAAAGTGTTGTCAGCGGAGAAATCACACCGGACCAATTTATTGTTGACAAGGCAAGTGGCTCCTGCGAAACCACCATCAGCCCAAAAAACAAAATGGTTTGTTATGGCCAAGTAGGAACTAGGGTGGCTGAAGTTCCCAAGCACTTACAGTGTGAGGCATGCTTGGCTCCTGACGAGTTATCTGAAATTGTAAGGATTGCGACAGATGTTGAGAATTATTTCAACCTTCCACAGGACATGGAATGGGTCATAGATCAGGACCTCCCTTTTCCTGAAAACATTTACTGGGTGCAGGCCCGTCCCGCCAAATACTCCAAGGTGGAGCAGGATGAGTCAGTTTACCTGGCGGACCTAATGTCAAGGATCTTCAGAATGTAAACAGGGCCAATGGCTTTTTAGCGGAGGAGGCGGAAATGACCAGCCTATTTACTCAATATTGGGACGTAATTCCTGGAAGGTTCGATGATTACTCTGCATTCGTGACAAAAGAGTACGTGCCTACAATGGAAAAGCTGGGCCTGAAACTTCTCGGCGGTTTCTACGTGGCTGTCGGTCAGGGACCCAGGATAATCGTTGTAGGCACGGTAGAGGAACAGGACTATCTACGACGTATCCTGTCTACGGAACAATACAGGATTGTCATGGAAGGACTTTTCGAATTCACATGTAAATATTCGAGTAAACTTTATGTATCCAGCGGAAGAGTAACTCAAGGGCCATACGCCATTCAAACAGGCGCATGGAAATTTAACCAGTATTATAACATCATCCCTGGTAAAGAAACTGAGCACTATCATTTTGTTAAGAACGAGTGCATGCCGGGAATGAAAGAGTTGGGTGTCCCTGTGACAGGGGCGTGGCGCATGGTCATAGGAGAAGGCCCTAGAATTCTTGCGGAATGCACATCCCGTAACATGATGGGCATTGCAGAGTGTATCGATACTTCGTTGTTTCGAAAACTGGTGCGGCGACTCAAGAAACATTTCGCTACTGATTACAACAGCAGGATACTGGCACCTACAGGGAGGATAGAAATTCCCTCACTCATGCAAAACATGATGAAAGGCTTTTAGGGGAACGAAAGGAGTTCAAAATGTACGTCAGAATGACGTTCTTCCGTGTTAAAGAAGGAAAAATGGATGACCTTCGAAACATCTACAACAAACAGGTCATCTCCGCCCACAAAGGCCATAAAGGGATTCGGTTTGTGCATCTACTTGAGTGCATGGATAGCGTTAACGATGGCATTTCCATCACCGCATGGGACACCAAAGCTGACGTTGACGCATACGAAAAAAGCGGTGATTATGAAAAACTTGTTGCAATGTTTAAAGAAATGTACGCTGCTGAGCCGATCTTGAAATCTTATGAGATAACGGCCAGTTCCGAGCCAATCCTTCTTCGAATTTTTTAGGACATTGGAGGAAAATGAAATTCCTAAATCCACAGACGCGGTTTCAGGAAATACGCGAGATGGCGGAATCATTCCTGGACACACGAAACAATCTAATTCATATGGAGGTTTCAAGCGCGTTCGCCTTGAGATTGCTGAACTCTGAACCTGGCGATGAGACTGTGGTAATGCCTGCAATAATCCTTCACGACGTAGGATGGAAAATGGTACCCGAAGAATTGCAGATTCAAGCTTTCGGGCCAAAAGCCAAAGACATGGAGACTAACAGAATTCATGAGGTTGAGGGAGCGCGAATAGCACGCGAAATTCTGGAAAAGCTCGAATACGAAGCTTCTTTGGTGGACGAGATAGTTGAGATCATTCTCGGACATGATTCCCGTAGAAACCCATTATCTTTTAACGACGCTATTGTAAAAGACGCAGATAAACTATGGCGTTTTTCTAAGGAAGCGTTCAAAATCGACCCTGAGCGCTTTGGAATCGATCCCTTGGCGCACATGCATTGGCTTGGCCAACAAATAGATGGATGGTTTGTAACAGAAACCGGTAGAAAAGTTGCCCGTGAAGAGCAACGACTCCGGGTCGTAAGTCTTTAAACAATCCGTTGATTAGGAAATTGTTATGAAAAGAGTTCAGCTAACCATTAACGGGGTCCCACACACATTGGACGTTGATTACCAGCTAGTCCTGGTGGATTTATTACGTGACAAACTTTCTCTGACAGGGACCAAGCAATCTTGCGATAGAAAGGGACAATGCGGTTCTTGCACAGTAATAGTAAACGACAAGGCAGTACATTCCTGTCTTGTAAAGGTAGCTGATCTTGATGGAGCCGAAGTCATTTCCATAGAGGGACTTGGCACACCAGAAAACCCTCATCTAATCCAGGAAGCTTTTGCGCTTGCTGGAGCAGTTCAGTGCGGTTTTTGCACACCTGGTATGGTCATGTCTACCAAGGCTCTCCTCGACAAAGCCCCCAATCCCGGAACTGAACAAATCATGAAAGCCCTCAGGGGGAATTTGTGTCGATGTACCGGGTACAAAAAAATAATTGAGGCGGTAGAATTGGCGGCAAGATTCTTGAGAGGAGAAATTTCCCCTGAACAGGTACGACCAAAGGCTTCAGCCGGCCTAATCGGTATGTCACGCCCTAGACCCCATGCCTTGACGCTGGCTTGCGGTACCGCAAAATTTTCTGCGGACATCCGGATGGATGGCATGCTTGAATTGGCGGTCGTTCGCAGTCCTCATCAGCACGCTATAATAAAATCCGTTGACACTTCTCATGCCGAGAAGATACCCGGCGTTATTGGGATAATGACAGCCAGTGACATTAGGGGATCAAATCGGATTAGAGAAGATCAGCCACTGTTGTGTGACAAGAAAATTCACGTCTTGGGTGACGCCATTGCAATAGTAGCGGCGGAAACCAAGGCACAGGCTTTAGCCGGCGTCGAAGCTGTGAAAATAGAATACGAAACGCTGCCCGCCGTAACGACAACTTCGGAGGCCCTAAAGCCAGAGTCTCCCAGGGTTCATGATGAATCGCCTAACCTTTGCTATGAACACCCTCAGATTAAAGGAAACGCTGAAGAAGCGCTAAAGCAAGCAGCCGCAACAGTGGAGAGTAAATTTTCAACTCAACTCATCCATCAGGCGGCTTTGGAGCCGGAAGCGTCAGTGGCCTACCTTGAACCCGCTGAAGAAGGTGAAGATCCAAAACTTATAGTAATAGGACGCAGCATTTATATCCATTATCATTTGATGGTATTACAGGAAGCCCTAGGCTGGAACAATATGCGTTACGAGCAGGCATTTATTGGCGGCCAATTTGGAATGAAGATGGACATCACGGCAGAGGGTATTGCGGGGGCTGCAGCTCTTCATTTTAAGCGTCCCGTGCGGTATGTGTGTTCACTAGCGGAGTCAATGCAAATAACCACGAAGAGACACCCATTCGAAATGAAGACACGTCTCGGGGTCGACGACAAAGGTAAGCTTACGGCATACGCTATAGATTTTACAGTCGAAAACGGGGCCTACACGTCTGCGGGTAAATCGGTCCTAAACCGGGCGTTGTATATGCTCAGCGGATCATACGATATTCCGAATGTCCGAGCTAAAGGTCAGTTGGTTTACACTAATAACGCTTGGGGTGGAGCCGCTAGAGGAGCGGGTCCACCTCAAGTCAACTTTGCTTTGGAGTCGGCCATTGAGCTTTTGGCCGCCAAAATTGGCATGGATCCTCTGGAATTTCGCCTGTCAAACTCTTTGCAACCAGGCAAATCAATATCTACGGGCCAGATTGTGGAAGAGTGGCCCTATCCAGGGTGCCTCCAGGCTCTAAGACCGCACTATCAAAGGGCCCTCAAAGAATCTACCGATCAGAAGAAAGGTAAGATCAGACGAGGTGTTGGAATCGCCGGAGGAAGTTTTGGCATAGGTAGAGGCGGCCCTGACAGGTCGAATGTGGCCGTGGAAATCGACCCCGACGGAGGACTCACGGTTTACGGGTCCATCGCCGACCCAGGGGAAGGGAACGACGCTATGCTTACACAGATAGCTTCTCACCTGACCAATATACCTCCAGAAAAAATTCGTCTGGTCATCCGGGACACGGACAGGACTCCCGACGCTAGCTCGGCCTCGGGTAGCCGTGTTACATATATGAGCGGCGGGGCTATGGTAAAAGCCATAGAAGCCCTCAAGGCCGGAATGGCAGAAGTTGGAGCCGCTTCTTACGATGCGCTTGTCGCAGCAGGAAAACCCACCAGGTACCTGGGTTCCAGGATCTCTGAAACCACGTTCCTGGATAATAAAACGGGTCAGGGCTCACCTTTCGAATCCCGTGTTCATGGCGTTCAAATGGCTGAAGTTGAGGTTGACATTGAGACAGGCGGCGTCAGAATCCTTAAGATAACTGCTGTTGTTGATCCTGGAACCATCATTAATCCGATGATAGTTGAAGGGCAGATCGAAGGTGGAGTGGATATGGGCGCGGGGATGGCTCTCCGTGAGCATTACGTTCATGGTCTGACTACTGATTGGAAAGGAATCAAGTTTCCAACCATGGGGACAGCGTTTGACATTGACGTAATCCTCCTTCAGACACATCGTAAACGAGGCACACTGGGAGCGGTAGGCGTGGGAGAATTTGTTCTATTACCAACTGCGGCGGCAATAGTTTCCGCTATTCAGAACGCCACAGGAGGGTCCCGCATCTGTCACCTTCCGGCTACCCCCGAACGAGTCCTTGAATCTTTGAAGCCAGGAGTAAGTTAAGAGGACAGACGCCGTGATTAAGGGTGATTGTCCTGAAGTTCCGGAGCCTGATATCGACGATCAGAAGGGTCCGAATTCGTTGTTTGACGAAGAGGGATTCCTTAACAATCCTGAATCGTGGAACGAAACCATTGCGAAGAAAATAGCTCAGGGGCAAGGTTTACCTGAGCTAAATGATTCTCACTGGCAAGTCATACGTTTCCTCAGAAATTACTACCTGACAATGGGTAAGGCTCCGTTGAACAGCGAGTTAAAAAAGGGCGTAGGTTTGAACATGACGCAGATCGAGAAGATGTTTCCCACCGGCATCAGGCTTGGAGCGCGACGCATAGCAGGGTTGCCGAATCCAAAAAACTGTTGAATTTATGTATCCGGAAACGATTTATTTAGATAACGCCGCTACTAGTTTCCCCAAGCCTCCTGAAGTTATTCACGCCATGTTGGAGGATTACAAACGCTTCGGGGTATCGCCGGGACGCGGTAGCTACGACCTGGCGGTTAGGGCGGAAGAACTGGTGAACGGTATAAGGCGCCAGGTTACAGATTTTTTTTCTGGGTACGATCCCAATAGGGTCATATTTTCGTACAACGCCACAGACGCTTTAAACACCCTGATCCTGGGACTGGCTGAACCCGGGATCCATGTTATCAGTTCGAGGCTTGAACACAATTCTGTTCTCAGGCCCTTACACCACCTCAGAGAACATGGAATCATTAGTTTGGACCTCGTACCTTTTGATTCTCAAGGCTTTATTGACCCGGATGATGTCAAGAAGGCCATTAATCCTAAGACCTCTTTGGTAATAATTAATCACGCTTCCAATGTTATGGGGACTATTCAGCCAGTTCAGGAAATAGGGCGTATTTGCCATGAACAAAGTGTAGCGTTTGCCATTGACGTATCTCAAAGCGCCGGGATCATTCCTGTAGATATGAAATCATGGCACGTGGACGCAATAGCGTTTACTGGGCATAAGTCTCTGTTGGGACCCACCGGTATTGGAGGCCTGGCGCTCAGGGATGGCCTGGATATTCCTGCCAGCCGCTTTGGAGGCACTGGAGTCGATTCCTACAGTCTTTTCCAAACTTCGGACTATCCTTACCGTCTCGAAGCCGGCACGATAAATGTTCTTGGGATTATTGGCCTTTCGGCGGGGTTAGCGCATATTTCGCAAGTTGGAATTGAGAACATTTACCGTCATGAAATGGATCTTTTGAACAAGTTACGCGACCGTTTGTCAGCCCTCAAAAGGCTGCGTCTCTATTGCTGTGACAGTTTGATTAATCATCTCCCGCTACTCACGTTAAACATAGAAGGCATGAACCCTGCGGATTTAGGCGCTATTCTGGACGGCGACTTCAATATCTCGGTTCGCACCGGCCTGCATTGCGCCCCTCTCGTGCACGAGGATTTGGGCACAACGCCCCACGGTAGCGTGAGATTCAGCTTGGGACTTTTCAATACCGAAGAGCACATTGTAGCCGTCGAAAAAGCCTTCAAGACAATATTGGAATAAACATGATGAAAATGACTTATTTCTTAAGACTCTTTCCCGTTTTTATGTAAAGACTCGCTTCATTATTCAATATGAACGGTTTGGCGACTTCCTGTTCCCAATCATCCTGGGCAACTTCGTCGATAGAGACAGTGACGGCGTCCATGGGGCATTTGGCTATGTTTACAACGTCCAGGGCAATTTGTTCCGCTAGGCGCATTTTCTGATCTTCCGTTCTTCCAGGATACATTTTCACCATGACGTAGGGCATTTGTTGGCTCCTCTAAGGATAATAGAAATTTAATCCGGGTTAGAATATGTTGCCACTCAGCAGGGAGGAGCTGAATGGAATAGAAATTTTGCCTCCAAAGATTAGATTGGATCGTTCGTACAAGAAGTCTACGTTAGCGGACGTAATTGTTTCTGGTGGTCCTGCGTCCCTGCGCTCAAGGTTCATTGTACAGGTCCCGCGATAGGATTCCCAGGTCAAAAACCCCGACAATTCAGAAGCCCCGGAATTCATAAAACCAATCTCACCGGTAGCCTCAATGAAATAGCCGCTATTGACATTGTTGTTTCCCACATGCGCAAAAGGTACTCCCCTGTTATTACATGTGTTGAAGTGTTCGATCGAACCCAACATAACTGGAAAACCAATCAATCTCAGTAACGCCTTGCCAACTCTTGATCTCTGTTCGATCTCAGCGCCTATGAACGGTTGATAACTGGCCACAGACAAGGCTGATTCCATGCCCGAAGCCGTAAAATAATAATTGGGATTGGGATCTCCGAAATTGGTAACCAGGGATTCCCACCGAAAACCACCTACCAAATTGAGGCCTGATCCAGCACAATAATCTATCTCGGCCTGCAAAGCGTAAAGGGAACTCCTGGTCCAATCCCATTCACGAACACCCGGTGGGAATGTGAGCCATGTGATTTCCTGGTCAGCGTTGGTTTTCATAGCGATGAGATATGATCCACCGAGTTGCACGGACAGATTTTTGGAGACATTGATGGGCTTTTGCGCGGCTAACACTATACCCTGAAGATTATAGACAAAATATGAAGATACGCACGTGCCCGGCAGTACAAGTCCCGTATAGCCGGCTCTGACCCCATTTCCCGGGCTCATGTATCCTACATAAATGGCGGGATCAAACCGCGACGCACCGGCAGATGAGGGAGAGCTTGGAACATGCGGAAAGATCGACACCTGTTCCGAAGTTCTGGTGGTTCCTGCAAAGCTCAATTCTGCTATGGCTTTTCCTGACCAGCAAATCGCGATCAAAACTAAACAACAAATCGCTATCCCGCTCCGATAATTCACGGCCATCGAAATTACCCCCTTCAAATCTGAAATTTCTAATTGTCCCGTCTTCAGCTCATTAACGTCTATTGGTAGGAATAATCCTATATTTTATTCAGACAGGGGTCAATTTTATTTCGGCGCAAGGACCATTTGCTGAAGTGTGGTTGGCTAAGATCCTAAGAATCACTCATCATCGTCAAAGTCATAAATAGCGCCTTGTGGATTCTTGACCTTGTCAAACAGACACCCGGAGTTTTGGTTTATACTAGCACTTGTTGCTTAGACGCCGGTCAAAAAACGACGTTGAATGGCCTTCATCAAAAGCGCAGCCTTTCGTATTTCTCTTATGAATTTTCCCTCAAATGCCTCAGTTTGTCGATGCCCTCGGATGCAATTGTCCAATTATTGGACCCCAAACCGGTTTGAACTACACATTTCTCCCTTGCCAAGCGACGGGCCGCTCTCTGAATGAACTTGAACAAGAGCTTTTCCACAGGGGAAAGATCATTGGGATCATCTGTAACAGTGAACAATCCGTGTTGCTAAGCCACCTGCGTTATCATTTCATAACTTACAAATTCTGCGGATAATTCGTGCACTGCCTGCAGGATGTCCCTTTCCTGTTCGATTTCTGCCACCGACCAAAACGAATATCTCTTTTGCTGACAGCAATAGCGTTCTGGTCCCGATTCGATTACCGTTACAAAGCGTCTAATTACTCGTTTGTGGACTTCTTACCATAAAACAAATTGTGATAGTTGTTTAGCGAAAAAAGTTCTCTAAAGTATTTTCCTGCGGTCTCGTTGTACAATTTTGGTCCCAAGAGAAGGGTCTGGTTGGTCACGGGCCGAAAAGAGGACTGATAGGCTGCGGCGGCTTCCCTGTAGGATTCATAGAGATCAGCCATGGCCATGGTAGGGGAGGGTTCTGACGCCATTCGTCTATATTTGTCCTCAATTTCATCCCAGGCTACGCTCTGATTTGACCTGAAATTCCCGTTTTCCCGAAGGTTCAGATTGACTGTTTCAGATTTCCTTTTTCTAAGATAGGCGTTCATGGATCTGGACTGGCTGGAGAACCTTTCGGACAGGTAAGACCATCTCCCTTGTTCAACGCAGGACACCGGTATAACAGTTTCAGATTTTGGCGCTACCAGGATCGTTGTGTTTAGCGCCTAACCGGATTTGACTCAAAAAATCGCTTAGTCGAACAGTCATTGGGACCTCCTTGTCGTCATGATGACCCCAATTATATTCCGTACGTGTGCCAGATAAGGACATACGTTCTGAGCCGAATCATTGAAAATCCGGCTCGATCAATGTAACATTGAGAAATAGTAAACATACTGATTTCCCGAATAGGATTCAGAGTGCCGAGAAAAATACGCTACCTTATAGAGGATTTAAAGAAGGCCGGATTTGTTGACAGAGGAGGGAAAGGAAGTCACAGGAATTTTACCCATCCTAACGTTAGAAAGCCAGTGACTGTTTCAGGAAAAATAGGCGATGACGCCCTACACTATCAGGAAAGAGCGATACGCCTGGCTATTGAGGAGTCCAAGAAATGAGCAGAGGTGATAGGTATCTCAAAATAGTTGAGTGGTCTGATGAGGATGGATGTTTTGTAGGTAGTTGTCCTGAATTGTTCTACGGAGGTTGTCATGGCTCAGACGCCAAGGCCGTCTTTGCTGAGCTATGTGACATAATTGAAGAAACTGTATTGATTTACGAACAGGATGGTAAGTTGCTGCCTGCTGCTATGTCCGGTCGAGATTTTGTAAATTTCATCGCAAAAATTGCATAAATCCAGCCGACTCAATGCGATGAGATTGTTTGGCGTCTCTTATAAAAGTCCTTGATGGGTCTGGCGGCTATGCGTAATGATTCGCCGCGCATTTGGCAGTAAATATTAATCGTCATCATTACCCACAAAAGGATTTCTATCAGAATCACCAGTGGATGACCCTGCATAGCCGCCTTCGTCATCTTTAAAGGTCCAACCATCGCCGTCACGTTCAGCGGATCCAGCGTAATCACCATAAGCGTCTTTGTATATCCTCTGATGGCCGTCGCCCTCCCAACTGCCGGCATATCCGCCATATTTATCGCGATATTCGCCGCTGGTGTAGGCTATGGTTATAGTGGGAATTAGCGTTAATAATAGCGCCCCAAGGATGGTATTGATGAATTGATGGAGAGACTTGTGGGGCTTTTTACCAATTTTTATCAGATTATCCACAGAGTCATTTAGCCTATTAAGGTCTTTGTGGCGGATATCCTTGTAGACTAAAATAGTCTGATCGAGGTTGAATTTTAACCACAGATACCTGATATACGACATTATGTTTTCTCTCTTTCTGATGTGAATAGGTGGATCGTAAATTTCGGGTCCATCATACGGCATACTCATAGTTTTTCTACTTGCAGTTTTTCAGGATCATAATTGCAACGTGCGCCATCCAGGGACACACATAAAAGAAATTCGAAAAATTTTTTTGAACTTAATTACACGCGTCCCCTTCTGACACATGTTTTAATTACCATTGCGAAGTATGACGAAAAAACCTGCTGGAACCGTACAGAAAGAGAGACTGAGCTATGGAACTATTCTAGTCGTTACTGTTCTTTGGCCATAGTGGCAATAGTTGAGGAATGAAATCTGGTTTGACTCAACATGTTTTGCCACGTTGAGATAGACGCCTGGGCTCCCTGCCAGAATCAGCCCGGCATTCAGTTGGCAAATGCGAGATACATTAATAATCAAAAACGATTTACTATCCGGTTTGTCACTACCAGTACCAGGGTAAATATCATATCAAGAGAAAACCATTTTTCTATGGATTTATCAAACGTGATATTGACTGAAGCAGGAAACTCTTTGTCCTCCTTCCACAAAATATATGTTACCGGGATCTCCGGAAAGGGGCAGAACTTCATACTCTTGTCACCGTAGGATCCAGGGTTGGCCCCCAGTTCGAGGGCACGCGATTCGAACGCTTCAGGATCGGCTCCGTAAGCTTTTATAATCGGCTCAACATGTAGAGCGTGAGGTCCCTGAAAGAACGTTACCCCACCTTGCAGGTCTTTTTCACTTATCTCCCGGTCAGACACCGGCCCCCCGTAGTCCGCCACCAGATATCTTATGAGCAAGATCTGAAACTCTTCCGCCAGAAGCCTGGAAGGGTCAGGATATAATTCCGTAATCCGACAATTTGAAGGGTCAACCTGGTAGGTCGAATCCAGGAATTTTACTTCATACGAAAGCCCATCCGTTGCAAGACTCACGCCCGGTTGAGCGCAAACCTTATCAACAGGTCTATCGGCGAGATCTTTCCAATGAAAAGGATTGGGAGATGCGCAACCCATATTTCGAACTCTCTTTCAATTTGTGATTCCGATTCACAATTTATCCTGTAATGGGATAATCGAGCAAGAACTCATTCAAAAAAAACTTTTCGACCCACGCGGGATTTCGACGTTCGATAGGTAGTATATAGAAAGTTGAGTTGTAATAATCGAAAGGATACCTCGGCTGATCCCGGACAATCAACAAAAATTGCAATATTCATAGACATTAAAACAAACCGCTTGACAAAAGGATATTTGGAACTAGACTAAGTTGGTAAAGAATGCAAAAAGGCTCCAAATGAAGGCGTTAAAAAAGATTCTTGTTATTTTTTACTGTGTGTCATTCGTTGGGATGACGGTGTCGCCTTCTTCCGCTATCCCCTGCTGTTGCAAAACCATGGCTCATTCCTGCCTGGGTGACACCCGGGACGAGGATCAGTCTTCATCTCAATCTGATTCATGTTGTTCAAACAAAGGGACTCAAGCGCAAAGTTGCTGCGGTATGCGCCAACCGTCCAATGAACCGGCTTACGCCTTCACAAAGACGACAAATTTGAATCGCGGTCACTGCTCCTGTCTTAAGCATCTTCAATTGGTTGGAATATCCGAGAATGTCAACTGCGATCGCGTTGACAAGTCTGACTCGGCTTCGTCCATTCTCGTTAACTCGGTCATGCTTACTAGGAACCAGATTCAGCGTTCCTTTGAAGAACCCACCATTTCACCTCCTGATCAAACTTACCTCCTGAATTGTTCTCTTCGTATTTGATTCCATAGATTCGTCTTTAGCATCTATATTATAACATATTAATTATACACATTTTATTGAACTGAACAGGATCTAGTAAAAAGATCTCGGTCAGTTTTATTAAAGAATAGTATCTGCCAAGGAGTCAAAATATGTCTGACGAAAGACAAATGAAGAAGATTTCTCTCAATACTTTACAAGACAAAAACAAGAAGGTAACTAGCCGAACACTAAAGCAAGTACTAGCGGGGTTTGCGGTCCTTGCAGTTGCGGGTACCGGCGGCCATTTCGTTTATCGAATGCTTTCCGGTGATCTTGTAACGTCTCGCTTTACTGTGAACAATATGACTTGCCCTGCTTGTGTACTGACTATTAAAGAAGCGACTGAAAAGACGCATGGAGTGGTTGGCGCAGATATTAGTCTCGCCGGCAGAGAAATAACAGTACAATTCTATGACAGAAAGACATCCTCCGAGCAAATCGAACAGGTGATAGAGAAAGCGGGGTATCATGTCAAATCGGACGGTCTTTTCAAACCTGCTTCTGTTGGTAAAAAGGACTTAGTAGTTGCAGGAGTAAACGGCAGACCTATCTTGATGGCCGACCTCAAGATCCCTTTTGATGTTGATTTCAATCCATCTAAATCCTTAGATTTATCTTCAATCTTTTTTTCAATAGTTGGAAAAGAAATCCTATTGCAGGAGGCGGATAAGGAGAACGTGATTGTTCAGCCTCAGGAAGTGGAAACCGAAATACAAAAAATTATGGGTCGTCAGGCCATGACCGAAGACCACTTCAAACAGAAGGTCAAAGATCAATTCGGATCTTTTGAGAAATTCACCCAAGTGGTTGGACAACGCCTTGGGATTCTGAAACTGCTCGAAGAAAAAATTCCGGCGGAAGTCCAGGCCCCTGCTCAGCGCCGTCAAAAGGCCGTAGAATTGATCGGCGGTCTCTTCAAAGCCTCCAACGTAAAAATTTTTGACTCAAACATCCGCCAAAAAATCTATGTGATAGCAGGGCAAGATGAATGGAAAGTATTTTGGCCACGCATGATAGCGTCAGACACGGACCTTAAGCGCCTCATAACTCAGCCCAATTAATTAACATATTGATATTAATCTATTTTAATTAAGAAAGGTAAATCCAAAATGAAAAAAATCAGCACGTTAATTGAAATCGCCACTTTGTCCATAGTTTTCATGCTAATCACCCTGGCCGTCATTTCTCTAATTGCTGAAACAAACTCATACGCCGGAAATTTTACCGTCGCCGCCATTGATGTTCAGCCCCAAGCCGGTGTCTTTTCTTTTCCGGTTTCAGAGTTTCAGGACGGCAAAGCAAGACATTTCAGTTACAAAGTGTCACCGAATCAATTCATACGGTTTTTTGTAATCAAAAGTTCCGATGGTGTCATCAGGGCGGCATTCGACGCATGCGGAGTCTGCTATCGAGCGCAAAAGGGGTACAACCAACAGGGTAATAATATGATCTGTATCAACTGTGGCCGTAAATTTAGGAGCGACAAAGTCAACGAGGTGACTGGCGGATGCAACCCTTCTGCATTGAACAGATCGTTGAGAGATGGCAGGGTCTTGATCACTCAGCAAGACGTATTAGCCGGCGCAAAATACTTCCAGTAGAAAGGACTCACTAATGAAGCTGCATAACATAGCAATTAACAATCTGAGGCGCCGGAAAGCCAAAGTATGTTTTCTGGTTATGGGGTTACTCGTTGGTGTAGCCTCTGTTGTGGCTCTGTTATCGATAACACGATCCCTGGCCGAAGATATGGTCCATAAGATGGACGAATTCGGAGCGAATATTCTTATTATACCTAAATCTGAAGGACTTTCACTGAACTATGGTGGCATTGATCTAGGGGGTTTGTCCTTTGATCAGAAGGAAATCTCACAAGATGACCTGGCCAAGATAAAAACGATCGACAATGCGGCCAATATAAGGCTGGTAAGCCCCAAGGTTCTCGACGTCTTTGAAATGAATGGGCAAAAAGCCCTTGCGGTAGGTGTTGATTTTCCTTCTGAACTTGCATTGAAAAAGTGGTGGGTAATTAATGGAACCACCCCGAAGTCAGACTCCGAAGTGATTTTGGGCCGTGAGGCCGCCGTAAAGCTCGCGGTGAACGTTGGTTCAAGATTGGATATAAAAGGATCCGAATTATGGGTTTCGGGCGTCCTGGATACTACAGGATCTCAGGATGACAGTCTGGTTTTTATGCCGCTCCCGGTCTCCCAGAAAATCTTCGGAAAGGAAGGCAAGATTTCAATGGTTGAGATTGCGGCATTGTGTAAAAACTGTCCGATCTCTGACATCGTCAACCAAATCTCGGCCATTATTCCGACTGGTAAAGTAACTGCGGTCCAGCAGGTAGTGGCCGGCAGGATGGACACCCTAAATCATTTTCAAAGATTCTCGCTTGGGATTTCAGGGCTTGTGTTACTCGTCGGCGCTATGGTTGTATTCGTCACAATGATGGGAAGCGTTAATGAACGGACACGAGAAATTGGGATATTTAGCGCTATTGGTTTCCGTAGTTCTCACATAATGAAAATTATATTGCTCGAGGCCTTTCTGGTTTCCTTTTCAGCCGGCCTGTTGGGCTATCTGGTGGGAGTCGGGGTGACATATGGGACCTTAAGGGCCCTTTCGGACCATGCTCCGAATTTAACGATTGATTACACCATGGCGGTCGGTTCGGTATTTCTTGCAGTTTTGGTGGGCTTGCTAGCCTCTTTCTATCCTGCTCGATCCGCTGCGGCAATGGACCCTAGTGAAGCGCTACGCACCCTTTAGGAGACAATTATGAACTATATAGAAGCGATAAATGTTCGGAAAGAATTTGGAGAAAACAACTCTAAAATAGTCGCCGTGGACTCCATTGATCTATCAATTGAACAGGGTGAATTCATTTCAATTATGGGAGAGTCGGGGTCCGGGAAAAGCACCTTGCTTTCAATGTTGGGAGGCTTGCTCAGCCCAACTAGTGGATTCATAAAAATTGAAGGAATAGATATCTATTCCTTGAAACGAAACAAATTGGCCGATTTCAGACGTGAATTCATGGGTTTCATTTTTCAATCTTTTCAGCTTGTTCCTTACTTGAATGTAATTGAAAATGTCCAGTTACCTCTAGCAGTCACACATCACTCTGAAAAGGAGAAGAAGAAACTGGCCCTTGCGGCGCTGGAAAGGATAGGCTTAAAAGACAAGTGTTTCCGACTTCCAAGCCAGATCTCCGGAGGTGAACAGGAACGAGTCGCCATAGCTAGGGCTGTTGTAAACGAACCACCAATACTCTTTGCAGATGAACCGACCGGCAACCTCGATTCGAGAAATTCGGCTGAAGTAATGAAGCTATTAATGAAACTGAATTGCGAGGGACAAACAATAGTAATGGTGACTCATAGCAGGACCAACGCTGAATACGCTCACAGAATAGCAGAAGTAGCTGATGGACGCCTTAGAACCGTAAAAGCTCCCATCAAACTTGCTGTATAGCACGGAGGGCCTATGAACACGGTAGATTCGAAAACCAGTCAGAAAAAGAAGCAAGTATTGTTAGCAATAGGATTGATTTTGGCGTCTTTCTTAATCGGATATTTATCTTCCAGGATTTGGACGCCTGCAAATACTGCCAATACGCCAGTAAACCATGACGTTCGAGTTGACCGTGAGGGGGGGACCCCGACGAATAAACAACATTCCCATGACCACGATCACGCTACGGTGTGGACATGCTCGATGCATCCTCAGATCCGCATGCCCGGCCCCGGCAAATGCCCTATTTGCGGTATGGACCTAATCCCAGTTGAAGACGACAATTCGGAATCAACAAATGGATCCAACCTCAAAACGCTGACGCTGTCTGAGACCGCGAAGAAACTTGCGGAAATCGAAACCACGAAAGTGAAAAGGGGTCGAGCTAAAGCGATAGTATCAATGGTCGGAATGGTATTCGAAGATGAAACTCGGTCCGCCGTAATAACTTCACGCATCGATGGCAGACTTGACGCCGTTTACATCGACTATACAGGTGAAAAGGTTAACCAAGGTGATCCTCTGGTCAAAATATGGAGTCCTACTCTGATCAAAGGTCAAGTCGAATTGTTTGAGACAATCAGGAGCGATCCAAATGACACGTCGCTGATCAAGGGAGCGGAAGAGAAGCTGATACAATATGGACTGGATCGTGAACAAATCGACAGGATTGAGTCCCAAAAGCGTCCCACCCTTTATGTGACGCTCAAAGCTCCAATCAGTGGCATCGTGACAAAAAAGAACGCTCTCCTTGGACAGTTTGTAAAAGAAGGAACCGAAATGTTTGTCATTGATGACCTTTCTAACGTATGGGTCAAAATGGACGCGTACGAAACCGACCTTCCCTGGATACGGTACGGTCAGGACATCACATTCACTACTCCCTCCGTTCCGGGCAAGACATTTGAAGGCAAGGTGCTGTTCATAGATCCGACCTTGGACAAGAAAACTCGGTCAGTAAAAATTAGGGTTGAGGCCCCTAATCCTGACTATCTTCTGAAACCTGGAATGTTTGTCAGTGCAGAACTGGAAGCTGAACTGGATGATCAAGGCAGGGTTGTCAAGCCGGAGTGGTCTGGAAAATATATTTGCCCTGTCCACCCTAGAGACGAAGCCAGTTCTACCCCCGGAATATGTCCGGACAGTAAAATGCCATTGAAACCCGCTTCATTCTATGGTTACACAGACGATAAAAATTCAAGACCACCCTTGCTAATTCCTAATACTGCGCCTCTTATCACGGGTAAACGCTCGATAGTTTACGTGGAGGTCCCTGGGGCTTCCAGCCCGACTTATGAGTTGCGCGAAGTTACGCTGGGGCCGCGCGTTGGAGACCATTACATCGTGGACAAGGGACTCAATGAAGGCGAGCGGGTTGTGACCAAAGGGGCGTTCAAGATTGACAGCACGATGCAGATCTTGGGGAAAACCAGCATGATGGCCCCGATGGAAAATATGGCTTCCGTGGAAAATAAACCACCGCTTGACCCAAATACCGAAGAAAAATCAGGTGAAGAGACTGTCGAAAAACTAACCGCACCCAAGGGTTTTGTCGCAGGGTTGACCCAAATTTATGTTGATTACCTCAAGTTGAAAGACACCATCAAAGAAAAGAATTCGGAATCCGCAATTTCATCGGGGAAAGAGCTAATCGAAGCCCTAAAAAATATAGATAGCTCAATTCTTGACTCGAAATCAAAGAGGAAATGGAATCAGCTATCAAACGGGATTTTGGCTGCGTGCGCCAAAATCACAAATGCTCGGGACCCAATTGATCAACGCCGTTTTTTCAATTCTCTTTCGGAGGCGGCGGTTAAGACTTTGATGACATTCGGCCAAATGTCAGATTCCGATTTGACCGTTTATTATTGTCCAAAAGCCTTTGATGGCGAAGGATTTTACTGGATCGGCAAAGGAACGGACAAAACAAACCCCGTTTATGAAACAGACTCCGAGACCAATGGGAAAAAATCTGAGTGCGCCGAATCGGTCGAAAAGATTTCTCCAGACAAGCCTTAAAGCGTATGGCGGTGAAACATGGGTTCGATTATTTCAAGATCTGAAAATGAGCATGAAAAACGCGAGGGGCTTTTCTCCAAATTCATGCGCTTCTGGATAGAAAATAAGCTGTTTATGGTTCTAGTCCTGGGCTTCACCCTTCTCGGCGGGATTTCGGTCGCCCCCTTTGACTGGAATATTTCATGGTTACCAAGGTTCCCAGTCCCCGTAGACGCAATTCCGGACATTGGAGAAAACCAGCAGATCGTATTTACAACATGGGAAGGAAGATCCCCTAAAGATATTGAGGACCAGATAACCTATCCGTTGACAGTCGCTTTACTCGGTGTGCCCGGCGTAAAGGTAATCAGAAGCGATTCTTTCTTCGGATTTTCCACAATTTACATAATCTTCAAAGAGAACATAGACTTCTACTGGTCAAGGTCCAGGATTCTTGAGAAATTGAATTCGCTGCAGCCAGGCACATTACCTGAAGGAGTCCAACCCGTTTTAGGTCCCGACGCAACCGCTCTAGGTCAGGTCTTTTGGTACACAGTAGAGGGAGAGGGTTTCGGGCTGGACGAATTGCGGACCATTCAGGATTACTACGTCAAATATTCCCTTCAATCCGCAGGTGGGGTGAGCGAAGTCGCTTCCGTAGGGGGATACGTCAAAGAGTACCAGGTTGACGTGAACCCGGACGCAATGCGGGCTCACAACGTAACCTTACCGGAAGTCTATTCAGCGGTACAAATGTCGAATATCGACGTTGGCGCCGGGGTCATTGAGGTAAATGGAGCGGAATACAGTATTCGGGGACTTGGATTCATAAAATCGGTTCAAGATCTTGAAAA
>JAJYDQ010000038.1 GCA_021777225.1 Deltaproteobacteria bacterium
GATATGAAAGTATTCGCTTTTGCCTCCTGACCTGGAATCACTATGGGAGTCAAATTAGAATAAGCAAGGCTCATCCCACTCTCCGAAAACATCCCGGAACACTCCAGACATTTCCCCAACCGTGGCATAAGATCGGCAACAGTCTACAAGGGATGGCATTACGTTGTTTTTAGATTTTGTCGCTTTTTCCAGAGCTTTTAGTGACCTATTGACTTCCCGATTGTCACGGGTTCGTTTTAAGGCTTTAAGTCTGGAAATTTGTGTTCCGACCCATGAATCGTCGTATTCATGGAGGTCCACATCCGGTTGTTCACCCTCAGTGTATTTGTTGACGCCGACTTTGATGATTTCACCGTTTTGCAGACTTTTCTCAAATTCATAAGCCTGTTTTGCCACATCACGCTGGATGTACCCAGAGGAAATAGCGTGAACCATACCGCCCATTTTTTGGACACGCTTCATTTCATTGATAATTTTCTCTTCCATCTCTTTGGTGATGGTTTCGACAAAATAGGAGCCCGCAAGTGGATCGACGGTATCTCGTAGTCCCACTTCTTCCATCAGGATCTCAAGAGTGCGAAGTGACAATAATGCAGCTCTTGGTGTGGGTATTGTGAATGCCTCGTCAAAGGAACACAGCGCCGTCGTTTGAGCGCCGCTGAGCGCTGCAGCCAGACCATAGTAAGCCCCTCGGATTATATTATTTTCCGGTTGTTCCTTGGTCAGGCCACTACCGCCACCACCGAATAAACCACGTAGGAACAGGTTTTTCTTCTCTTTAACTTTATATTCTTCCTTGAGCAGTTTGGCCCAAAGCTTGCGAGCCGCTCGGAACTTAGCGATTTGTTCCCACAAGTTGCCAAAAACATTTAGATTGAAAGAAAAACGGCCCACAAAGTCATCAGGCGTCAAGCCACGCTCTGTAAGATTGTCAATATAGGTCTTGGCTATCTCAAAAGCGAAACCCACTTCCTGACTCGGTGTGGCTCCTGATTCCCGAATGTGATAACCGCAGACGCTGACAGGGTTACAGCGGGGAAGTTCTTTGACGGAATATTCAATGGTATCGCAAACCAATCTCACACTCGGTTCCACAGGAAAGATCCACGCCCCTCTTCCTATCATCTCTTTCAAGATATCGTTTTGAGGTGTAGCACTGATTGTTTCTTTAGAATATCCATATTTCTCGGCGGTCGCCTGGTACATGGCCAACATTACGCTGGCCACCGCGTTTATTGTCAAACCAGATCCAATGCGGTCGAATTGTATATCCCTAAATGCTATCTCAAAGTCCTGGAGAGAATCGACAGCCATGCCAACCCGACCAACCTCTCCTTCAGCCTTAGGATTGTCCGAATCATAGCCCATCTGAGTAGGAAGATCGAAAGCCACATTTAGCCCGTTTTGCCCATTGGCTATCATGTATTTGAAACGCTCATTCGTTTCCTGGGGTGTGCCGAAACCAGTATATTGGCGTGTAGTCCATGCTCTAGATCGATACCCCTGGGGGTGAAGACTACGTGTAAATGGATATTGACCTGGATCTCCCAAGTCGTCTTCATAATCGAAACCAGCAGCTTCGAGGTCTTTGGGACCATAGAACGGCTTAACTTCGATTCCCGACTGGTAGATAACCTTTTCAACGGCATCCGCTTTATTTTTTATATATCTTGCAACACCCATAGAGTCCTCCCTTAGAACAACGCCCGAATAGTATCAATTATGATTTCGAATCGAGTACCGCCGGGGAAAATGCCCTTTACCCCCATTTGCTCCAATTTGAGAATATCGTTTTTGGGGATTACTCCTCCAGCAACGACAAAGATGTCGGTCAAATTCTTCTCCTGCAACTCTTTCATCAGTCTGGCGCAAATTGGCAGATGAGCCCCAGTCATGATGCTTAAACCAATTACATCTACCGCCTCCTGAATTGCGACGGCAATTATCAGATCAACACTCTGATGAAGCCCCGAATATAAAACTTCCATTCCAGCGTCTCGCAATGCTAAGGAAACGACTTTAGCCCCGCGGTCGTGTCCGTCCAAACCTGGTTTTGCTATGAGGATACGTATTCTCTTTTTATCTTTCATAATAATTTCCCTTCCATTCACCGCAATTCAGGTCAATGGATCAACTTTTTGCCTGTCGTATTGATCAAGGACAGCCGCCATTCCCCTAAGAATGTGTTCCCTCACGAGCCTTTCGACATCCTCGACTCGCCTTTCTCGCATCATGGCCAACATTTCATGGTGATCTTGTTGGCTAATCCGTGCCAAAGCCCTATCCTTGAGAATTATCTTGCGGAATCTAAGAAATTGATTTTTGAAATCGTTGATGATTTTGATGAGACGGCGATTGCCACTCAATGAATAAAGCATATCGTGCAATTCAGTGTTGATTCTGGGTAAAGATTCCAGATCATCCTCTTGAAGGCACGTTTCGAATTCGTAAATTTTATCTGAGATAGGCTTCAGATCATTTGCTGTGTGCTCGATAGTAGCCAGCCTGGCCGCATATCCTTCGAGGACCGATCTGATCTCAAAAGATTCCTGAATATCTTCTCTAACTAATCCTGTAACGCTATAACCACCGTGAACCCTTTTGACTACCAAGCCTTCCCGTTCGAGTTTGTGAATGGCTTCACGCACTGGTGTACGACTGACACCCATTGTCACCGCTATTTCATTTTCAACTATTCGACTCCCATTGGGTATGTCACCACACGTGATGGCCTGCCACAAACGCTCGAAAATGATCTGGCCCGCGGATTTTCTTTCCTCCAAAGGCTCTAAAGCATTTGATAACCGGTCACTCCTATTAAACATTTTTGGATACCTTCAATCGGTACTATCAATTCTGAAATTTAATTGAACTTTAAAAATCCAGTGTCTCTTTTAGATTTAAAGGCCAACCCAACGCGCGATATTACCCTGCAACACTTCATGGGTTCCCCCACCGTTAAGCAGGAACCGGGAATCACGGAAATAACGTTGGGCGGTGTATTCCATTGAATACCCATAGCCTGCAAAAATACGCGTGCATTCGTCGGTGGCGCTACATGCCGCCTCTGTGGCAAAATATTTGGCCATAGTGGATTCTTTCAGGGCATCCTGGCCTGCGTCTATCATAGCGGCTGCTCTGTATGTCATCAATCTGGAGGCCTCAAGATTAGTGACCATATTCGCGATTTTGGCCTGGATAAGCTGGAATTTGGCTATAGGTTTACCTGAAGCTACTCGTTCATTGGCGTATTTTATGGAATCAGCCATCGCCGCTCTTTGCAATCCAATTGCCAGCGCAGCGGTCATCGTTCGAATTTCAGCTATGATTTTGAGAAACGAATTCAGACCTTGACCTTCCGGGGTCAAACGGTATTCCTTGGGGATTAAAACATCTTTGAAGGCTACTTCACATATTGGTGTCGTGCGTGTCCCCAAACACTTAAACGGCGAACTGACAGAAACACCAGAGAAATGGCGAGGAACAAAAAAATAACCTATCCCTCGCAGCCTTTTGGTCGGATCAGTCTGGCACATAACCGTATAAAAACTCGCTTCAGGCCCGTCGGTAACCCATGTCTTCATGCCATTAATCAGATAGCCATCATCGACTTCCGTCGCTCTTGTTGTAATAGCCCCCAAATCTGACCCTGCGTCAGGTTCCGTCATGCAGAAACAGCCAATTTTTTCGCCCCGCATAGCGGGCAAGAAATATTGATCAAGCATCTCTGGGGTCCCACTATGGAAAAGAAAATTGGTGCCCATTAAACATTGCATGGCGGTGATTGAGGCTACACTCAACAAACCACGACTGATTTCTTCGCAGATTATGCAAAACAAGGTAGTATTGCCGCCTGCTCCACCCTTATGGCGAGGATAACGAATTCCGAAAATTCCCATTCTCGCTAATTTTTCAAAGATTTCCCGAGGGAATTCACCTTTGTTATCCAGTTCTTGAGCAACAGGAATGATTTCCTTATCAACAAATCTTGCGATATTCTTTCTAACAAGCTCTTCGGGATTTGATCTAATCATTGCAAAGACCCTTCCACGCAGGGTAGCTATTAATGGTTAATCACACATGACTTCGCAGGCTGTTCGAAGCTGCCTGGTTAATTCAGGGACTACATCAAACAAGTCTCCAACAATTCCCCAATCAGCTACCTTGAATATTGGCGCATAGGGATCTTTATTTATAGCCGCAACGAACCTTGAATCCGACATTCCAGCGCGATGCTGAATAGCGCCTGATACCCCGCACGCAATATAAAGTTCAGGTCGAACCGTTATTCCAGTCTGGCCTACTTGACTTGACGCAGGGATCCAACCGGCCTCAAACGCCACTCGAGTGCCAGCCAGTTCTCCTTCCAGGGCAACCGCCAGTTCGCGAAGTAGCTCAAACCCCGCCGTATCGTTAACACCCCTTCCGCCGGCAACAATAATTTTCGCTTTGGATAAGTCTACGTGAGGTGTTTCTTCTTTCACAAACTCCAATATTTGGGTTCTAACCTTGTCTTCAGTTAGCGTTGAGCCATGAGGTATGACAGTACCTTTCGTAGATGGAGCAGGGACCACTTCCATGACTCCTGGCCTTACGGTCGCCATCTGAGGACGGGAAAAACGATTCGCTATGGTGGCCATGATGTTTCCGCCAAAGGCGGGCCTTGTTTGCAGCAAGATGCCTTCGTCCGGGTCAATTGAAAGATCTGTACAGTCTGCGGTAAGACCTGAACCTACACGCCTGGAGACTCTTGGAGCCAGGTCACGTCCGATATGGGTCGCTCCCATAATCAGGATATTGGGCTTGTAGGCGCTAACAAGCTCCTGGAAAACATGTGTGTATGACTCTGTCCGATAATCTTTAAAAATCGGGCCCTCGACCAAATGGACAGTTTCAGCGCCGAACTCTATCAAGGTATTGGCTAAATCGGTTACATGGTAACCAATCAAAACCGCTGAAACTTTTTCGTTCAACTGCTTGGCTAATTCCTGAGCTTTACCAAGTAGTTCCACTGAGACCCTGCTCAGTTTGCCGGCCCGTTGTTCGGCAAAGACCCAAACACCCTTGTATTCACTGAAGTCTGGAACGACCCTGGGCTGAATATCAGAACGGATCGCCTCATGGTGACATTTATCTACGCATGCGCCACAACTTGTGCAGCGATCTCCGATTCGAGCCTTACCATCTCTAACTTCTATAGCGTCATATGGACACTCTCGTGTACAACGGCGACATCCGTCACAAAGATCAACTTCAACCCAGACTGCCATTATGACCTCTTTTACAATTTAACCCATGCAAATAAATTGATCGTCTCTTTTCTGAAAAGCTTCGCATCTACCTGTTAAACCTTATTCTACCACCAGCCGTCATATGAGCTTGTTTCGTTTGAATCGTTCTACCAGATCACGGGCAACGCTTGCTGCGCTACCTTCCAGAAATTCGCTTTGCCGTTCAAACTTGGGGGCGAAAGTTTTTATGACCTGCGTCAGAGACCCGTTCATACCAACCTCTGCAGTGGTCACTCCTATATCCGCGGCGTTCCAAACCTCAATAGGGGCCCTCTTAGTACACGCAGAAAGAAGTTTCGATATCTCCGGATACCGCGGTTTACTACGACCGCCAATGATTGTCAAAACAGCAGGGAGGGAACATTGGATTCGTTCGTATCCATCTTCGAGGCGACGTTTGACCTGTACATATCCGGTGTCTAGCTTCTCGATATCAAAAACATAGGTCACTTGAGGCAGATCCAAATATTCCGCAATCTGAGGTCCAACCTGAGCGGTGTCACCATCAATGGCCTGCCGACCAGTTAATATGAGGTCAAATTTTTCAACACGTTGAATTGCTTTCCCTAGAGTGAAAGATGTCGCCCAAGTGTCAGCTCCGGCAAAAGCCCGATCTGAAAGCAAAATGGCTTTGTCAGCGCCCATACCGATAGCCTCGGATAGAGCGTCGATCGCCTGGACTGGTCCCATGCTCAAAACAGTAATTGTAGCTCCGTGTGTTTCTTTTAAAGTGAACGCTGTTTCCAGGGCTTGAAGATCATCAGGGTTGACAATCGTGTCCACACCTTCACGAATCAGGTTACCGGTTTTTGGGTCCAGCTTGACTTCCGTGTTGTTAGGAACCTGCTTGACTAACACAATGATGTTCATAACGCTATCTCTCTGACTGGCTCTAATTCTTGACCGCTTCCAAAATTAGATGACACCATCTTGGCCTAATTGCCCGATCTGTTGGCCTGAAAGTCCCAACTTGCCGTAAATTTCCGCATTGTGCTCGCCAAGACGAGGAGGAAAGCTCAATTGAAGACTATTACTTTCAAGAAATGATGTTGTAACTGGTGGTGGAGTTAATGTGATCTTCATTTTCGATTTGGGGTCCTGAATAGAAAGCAGGCGGCTTTGAACAAGAGGATCTGAAATCAATTCGTTGATGGAATTAATTTTACTCACTGGCACGGTTATGGAAGCGAAAAATTCTATCAACTCCTCTGAGGTATGTTCTCGCGTGATAGAATTCAGAGACGCGTTCAGTCTTTTAACGTCCTTGATGCGCCCGGCATTCTTTTCGTATTCTGTTTTGTCCAGGGAACTAAAGAGTTCCTGGGAAACCATGGCCTTCCATTGGCGATCGTTTCCTACGGCCAAATAAATGAAGCCGTTCCTGGTTTGATAAACAGAAACAGGAGCAAAAAATTCGTGAGTGTTGCCACATCGAGTAATACGTTTCCCAAATGAAGCCGTCATCGTAACGGGCACAGCCAGCCAGGAAATCGATGAATCAAACATAGACAAATCAAGCCGTGAGCCCCTGCCTGAAACAGCCCGGTTGAAAATTGCTTTCATCAGTAGCCCATATCCATGTTCGCTTGCGCCCAGGTCGGCTAGTGGAATGCCTAAAACCTGAGGGTCTCCATCGGGCTCACCCGTTAGATCCATCAGCCCTGATTTGGCTTGCAAGACCGGATCATAAGCTCCTTCATCACTGTTAGGGCCAAAACCGGTTATTCCCATCCATATAATATCTTCTTTGACGGTTTTGAGAATGTCATAGTCAATACCAAGTTTTTTATAATTCCGTGGCAATTGGTTCGTAATAAAAATGTCGATATCCAATTCCTTGATTAACTTCAGTAACAAACCTCTTCCCGCAGGGTTAGCAAGGTTAAGGGTAATTGCCTTCTTCCCGGCGTTAATGCAAAGGAAATAGGAATTCATACGATCTTCGTTTAGCACATTGTCCCCAACCATACGATTAGGGTCACCTTGAGAGGGGTTTTCCAGACGTATGATTTGCATGCCATCCATGGCCAAGCGATAGGTAAGGAAAGGCACTACCATAGCCTGTTCCAGAGAAAGAACTTTTAAATCTCTCAAGGTTTTCATCAGTGTCTCCCAGGTTTGCCTGCCAGCATGGCTGTTTCGCGAGTTTAACCAGCTCCTCGCCGAAAAAAACTGTATTCAGTCCTTGGCAAGGCTTTGTATACAGTATACAACATTTATGCCATACAAGAATAAGCTGTCAACTATTTTTTTCGCCCCTTGGACTTGCGCCATTGACGTACAATCAAGGGTGTAGAGTAGTCTTTGGACATGAATCCCAAAATCCGGGAAATCATGTCCTTGTTTCTGGGCCATAGGCCACTCTAACTTTCACGGAAAGCCTAAGTTCGTTTTATAGCTGCCAGAGATTTATCAATCGCCTCCAAAGTCAGTTCCAGGTCCTCTTCAGTATGCCTGAAACTGATATACGCATGATGGTATGGAGAGAAAAAAAATCCCCTGCGGATCATCTGAGTGTAGAAATCCTTGCGCTTACGTTTGTAGGCACCGGTATTGTCCTTCTTGAATGTGATGTAGAACATGGGCGCCACCCCGGTTAGTTCAGCGCCCACAGCATATTTGCCAATCAATGAGCGGATCCTTTTCATGAACCTTTCGCCTTTTTGCCAGATGTTTTCCAGCACATTGTCCCTCTCAAGTATTTCTATGGTCTTGAGGGCTGCAATAAAGGCATCGCTGTTCGGAAAAAAGGTTGATGAAATGAACAGTTTGTCAGCAGACGCCATCATGACGTCCCTTTTCCCGGTCACAACAGAGATTGGATAGCCGTTGGCGATTGCCTTTCCCAGAACACTCACGTCAGGGGTGACACCATAAAGCTTCTGGGCTCCGCCCATTGAAAGCCTGAAGCCGGTACGGATTTCATCATAGACCAACACTGCGCCATACCTGTCAGCAATTTCCCTAACTCCCTCAAGAAATCCCGGTTTTGGGATCTGCATCTCTTGATGGTTGGGATGACCGAAAGGCGTCATGATGATAGCGGCAGTTTGGTCTCCATGCCTTGCCATGAGGTCTGAGAGCTGTTCAAGGTTGTTGTACTGGAATTCGAAGACATCTTCAAAGAGCTTGGCCGGGATCCCGCCTTTCATTTCCACACACCAGTCATGCCAGCCATGGTACCCACAGCGCATCACCTTGAGTTTATTCGTATATGCCCTTGCAATACGAATACTTGCGCTAGTGGCGTCAGAGCCTGTCTTCAGGAATATGCTCAGCTCAGAAGAAGGCACAAGTTCAGTCAACTTCCTGGCTAGCAGGTTCTGGTATTTTTGTGTGAGAGTGAAACAGAATCCTTTCTCTCTTATTTGCCTGTAAACTGCCTCATCCAGCTCTTCTTCGCGGTAACCCAGGATGATGGGGCCATAACCGCAGAGGAAATCAATAAACTCGTTACCATCAACATCGGTCAAGCGGCAACCTTTACCGCTTTCAAGAAAGATCGGATATTCTCCTTCGATAAAGTCGACCGGCTTTCTCGCTCCCAGAACTCCACCCGGTATCAGTTCGGTGGCCTCTTCAAACAGCGCGAGGCTTTTCGTTATGTTGAGTTTGCTTATCTCTTTCATGGGAAGTCTCCTGTCCTGTGCTAGACATGAACCAGCGACGAAATGGTTTCCGACTGATGGATTTTTGCGCCTCTCTTCAAGAATGCCGCAAGAAACGTCGCCGGATCGATACAGCCCTCAGGGGCGACCACTCCCTTTTCGGTTACGGAACCTTCGTCCATCATAAGCGCCGCAATGGACGCGGGAAGACCAGTCCCAGGCGCCATCCTTCCCACCATGTCGGCTGTGTATGTAACGCTGGCGCCGTCTCTTTGACCTTTGACAATAACCTTGAGCCCGGAGGATTGGGGCCCGTTGTCCCGTCCTTCAGGAATGGTCTCCCAAAGTTTCAGAGCGAGATCGTAAGGCGTTACTTTGACGCCTTTCACCTCAATGGATTCTGTTCCCAGGAAGCCGGTGTCTTTCTGTTGCTTAATCAGATCATCTACCCATGGTGGAATGAGAGCGCCTTTGATTATCACGTTCTTCACGCCCTTGATGTATTTGGGGATTGTCAATGGCTGGGGATGGCCTACGTAGCGGAGATTGCAGGCGCCAAGGGGTTCCAGGAAATCGACAACAACTTCTCCAGCGCCACCTTCCACATGGACCAGTTCGCCATTCATGTATTGGGGTATCTTCCCAAGGGTCATATGAAGGCTGTGGTCCCAGGCCGCCCCCGCAAGTTCAGCAATACTCACTACCCAGTAGAGATAAATCTCGTCAACACTGTCGAGATGATCCGCATACCACTTCACAAGAACGTTGTTAGTTCCGGGGTCCGAGCCCATGCCGGTCAGAACGGTGATGCCCGCTTTTCTGGCGATTCCATCTATCTCAGAATTGAAGAGGACCTCTGTTCCTTCATAATCGTCACAGATGTCGATGTAGTTTACCTTGGCCTCAACTGCCGCCCTAGCCACAGGAACAGCAGTCTTGTAAAAAGGACCGGCGCAGTTAATCACCACGTCAACTTTTTTGAATGCGCTCACCATACCTGCATGATCATTCACGTCCATTTTGATCAGATTAACTTTTTCGCTTTCGCGCAGTTTCGGCGCCAATCGTTCCGGGTCGGGGTATAAATCTCCCAAGACAACTGCTGCGACCCGTTGTTGTTTAATGAGGTCACGAGCGACACCCTGACCCATACCACCGGCTCCTCCTAGTACAAATGCACGCATCTGTCATTCCTCCTTGATATTCGGGAATCGTCCCGCGTCCACCAAAAAACAATTTGATCTAACAAACTAAGAAGTGTGTTATTACCAGTAATGTTTTCCAAAATATCAATCATGGCTTACTTCACGCTCACCGGTCTCAGGACGAATAAATTCTCCATCGATGATCTCAGTCAGTACTCCGTGAAAGGCCTTTGAGGGCTGGATGAACCCGTATCTCGCTCCCATGATCCGCCGAGGCTCAACGTCGATCGTCTGTATTCCCGTTTTGTTAAGTTCATTGAGGGCCTCTTTAACATCATCAACCTTGTAAGCAATCAGATAAAAACCTTCGCCGTTTCGGTCCAGAAATCGTGCTACTTCGCAAGTAGAATTGGTTGGCTCCATGATCTCGATCGCTACGCTCCCCACATAATAACGGACAACTCGAATACCCTCTTGCTCAGCGGTGTACTCGAACGCTGGTTGCATCCCCATTACTCCCTCATAAACCTTTCGCGCTTGTTCTACGCTTTTTACTGCGAAACAGATGTGGTCAACTTCCTTTACTTTCAATAAAATTCTCCTCTTAAGGAACTTTCCTAATTAGTGATATAAAATACTCTCCGTGCTGCCCTTTTAGCTTTGAGGTTTTGTCGAATCCATTACAAAAATGTTGTTTTTAGATGGAAATTGGTTTCACATGGAAATATTCGTATCCCGCTGTTCAAACACAGCAATCGTAGCGATTGCAGAAAGTAGTTGACAGGAAATTTGGCGTGTGACATAAGCATTGTATACTGTATACACAATCTAACGCATCCTGCTTTTGATTGTCGAGCAAATTTTCTTATGAAATTCATTTTTTCCTATTACCAAAGATCTCCGCGCCAACAACTCACTGTATTTAACGCATGTAGATGTTAATATACGCCCTTTAAATTTTAACAGGACTCGGAAAAAATTTCGGTCAGATGTTCAAGTTTAATTTTACAACACATAGGCGTCCGTTTCTGACCACAAATTGGACCATGCGCTGGTGGGATCCATGACCGACCATCTAGCCCAATTTATAGTCGCCGGCTTAACAACCGGAAGTATTTATGCCCTAATCGCGTTGGGATTTTGTGTCATCCATAACACGACTGGAATTGTTAACTTCACCCAGGGTGATTTTGTCTCACTAGGTGGATTGGTCATTTACTCACTGCTGATGAGCCTTAAAACGCCGTTAATTTTTGCCTTTCCACTGTCTGTTTTTGCGGTCACAGTTGTCGGAGCCATGGTGGAACGAGTGGCCATTCGCCCGGCAAGATCTCGCAGTGTTGTAATTCTTGTGTTCATCACTATTGGGGTTTCCGTTTTTATGAGAGGCGTTTTCAAGATTCTATGGGGAAAGAATCAAATGGGCCTCCCATCGTTTTCAGGTGAGACGCCCATATCTTTTGTTGGTGCAACGCTAATTCCTCAAAACCTCTGGATTTTTGGCATCACTTTCATGTCAGTGATGTCCCTTCATTTTTTTTTCAACCGAACCAGAATGGGAAAAGCCATGAGGGCCGCTGCCTGTAATCCCAAAGCCGCTTCGTTGATGGGTATAAATGTTAATTTAATGGTTTTGCTTTCTTTTGCGTTAAGTGGAGCGCTTGGAGCGATCGCGGGGATAATCATCGCTCCCATTACAACGCTTTCGTACGACATCGGTGTCATGTTGGGATTAAAGGGTTTCGCCGCCGCAGTTTTAGGGGGTTATGGGAATAGTTTCGGAGCAGTTGTCGGGGGGCTACTTCTGGGTGTGCTGGAATCAGTTGGGGCAGGCGTTGTTTCTTCCACCTACAAGGATGTTATTGCTTTTGGCATACTACTTTTGGTCCTTTTTGTCAGGCCAGGTGGTATACTTGGTCATAGCGAGACGGAGCGACTATAGATGTCGACCAGGTCCTTTGATGGAAAATCACTTATCGGACCAGCAATTCTTGCTTTCTTTATAATTTCTCTCCCATTGCTAATCTCTAACCCATACTACCTGAATGTATTGAACATCATTGGTCTGAACACGATTGTCGTGGTAGGGCTAACCCTGTTAATCGGATACGCTGGGCAAGTTTCGCTTGGGCACGCGGCATTTTATGGAATTGGGGCTTACACTTCGGCAATCCTCTCCGTGACCTACGGTATTTCTCCATGGATAGCCATTATTCTCGCAGCTTTAGTAACCGCCACCATAGCCCTCATCATTGGGATCCCAACGCTCAAACTTCACGGTCATTATTTGGTCATGGCTACTCTGGGGTTTAACCTAATAACAAACATAATAATAGTGCAATGTGATTCAGTTACCGGTGGACCTTCGGGTTTCCCGGGGATCCCACCCCTGTCTATAGGACGCTGGGCTATCGATTCAGACATAAGGATGTATTTTTTAATTTGGTCGGTTACGCTAGTAGCAATCATTTTTGGGCTTAATCTAGCTAGATCCAGGGTCGGTAGAGGACTCCGGGCTCTTCATTCCGGCGAAGCGGCGGCAAATTGTATGGGAGTTCCAACCAGGATTTACAAGATCAAAATATTTGTGCTTAGCGCTGTTTTTGCCTCGGTGGCAGGGAGTCTTTACGCTCATTATCTGTCATTTGTCAGTCCCAAGACCTTCGATATCTTTTTCTCGGTGGAACTGGTGACCATGGTAATAATAGGGGGATTAGGGAGCATATGGGGAGGACTGTTTGGCTCTACTTTCATCACCTCGTTACCCAATCTTCTGAGTTCTTTTGATGAGTATAAAGACGTCTTTTACGGCTTCATATTGGTTGTGATTTTGATATCAACTCCGGAAGGGCTTATTCTCGAGATTTGCAGAAAAATAGATGTCTTTAGAAAAAAACGAAGACAAGGGAACAATGATTCGCGGGATAAACAGGAGTTAGATACAGTCGGTCCATCTTCCATTTCGGGTCTCTCTCTTGCAGCAAGTCGTCAAATTCTTCGTGAGCCACTTTTAAGAATCAAGAATATGTCCAAGAGATTTGGGGGTATTGCAGCCGTTTCGGAAATCACATTTGAAGTTGAAAAAGGGAGTGTTACATCCCTAATTGGGCCAAACGGAGCCGGCAAGACAACAACCATTAACCTAATTTATGGGGTTTACCGACCAAACAAGGGGACGATCATTTTTGGGCACAATCGAATTGATGGATTGAGTTCTTATCAAATAGCAGCGAGAGGTATGGCAAGGACTTTTCAAAATCTCCAGATTTTCGATAACATAACAGTTTTAGAAAATGTAATGGTTGGGGCGCATTCAAAACCCGGAAGTGAATTCCTGGTCTCAATGCTTCACATTCCACCCTATCAGAAAGAAGAGGAAATGATCCGTGAAAAGTCCATGGAAGCCCTTGAATTTTTTGGGCTGGATGAGGCGGCTGATTCCCCTGCCGGCCAATTGTCCTTCGGCGAGCAAAAACGACTAGAAATGGCTCGCGCTATAGTTTCTAAACCTGAACTGATATTACTTGATGAGCCGGTTGCAGGTCTTAACAGGGCCGAGTCCATGGAAATAGCGCACCTTATCATGAAGATCCGTTCCAAGGGAACTACGGTGTTACTTGTAGAGCATGATATTAATGTTGTAATGCGCATTTCTGACAAAGTCGTTGTTTTAAATTACGGAACGATGATAGCAGAGGGAAGTCCAAAGCAAGTTCAAACCAACGAGGCTGTTTTGTCCGCATATCTCGGAGGCTCTTTTTAAATGTTGCGGATAGAAAACCTTCACGCCTTTTACCGAGGGAACGAAGCTCTTAAAGGTGTTTCGTTGGATGTAGGTCAAGGTGAAATCGTTGCGCTTATTGGGGCTAACGGGGCGGGCAAAACAACCTTGCTGAACTGTGTCTCTGGAATTCATACTGATATGATAGGCCAAATAACCTTCAATGGTAAGAACATTGCCGGGGAGCCAGCGCATGAACTGGTAAAGCAAGGTCTTGTCCAATGCCCGGAGAACCGTCAACTCTTTGGCGTCATGTCTGTACAAGAAAACCTTGAAATGGGCGCATATCTTGCAACTGGAGAAATTCAGGGAGTGTCTTTGGCTAAGAGAATAGAGGATATGTTCCTCAAATTTCCTGTCCTAAAATCGCGGCGCAGGCAACTGGCAGGAACCCTGTCTGGTGGTGAACAGCAGATGGTCGCAATTGCTCGTGGTCTAATGTCGGATCCCAAATTGTTCATGTTGGATGAACCGTCACTAGGTTTAGCTCCTATTATTGTTGAGGACATGTTCCGTATTATAAAAGAAATGAAAAATGAAGGTAGAACCATATTGTTAGTGGAGCAAAACGCTCTGGCGGCTTTGGCTCTTTCGGACAGGGCTTACTTGCTTGAAACCGGGCGTCTGACATTAGGCGGTTCATCGACAATGTTCGTGAAAGATGATAGAGTCCGTCGGGCTTATCTTGGAAACGATATTGACGTGGAGCACATTTTTGACGACCTCTTGGACTAGCTCAAACCTGGTGTAGCTCTGAGAAAATGGACCACGGGGAGTTCAACTCCACAAGGTTCTGCTCTCAACTGAATCTCATTCTCTTTTTTCTCAACCCTGGTTGCACCCGATACTTTAATTTCAAAGAAGGAGACAACATGAGAAAGATCCCGTTTTTGGCAGGGTTACTTATCTGTATCCTTTATCTTGGGAATGTGTACGCTGCGGAACCGATCAAGATCGGCGCCGTATATTCACTGTCCGGGCCAGCTGCGGCCATTGGAACGCCAACCAAACTTGTCACCCAAATGGTGGTCGAAAAGATTAATAAAGAAGGGGGAATAAACGGTCGCCCTATCGAACTGGTGGTCGGAGATACCGAATCTGATCCTACCAAAGCCATTATGGTTGTAAAAAAATTCATTAACGTTGATAAAGTTTCGGCAATAATCGGTCCGGACAGGACTGACCTTGGGATGGCTGTCAAGAAGCAGGTTGAAGACGCTGGTGTTCCCACATTCATGACTGTTGGAGGAGACCCGGTTATTATGAGTGGAGGACCCTTGGGGACCTGTAAATGGGTTTTTAAGTCCCCTCAGAGAAGTTCTGTGGCCGTAGAAAAACTTTATGATTATCTAAAGAAAGAAAACCTAAAGAAAGTGGCGTTGATTACGGCTGCCGATGGTTTTGGTAAAGATGGAAAAGGCTGGCTAGAAAAACTTGCCCCTAAATACGGATTGACTATAGTGGCCAACGAATCATTCAACCCGAAAGACACAGATATGACTGCCCAGTTGTCTAAATTCTCTTCTGCAAATCCGGATGCCATAGTTTGTTGGACAATTGGTCCGGCTGCCGCGATTGTCGCCAAAAACGTTAAACAACTAAACCTCAAAGAACCATTGTTTCAGTGTCATGGAATCCCTGATCCCAAATATGTGGAGCTTGCAGGAACCGCCGCAGAAGGCAGCATAATGCCTTCAACAAAATTGATGGCCTGGGAACAGTTACCGGATAGTGATCCGCAAAAAAAGGTGATCAAAGATTTTGTCCACCTTTACAACGATGTTTACAAAATCAACAATGAATTCCCTATTAATACTCATTCAGGATACGCGTGGGACGCCATTTACATCGTGGCCAACGCCATGAAAAAAGCAGGCGTTGAACCTGCAAAACTTCGTGACGCCATTGAACAGACAAGAGGTTATGTCGGAATAAGTGGAATCTACAACCTGACTCCAGAGGACCACAACGGACTCGGCACGGATTCGATGATAATGGTCCGTGTAAAAGACGGTAAATGGGAGTTATTGAAATAAACTGATTTTCACAAAAGAGTCTTCTTCAATTCTTGGATCAGTTCCATCATTGCGGCGCCTTCCATATTTTTCGAAAACTTCGGAACAACGGCGGAGCCGGATATTCCGGCGTCCGCCAGTTTTTTCTTTTCACGTTCAAGGACAACTTTTTTGTCTTTGTTTTTGTTCTTAGACTTGTCTTTAAAAGTTATTTTAAATTGTTCAATTTCGCTCTTTTTTGAAGAAGCGAACGGCCAGCTTTCAAATCTATCAAGAAAAACGCTCAATTCAGCTTGATTTGAGACTCCGCCGACAACCTCGTTCCAAATAAGCTTATCAAGAACAGATCGATCTTCGGGAATTTCTTCACTAAGGTTAGTGAACACAGCCTGATTCGGCCCTGAGGGATCCATCAATCTCAAGGCGTAACCCTTAGCTTTTTTTTGCAATTCCTCATTCTTGAGGCGATCCTTCTCCTGGACGGAAAGGACCATTCCTCTGGTACGTTCCATAATAATGTCAACAGTGCTACGAATCTCTGCCAATGCTGTACCCCAAACACCAAGCGAACGTTAAATCCGCCGGGGAAAAATCCGAGAGTTGTTTAACTAATAGACGTAAACGATCACTCTCTTATTTGTCCTTCTCCCAGAACAATAAACTTAGTTGTGGTCAGGTCCTTAACACCCATCGGCCCATAAGCGTGGATCTTGGTTGTGCTGATTCCAATCTCTGCTCCCAGTCCAAACACATATCCATCGCTCATTCGAGTAGAAGCGTTGACCACAACTGTCGAAGAGTTTACTTCCCTTAAAAATTTTTGAGACGCGTCATAATCTTTTGTGACAATAGCTTCAGTATGAAGTGACCCATATTTTGCAATATGCTTGATAGCCTCATCCATATTCTTGACAATTTTGACAGCCAGAATAAGATCCAGGTATTCGGCGTACCAATCATCCTCAGTCGCCGGGGTCATCCAATCAACCACACGTCTACTGTTTTCACAACCCCTTAACTCAACCCCGGCACGTTTCAATTCCGAAGAGACTTTTGGAAGAAATTCTTCAGCGATCAATTCATGGACGAGCATCGTCTCAAGTGAGTTACAAACACCGGGACGTTGCGTCTTGCCGTTTAAGGCTATCTTGACAGCCATATCCTGGTCTGCGAATTCATCTACATAGAGGTGGCAGACCCCTTTGTAATGCTTGATGACAGGGATTCTGGAATTCTGGGAGACAAACCTTATAAGTTCTTCGCCACCTCTTGGGATAATAAGATCTACTAATTCTTCCAACTTTAGAAGATGCAGGATGGCTTCACGATCCGTAGTCGGCAGCAGGTTGACAATATCCGGATTTACACCAAAATTGTTAAGAGTTTCCTTGAATATATTCACTATGGCCATGTTGGAATTAAAGGCTTCCGAACCGCCGCGAAGTATGACGGAATTTCCGGCTTTCAGACATAATGCGGCGGCGTCCGCAGTAACATTGGGCCTCGATTCATAGATTATCCCAATAGTTCCCAGGGGAATTCTCATTTTGCCTACCCGCATGCCGTTAGGTCTAGTCCACATTCCAGTGATCTCGCCAACCGGATCAGGAAAAGCGGCAATTTCTTCGAGACCTTCAACTGTCTGCTTAATTACTTTATCAGAAAGGGTTAGACGATCTATCATCGCAGTAGATAATCCGCTTTTCTTTCCGGACTCTAAGTCCTTCAGGTTTTGGTTCTGAAGATTTTCTTTTTCGGCCGTTATTTTGCGCGCAACTTCAGTTAGAATTACGCTTTTGGTTGACATTGAAAGTTTGGCGGCATCCGCTGCGGCTTCATGTGTAACTCTGGCTATGTTGAATGTTTCTTCCTTGACAGACATGGCTCACTCCGAGTGTATGTTGAGTTGATCATAGCAATTGGGAAATGTTATGGTGCATGTTCGGCATCGACACTTAGAAAATTATGATTAGCACCTGCCTATTGATTTATCAACCGATACGCGTCATTAATTTGGAGTTATCAGTTGCCTGTAGTTGCACGTGTTTGAGGTATTTAAAAATTGAGGGGTTCATTTGATGGTTCCAATTATTTCTGTCGTTGGCAAATCAGGTTCAGGCAAGACGACTTTACTTGAAAAATTGATAAGGGAACTTACCAAACGAGGACATAGGGTCGGGTCAATAAAACACGACGCGCATTCATTCGAGATAGATCATGAAGGGAAAGACTCCTGGCGTCACAAGAAAGCGGGCGCTGTCCTGACTCTTATTTCTTCAGCTTCCAAAATAGCCATGGTTTTGGACTCGGACCATGATCATTCTCTAAAAGAATTACGTGATAAATTTGTCAGAGACGTGGATTTGGTTTTAGCAGAAGGTTACAAACGTGAAGATCTTCCTAAAATTGAGGTATTCAGGAGTTCCCACCGCAAAGAGATGCTATGCTCGAAAGAGGATAATCTGGTCGCCGTGGCTGGTGATCCCCCTTCAGTTCCACATGGGATCCCCGTATTTGACCTGAATGATCCAGTTACTCTGGCGAATTTTATTGAGCAGGAGTTCCTGTTGGCAAGAAACAGCATTAGAAACTAATTATCAGGACAAGGGCCACTCAAACTCATTTCAGGCTAATGACTCTCGATATGGCTTCACTAGTTTCCAATGCTAACTCCTTAGCTTTTGTCATTTTTTCCGGCGCATCAGCAAGATCAAGCCCGACAAGCCAGAATCCGGCCACCATTCGTCTTCGGTTTTTCTTACCGTGAAATATGGGTGCGGCGATTGCAGTAACATTCATCAAGTATTCTTCGTGATCGTGGGCGATGCCTTGCTCTCTAATCTCTTTGAGTTGTTCCATGTATACAATAGGGTCTGTGACTGAATACGGCGTAAACCTAGGAATTGGATTTTTTCTCAGGATCTCCCTCAGGTCGTCCGGGTCATGATAGGCAAGAAATATTTTCCCAGCCCCCCCCGCAAATAGAGGGAGACGCGTTCCGGGTCGGGCTGTAATTTTGAGGTCCTTGGAAGATTCAACCTGATCCAAAATTAATAGATGAGACCCACCACACATTCCCAGAAAAACATCCTCGTTAAGTTCAACACTTAGTGTTTCTAGATACGGGCGAGCCAACTCAACGAGAGGGATCCTCACTGAGGTCAGCTCGGCAATTTTTCTGGTTGTAAACCCGCAAGTATATTTGCGAGTGATTGGATCCCGCAATACCCATCCCGTCTCTTCAAGGGCAGCAAGTATCCCATGCGTGGTTGATTTGGCCAATCTCAGTTTAGACGCGATTTCACTTATTCCAGGATTCTCACTTTCGGTGAGTATCATTTTTAAAACGCGCATTGCCTTTGAAACAATTGGCGCAGAATAAGAGACTGAAACAGCCTTTTGCTTCGAGTTCATTCCAATGCCCCATGGTCAATGGTAAGCAACCTGTTTCCATTGAGACTACGTGTTCATGATTATGAACTATATTTAAATTCATTACCGTTTTGAGGCTTGATTGTCAACGGAATTATCTTAGCATTTTATACCTTGACACTATCTGTTGATAAAGACTATTTTATTACCAAATAGTTCTGAATACAGAACGAACCCAATACGATGACGCTTAAGGTAAAATTTAGCGACCTTCTTAGGGCTACTCTCAGTTTCAGGACAGGAAACGAGAGTTGGATTGGCTTTTCGCCTGATGGAAATTCATACCACATCGTTTCTCCCGTGGATACTCAGATTTCTAAAGGTGTCATGGCCTGCAATCGCCCTAAGGATGGGACCCCATTCGGGGGTTACATTCGATGGCTTTATTTTAGAATACCACCGTTTGGAACATCCACACATGATGACGAGATAGTTCGAAAAGAACATGCCAAGATGATATCAGAAGGCCTGATCAGGGACCTGAGGCGATTTGGGATCGAAGCTGAAATAGATGAAAATGGCGCGTCTTCCGCCGATTTATCGTTAGAAAAACAAGCTGGCGCTTTTAAGCAAGACCTTGTTTGTTCAGGATGTTCCCGGAAGTGGAACAGGCTCGCAGATTCTCTCCGAGATCCGCTGCTCATTTTTGTGGCATATCGCGCCTGTATTGACGATTTTTCTAAGGGAGTTTACGTTTTTGAGCACAACTGTCTAGGCCATTTGCATATTTCGGCTTCCAGCTTTGTCAGGAGACGTCCCTTCGCAAAAAGCCTTGCCGGCTTCCAGGGTTGTCCCGGATTTTGCTATTATGAGCACTCTTTTCAGGAATGCCGTGCTAATTGTGAAGGTTCGTGTTATCGGCGTATAGCTGTTAAGCTTCACAGACGGAGCGACATAACTAAGGATTTGCGGCTTATGTAAACCAGGGGTTCATGTTGTTCGGTTTGTATCCCCCGGACAATTTGAACTTTATATCTCTAACATTTTTATTCCTTAATTAAACGGGAGGAAAAGAGCATGCTCCTGCCCAAATTTGATTATCATGAACCCGCCACGCTAGAAGAAGCCTTACGTCTGCTCTCGGAAATGGGAGGCAACGCCAGGATTATAGCAGGCGGAACTGATCTCCTGGTTCGGATGAAGCTAAAAGTCGAAAAACCGAGCCAACTCATATCATTGCGGAAAATCCCAGGATTTGACGCGATAATTCGGAGAGAGAATCACGGTGTCACTATAGGGCCTGCTGTGACGGCGGCTGAACTGTCGAAAAACGAATTAATTCTCGACAGGTTTACACCTATAGCGCTTGCTGCAGGCAGATTGGGCGCTCCCGTAGTTAGAAACCGGGCAACCATTGGTGGAAATCTTGTCAATGCGAGACCGGCGGCGGACCTGCCTCCAGCCTGCATGGTTTTGGACACTAAACTAAAACTAAAAAGTGCGACAACCGAACGGGAAATTGAGGTCGGTGAATTCTTCCGAGGCCCCGGAGAAACTACGATAGAACCGAACGAGTTGCTCGTCAGCATCTTTGTAGAAACTCCCGCTCCATGGACCGGAGGAGCCTACATAAAGCTTGGGGCCAGAAAAACTTTGGAAATCTCTATGGTTAATGTTGCGGTTCTCCTAACCCTCCAAGACCAGGAAGGTATTATAGTCGATGCAAAAATTGCGCTGGGCGCTGTTGCGCCTACCCCTGTGAGGGCCTTTGCCGCAGAGGAGTATCTTATTGGGCGCCAACCATCCACAGAGGTTTTCCATGAGGCTGGCGCTATAGGTGTAGGCATGTGCGAACCGATAACCGACCACAGGGGATCGATGGAATATAGATGCCTTATGATTGAGACTCTTACATCAAGGGCACTGAATCAGGCTTATCAAAACGCTTTGGCATGGAAGCCGTGACCGAGCTTGCATATAAAACCGATTAATATCTAGGTGTTGCACATTTGAGTTAATGTATTTACCAGAAATGGATCTCGTTTCGCCGGAGAACGAAATATGAAAAAAGCAATTCAACTTACGATAAACGGTCAACCGGTAGAGGCCTCTGTTTCTCCCAACCAGACCCTAGTACAGTTTTTGAGGGACGACATGGGCTTGACGGGGACTAAACATGGTTGTGGTCTTGGAGACTGTGGGGCTTGCACTGTGTTACTTGACGGGAAGGCTGTCAATTCCTGTCTGGTTTTGGCTGTTCAGGCAGATGGCTGTCAGATTTTGACCATAGAAGGACTGGCTGAAAACGGAAAACTTCATCCGCTGCAACAGGCTTTCGTAGATAAAGGGGCGATTCAATGCGGCTTTTGTACTCCGGGTATGATCCTGTCCGCTAAAGCGCTTCTGGATGAAAAACCTAATCCTACTGAATTGGAAATAAGGACGGCGATCTCCGGAAATCTTTGTAGATGTACAGGATATCAAAAAATAGTCGAGGCCATAGGTGAAGCTGCGGAAGTCATAAGATTCAGGGAGGAATCGTGATATGGGCGATTATCGAGTTCTGAACACCAGAGCGCCTAGGATCGATGGGCCGGCGAAAGCTACTGGTCAGGCCAAATACGCTGATGATTTCAAGATGCCGGGAACGTTGTATGCGGCCATATTGCAGAGTCCTATCGCGCATGCCCGGATCCTGCATATAGATACATCCAAAGCCAAGAAATTGCCGGGCGTAAAGGCAGTCGTCACATCGAGGGAAGCCGGACTAATAAAATACGGTGTTTCACCTGCAAGGTATGATGAAACCCTGTTTGCCCATGACAAGGTTCGCTATGTCGGCGATGAGATTGCCGCTGTGGCCGCTTTTGATCAGGATACAGCTCAGGAAGCCCTCTCCCTGATCAAGGTGGATTACGAGGAATTGCCGGCTGTATTTGATATGTTTGAAGCTATGAAGGAAGGCGCCCCACAAATACACAATGAGTTCCCAGGTAACATGAATGCGGAAGTACATCAGGAATTCGGTGACACAGACGCGGCGCTTGCGGCTTGTGATCTGGTTATAGATCATACATTTCTTAACAAGCGACAGGACGCTGCTTTCATTGAGCCTCATTCATGTCTCGCGGTATATGAACCTTCCGGAAGATTGACTTTATATACTTCTACTCAGGTACCTCATTATGTGATGAGGACTGTCGCAATGACGTTACAGATACCTGTAGGCAATGTCCGGGTTGTCAAGCCTTACGTCGGTGGAGGTTTTGGGCCGAAGTGTGAAGCTACCCCACTTGAAATGAGTTGCGGTCTTCTTTCAAAAGTCACCGGACACCCAGTCAAGATGTCTTATTCCAGGGAACAGGTGTTCCTTCATAGTCGAGCCAGGCATCAGTTTTATGCGGAGATGTCCCTAGGAGTGATGAAAGACGGAACAATGGTGGCCCTTAAAAACAAAGCCGTACTTGATGGAGGCGCTTACACAAGTTTCGGCATAGCCACTGTTTATTATTCAGGTTCTTTGCTCGGTGGCCCTTACAAGCTGAAATCCATGAAGTACGATGGATATCGCGTCTATACCAATAAACCCGCTTGTGGCGCTCAACGGGGACACGGCGGGGTAGCACATAGGGCCTGTTTCGAGCAGCTTATTGATATGACCGCTGAAAAACTCGGCATGGATCCAATAGATATGCGCTTGAAGAACATCATGATGACAGGAGACATGACTGTAAACGAACTCGATATGTCCAGTCTCGGAATGAAAGAGTGCATCGAGGCCATTAGAAAGGGGTCCGACTGGAATAACAAAAAGGGCAAGCTTCCCAAGGGAAAGGGGATCGGCATGGCCTGCGGATTCTTTGTGTCAGGAGCCGGTTATCCAATTTACCGATCCGATACTTACCATTCCACTGTGGTGATAAAATTGAGTGAAGATGGAGGAATGGCCAACGTGTTGACAGGGTCCGCCGAGATTGGTCAGGGATCTGACACAACCATGGCGATGATTGCCGCCGAGACATTGGGAATATCGCTTGACAACGTTCGCGTTTATTCCGGGGACACAGACTATAGTGTAGATCTCGGGGCCTATTCGAGTAGACAAACCCTTATGACCGGCCATGCGACAAAGGAAGCAGCGGAGGAAATCAAAAGTAAAATAGCTCTTTACCTTTCTCAAGAACTGAACGTGCCTATCGCCTCGATAACATTTGGCGATGGAATCGTGAAATTCGACGGAGGCCCTGGCAACTTTGACAAGCTGAGAACTAACTACATAAAAGAACATAGGGGCTGGACAGACCCACCTTCCGGCGAATACCTAACATTTAGGGAAGCCGCCAGGTTGGCCTATTTGAGGGCAGGCACAATAGTCGGGACGGGAAAATACAAGCCTCCCAAACTTGGTGGATCATACAAGGGGGCCGCCGTTGGGACGTCTCCAGCGTATGGATGTTCAGCTCAAATAGTCGAAGTATCGGTAGACCTTGACACAGGACAAATAACTGTTGATGGAATGACGGACGCTCATGACTGCGGTCTAGCCATAAACAAGATGTCGGTTGAAGGGCAGATGCAAGGATCACTTTCCATGGGGCTTGGTGAATGTTTGTTCGAAGAAGTGAAGTTTGACTCCAGAGGCAGGATCATTAACCCGTCACTTGGGGAATATAAAATTCCCACAGCTTTGGATATGCCAAAAGTCAAATCGATCATAGTTGAATCAAATGAGCCGAATGGTCCTTACGGCGCAAAAGAAGTCGGTGAAGGCGCCATCATGCCGACGATCCCTGCTATATTAAACGCAATTTATGACGCTACTGGTGTACGCATCAACGAACTTCCCGTGACATCTGAAAGATTGTTTATGGCGTTAAAGAAAAATGCGGAAGGTGCTAAGATTTAGGGAACAACAGACAGTGAAGCCGGCTGAGAAGATCCTGTAGATTCTCTCGCCGGCTTTACTGTTTGATCAAGTGTTAATAGGGAATTACAACTCTTCGGCGTGACTAAGCTAAACCCAGAGGACATTCAGAATCCGCTATGGGGCCCAGATAATCCTGAAAACTACTCGCCGAAACATCGATCTAACTGTGTCCATTATGTGAGATAACGTGAAATTCATCTTAAATGGATTCCCCGAAGACTTCCAAGGAGCGACTCTTACCATTCAGACTCTCCTGGAAAAAACCCAGGAAGATGATCCTGCGGTGATCGTTGAGCTTAATGGACGCTTCGTTCATAGAAGAGACTTTTCATCCCGTTCAATTAACGAGGGGGACCGAGTTGAATTCATTCATCCATCGTTTGGAGGCTAATGAAACCCGGTAACTCCTCGTTGTCATATCGTTGCATTGCGAACAAACCATTTCCCTTAAAACATCATATGAATCACGTAATCTTGCATAGGACCGTAATCATTTCTAGAAGATGAGGCCAATGCCGGCTGTTGGCCCTGCAAGGGTAGTCTTGTCATAGTTTGTGGGCTGACTCGTTTCTAGGACGAACCATCGGTATCCACCTTCCAGGTAACCATACCTGCCACAGTTCATAGGCATGTAAATTCTACCTAAACCTACCGCGTCCCAGCCGAAATGATCGTTGTCAAACTGTACGGAGCCTCTAGCTTCCATAGTTACAGTGGCGGAGCCTATGTTTCTGATAATCCTTTCGATGCTGGCTCCGCCGGTATACAACCCTAAAAGCTGCGATCGGCTCCGAGTGTAAGGGAAAACGAATTGGCTGATCGTAAGATTATCGTCAATCATCATGTATCCGGCGAACAGACTTGATACTGCGTTACACTTATGAAACCAGTCATAGACCATTTCAGCGCGGTATATATACCGGTCCCATATCGTAAGTGTATTAACAAGTGGCGCATAAGGCTGATTTCCGAACCAGAACAGATATGGTGGATTTGAGTTATCATGATAAGTGATCGGCATAAAAGTAAATCTTAAACCCCAATTGGAGCGTATCTGGCACCGACCCTCATAGACTCCGAAATATTGATTACGGTCCACTTGGAGACTATCCACCAAACTTAATGGGGTACTGCCGCCCGGAACAAATGGATTCACTCCTCCCGGCCCACCGGCTCCATTGGTGCCCCAGATCACATCGCTGCGACTAAGCGTTGGATACCAAATTTGAGCGCTTGCCTGAAACTGTTTGCAGCCGATATGAGGTACAAACGCTTCAGGTCTACAAAGTTGTCCGCAAGACCCGAGTCCCATGCCGACCTGGGAAAACAAGCCGAACATGCCGGGAATAGGCCCTGTCGGCGCTCCTGTAACCACTCCTGGCACAGGACAGCCCTGAGGACCACACGCAGAGGTACTAGGCGGTACTAACGGCCTGTACCCGCTATAACCGGGAGTTGAATATGCGGTCCCTCTAGTCCCGGTTGATGAATAAGATGACCCGCTTCTAGGTTTAGTAGGGAACTGCCTCGTAGGAACCGACCCATTTTGATAGGTCGGATCTGCCGAGAGCGCATCTCCTTGAACACCAGGACTGGATATATCCGGTCCGGTGTAACCCCATGTAGCGGTGGTTGCGACAAAAACCCATATTATCTGACAAACCAATACCTTCAGGCGCTTTATTGTAAGCATGCCCTCCCTCCTTCACTGAATGTCCTGGATTCACGTAATTATTCAAAACGAATTTTATGTCAAGTAATTTATTAACTGGTAATTGAAAAATATTCATTTTAATTTTGAGGAGTTTAATACCAAGACACTTCACACACAGGCCATATAACTTGTAACATATTGATATAACTATATTGTTAATATTTATAATTATAGTCTAATTAAACCACTGTTTAATACCATTTAACTCTAATTCAAATTTAATTATAATCAGATGCATTACACTAACGCGCGTATTTAACTTATCGTTTTTTCGTATTTTATTTGAAGTTTACTTCAGGCTTATGTTTGTCGCCCGATGGTGAACCTGTAAAATCTACTCACTGGTTATAGTGTCCAGCTTTTCTGGATTGACCTTTTTGACAGTCAGTTTATGATTAACAACATTGATTTTGAGTTTTAATCGTCGGAGCTTTTTACTTGCAAATGATGAGCATCATATCCTCCAAGACACAACGGCACATGAGAAAGGCCATCTTCCTAGACCGCGATGGAGTAATCAACCGAAAACTCCCCGAAGATAATTATGTGCGTTATCCCTCGGAATTTGACATGCTTCCTGAAGTTTTACCGGCCCTGAAAATCTTTCGACAACTTGGGTTTGCACTCGTGGTAGTAACTAACCAGCGTGGTATTGGCAGGGGACTTATGACTGACGATGATCTTCACAAGGTCCACAATTTTATGAACTCACTGTTAAGAGACGCGGGGCTGTCAATCGAGGGCCTATACTATTGCCCCCACGACAAGACCGATTATTGTGATTGCAGGAAACCTGCCCCAGGCATGATATTGGCTGCCACAGAGGACTTGAATATCGACCTGAGTTTATCATTTATGGTCGGTGATTCCGCTTCCGATGTAAAAGCAGCTCAAAACGCAGGGGTTAGATCAGTATTAATTTCCCAAAACCAGGAAAGTACCGAGGCTGATCTTACATTCCAATCCCTGCTCGGTTTTGCGGAATTTCTTCTGCATCAGAATTATTCTTAGATAGCGTAAATTTCATATTTATAGCGAGAACGGAGAAAGAATGAATCAAGACATAGGGTCGGACCCTAGAATGTCACTCAAAATGACCGACAGAATGTCCAGGCAGGACCACTTTCAATTTTTCTGCGGCCCAAGCGTCCCGTGTTTCACTGAATGTTGCAGAAAACTGGACCTTGCGCTAACCCCTTATGATGTATTGAGGTTGTATACTCGATTGAACAAATCTCCATCGGAATTCCTTGAGGATTACACGGTTATCAAGGCCGGTTCACGACATGGATTTCCTGAAGTCTTTCTGAGAATGGACGTAGACGGGGAGAAGCTCTGTCCTTTTGTTTCTAAAGACGGCTGCGTCGTTTATGAAGACCGGCCCGGCGCATGCAGAATTTATCCTCTAGGACGGGCGTCTTCGAAGAATCGCTCTACAGATCTGAATGAAGAATTCTATTTCGTAGTTCGAGAACCGCACTGTAGGGGATTTGAGCAAACAAAAAACTGGGTAGTAGAAGAGTGGCTATCTGACCAGGATCTTGAGCAGTATAACCGGCTTAATGATCAACTCATGGAGTTGTACATGCTCGGATTTCGCCGCGGCGCCACCCAATTCTCAACTCAGCAGTTACAGATGTTTATGATGGCTTGCTACAACCTGAAAAAATTTCGTGAGTTTATTTTTAGGAGTTCTTTTTTGACCAAATTTGATCTATCTTTTGAATACATTGAATTAATAAGACAAAATGACTTAGACTTGCTTGAATTCTCTTTCAGATGGATAAAATTCGCTCTTTTTGGCGTTCAAGCTTTGAAGTTAAAAACTTGAATCACTGTACGATAAAAGGTTTTTGATAAAGCGAATCTTCATTGATCCGCTGAAGTAAAAGTCAGGGGGCCTTAAACTATTTAGAAAACGATCTAATTAATCGTTGTGTATGCGCTTTTCTTGAAAAAGTCTTTCAAAAGAAATTCTTCATTTGGAGATTCAACAGGAGGTCGCATGTCGAGGAGTAAAGAGATTGTTACTGAGTTGTTGACGGATGCCGGGATTCAAGTAAATGGCAATAATCCCTGTGACATCAAGGTTCATAATGACAAATTTTATGATAGGGCGCTTAGCCTAAAGAACCTGGGAATGGGCGAAGCGTACATGGAAGGATGGTGGGATTGTGAGAGGCTCGATCAATTTGTCGGAAGACTTCTTTCCGCCGGGCTGGTTGAAAAGGTACGGGGTTCATGGAAACTTTTTCTCCCTGTGTTAAAGGCCCTTGTTTTCAACCTCCAATCTCTCGGGAGATCCCGCATAATAGCCGAACGGCATTATAACCTGGACAACGACCTATTTTTTTCATTCCTGGATCCGTACAACCAATATAGCTGCGCATACTTTAAGAAAACTGAAGACCTCAAACAGGCCCAGCTAAACAAAATGGACCTCATTATCGGAAAATTGCAGTTAGGGCCCTCTGATCACGTGCTGGATATCGGTTTTGGGTGGGGCGGGCTTGCCCAATACATGGCCGAAAAAGTCGGCTGTCATGTGACAGGTGCAAACGTTGCCAATGAACAAATTAACTACGCCAGAGAATCACTGAAACATCTACCAATAGATATTGTCAATTGTGATTTTCGCGAGATCAAGGGTAAATTTGACAAGATTGTTTCAGTAGGGATGTTTGAACATGTAGGCTACAAAAATTACAGAACCTTCATGCAAGTTGTCGACCGGTCTCTTAAGAATGACGGGGTTTTTCTTCTACATACTATAGGTTCCAACTCTTCTCAGATAAATACAGACAATTGGATTAACAAATACATATTTCCTAATGGGATGTTACCGAGCATTGCGCAAATCGCCCAATCAGCCGAAGGAATGTTTATGATTGAAGACCTGCACAATCTGGGGCCTCATTATGACAAAACGCTAATGGCCTGGAACTCAAACTTTCAAAATTCGTGGTCGGAACTTTCGAAACGTTATGATAACAGGTTCAAAAGAATGTGGGAGTATTATCTTCTTTCGTGCGCGGGAGCCTTTCGATCCCGTTATAATCAGTTATGGCAGATCGTATTCACAAAACACGGGTGTTCACAACCGCAATGTAGGATTTAATTTTCGAAATCTTCTGCCACCGTCATTTTGACTGTAAAGGGCCTCCTAATTTGTGTGAGGTATTTAAGGCCCTAGAAACGTTTAGTTTTCTTCTTGATCCTGTTGATATGTCCTCTTCCCAACCCCTTGACTTCGCAACCTAATTCGAAATACCTAACAATAGCTTCATCTTTCAATATCCCAAAACAATCAATTACGGCTAATGGCCCGCCTGCGTACCGGACCACGTCGTCGGGGTCCAGATTCATGAATTGTTTATGTCTGACGGCGAGGATCATGACGTCAGCATCTTTGAGTGAGGTTGGCAAATCCTTTTCAATCCTAAGCTCAGGGAGTTTTTTCTGGGAACGGAAAAACCTTCCCCTACCCTTCCCAGGGGCTGGATATGTTTCCTGAGCCTCGAATTCCCACCAGTGGTCTACATATGGATCGTGCACACATACGTCAGCGCCCATTTCGACCAACCTACGGACTATTATTTCCGATCCGCTATATCTTGTATCACCAACATCTTCCCTATAGGAAGCTCCAAGCAATGTGACTTTCGACGCTGCTATGTATCTTCCCATGTTTCGTAGGGCGTCCCTAGCCAGTTCCGGGACGTGTAGGGCTCGGCTGTCATTTATGTTTATAGCAAGAGGCGTAATCTTGAACAGATCATCTTCAAATCCGAGCAGGTGTTTATATGCCCAAACAGCCAGTCCTCCATCCTTGGGCAAACAGTAACCGCCTATTCCAGGGCCAGGGAATATGATGTTCGAGTGTGTAGGCCTGACCTTAATTGCTTCCAGCACCTTGACCAAATCCACGCCGTTACGCTCGGAAAAAACGCTCCATTCATTGAGAAACGCAAGGATGGTGGCCCTGTAACTGTTTTCGACTATCTTGGCGGTTTCAGATTCGATAGGGCGGTCCAAAACAGTCAGTGGGAAATTTCTTGTATCAATTACTTCACTCAGGAACTTAACCACTCTGTTCCGGGCTTCGTCGTTTATTCCGCTACATACTCGCCAGAAATTTCTAACTGAAGCTACGTAATTCGCCCCTGGCATGACCCTTTCATAACTGTGGGCCAATAAAGGGTCTTCCTGGATTCCCCTTTTCTGAAAAGCTCTTTTCATTAAGGGATATGCGACCTGTTCGGTTGTTCCGGGAGGAACTGTAGTTTCAATAAGGGTTAGGGCCATTGGCGGGATGGTTTCACCTATAACTTCAAGAGATTTCTCCAGGTCTTCCAAATGAACGTACCCCGTCCGGACGTCATTGAGTGATTCCTTTATGTAATCGCATTGAACATCGACTACGACCACATCTGCAAGGCTCAGGGCCTTATAAGTGAAAGATGCGGTGAGCGTGCCCTTGTCTATTACGCATCTCCTGATCATAGCCGGGACTTCCGGATCTTCAGCCTTAACCGGCGCGATCCCACGATTCATGAGGGGGATCTTCCAGAAACTCCTTGCGCTGGGCCGCTGCATGCCAATCACAAATTTACGAGAGTCTCCGGATTCATCGGAAGAATCGGCGACAACCGCAGCCATGACAGCCCCGACAAAACCGATGCCCATGACTACTACTATTTCCCGTCCTTGAGCCCTATGAGAATCCACCAGGTTCTTTAGACGCAGAAACTCGTTGGCATAATCATCTTCATTCGGAAGATAGAAAACTTCACCTTCAGGGCTAACGGAAACTTCCCGGGTCATAATTCTCCCTCTTTCTGGCAGTGTAAGTATTTAGGAGCACGGATCACATTAATTCGGATCCAATCGGCTAGTCAAGTCAAAATCCCGAAGCTGAAATGGACGGCTGGCTTCTGGTTTAACCAGGAGTCGGAAATTTATTTCTTATCGATTGATCCATTTATGGAGACTACGGTTAATGCCATTGCGAAATGGCGACATGTAAAAACATTTTTTCAAGAAAAAATAATGACATTGAAGCCCTACTATCGATATGTTAGAAGAAAGGGTTAATTGTTCATTTGGCTGGTTTCGGAGGAAATATGGAAGAAAAATACAATCCAGAGGTAATCGAAAAGAAATGGCAGGAACATTGGGCAAAGGAGAATATTTTTAAAGTTGAGCTGGATACCTCTAAAGAAAAATATTATTTGTTGGAAATGTTTCCGTATCCATCCGGAAGGATTCACATGGGCCATGTCAGGAATTATTGTATAGGTGACGTGATTGCCCGCTACAAGATGATGAACGGCTTCAACGTTCTCCACCCGATGGGATGGGACGCATTCGGAATGCCTGCTGAAAACGCGGCTATAAAAAACAGGTCCCATCCAGCAACATGGACTGCCAACAATATCAAGGAAATGCGCAGACAATTGAAGCGCATGGGGTTGTCTTACGATTGGGACCGTGAAATCGCCACATGCCATCCAGATTATTACAAATGGGAACAATGGCTTTTCATTAAAATGTTGGAAAAGGGTCTGGTTTACAGAAAGAAATCAGTTGTGAACTATTGCCGGCCGTGCGCCACGGTGCTTGCCAACGAGCAGGTAGAGGCGGGTTGCTGCTGGAGATGCGGCGAACCGGTGACCCAGAGAGAGCAGGATGGATGGTTCTTCAAGATCACCCAATATGCCGATGAACTACTCGAATGGTGTGATCGTCTCCCCGGGTGGCCGGAGCGCGTCCTCACTATGCAGAGGAATTGGATAGGCCGAAGTGAAGGCGCAAGAATACTGTTTGGACTCGAATGTTCCAAAGAATCAATTGAAGTTTTCACAACAAGACCGGATACAGTATATGGCGCTACTTTCATGAGTCTGGCGCCTGAACATCCTCTTTGTTTGACACTCTCTAAAGGGACCCCACAGGAAAACGCTGTTCAGGAATTTGTGAATAGATCCCTGACTCAAGACTGGCAGAGCCGTGTTGGTGAGGACGCTGAAAAGGAAGGTGTTTTTACCGGAGCATATTGCGTTAACCCCTTAACTTCTCGAAGGATGCCGATTTATTGCGCCAATTTCGTATTGTACGAATATGGGACAGGCGCCGTCATGGCCGTTCCCGCGCATGATCAGAGGGACTTTGAATTTGCGAGAAAATACGGACTTGACATTATAGTGGTAGTCCAACCGCCAGACGGCATTTTCGACCCGAAAACAATGACTGAAGCGTACGTTGACCAGGGAACTCTGGTAAATTCGGGAGAGTTTGACGGAATTGACAATGTGTCAGGCAAAAGGGCAATTTCGGAAAAACTGAAATCAATGAATCTCGGTGGACCTACCATAAATTACCGTTTGAGAGATTGGGGGATTTCCCGCCAGAGATACTGGGGCGCTCCAATTCCAATTATACATTGCCCCCATTGCGGACCTGTACCAGTCCCTGACTCGGATTTACCGGTCGACTTACCTACTAACATCGATTTTCCAGAAAGTGGCCGGTCACCTCTACCGGATCTTGACTGGTGGGTACACGTAAACTGCCCTAAATGTGGTTGTAACGCCCGGCGGGAAACTGACACAATGGATACTTTTGTTGAATCCTCATGGTATTTTGACAGATATACATGTCCACGTTACGACAAGGGACTGCTGGACCCGGAGCAAGACATGTACTGGTCTCCGGTCGACCAGTATATAGGTGGAATTGAACACGCGATTCTGCACCTTCTTTACTCAAGATTTTTTACAAAAGCGCTGAGAGACTTAGGTATCAAGAAGGAGAGTGAGCCGTTCAAGAACCTGTTGACGCAGGGTATGGTGATTAAAGATGGCGCAAAGATGTCGAAATCAAAAGGTAACGTGGTAGATCCCGAGTCACTCATCGACAAATACGGCGCGGACACGGTGAGGTTGTTCTGCCTTTTTGCGGCGCCTCCTGAAAGGGACCTGGAATGGACATCAGAAGGGGTAGATGGCGCTCACAGATTTCTAAATCGTATATGGGGCCTGGTGCTTCAACATAAGGGGCTAACTGTCCCCAGTCAGATTATTTATAAATCGGCCTTTGCCCGATCCATTAGACGGGTAACACACAAAACCATAAAAAAGGTAACAGAGGATATCAGCAACCGGTTTCGGTTCAATACCGCCATAGCGGCAATAATGGAAATGTCCAATGAGCTTGCCAAGTTCTCTACTCAAGATGTTTCACTAGACAAGGATCTCAGAGCAGCGATGAAAGAAGCAGTAGACTCATTGGTTATTTTGATGTCACCTTTCGTGCCTCACATATCCGAAGAATTGTGGGAAGCCCTCGGAAACGAAAATGGGTTGACTAGACGACACTGGCCCGTGTATGACCCTGAATTGATCGCTGAGGACACATTAACAATAGTGGCCCAGGTTAACGGTAAAAAACGCGCAGAAATAAGTGTTCCTGCTTTAGCGACTGAAGACGAAATCAAACAGGCGACAATGGCGGAAGCGAATGTTCAGCGTTTCGTGGAAGGGCGAGTAATCAGAAAAATTGTCGTGGTGCCCGGTAAACTAGTCAATATTGTCGTGAGCTGATTGATTTATCAACTTTGATTAAAGGGGAAGTCAGATTAACATCGTTTCAACCTAACCGGACTTCTTGAAGTGGCCGCTATTTCATTGGAGCACAATCATCAAAGAGCTTAAGTTGTGAACGTTGCTTTTCACGGGCTATTCAATAGAATTTGTAAACGCGGTTTGCAGCGATCAATCTTTCTCATTCTATTGGCTTATTTTTTTTCGGGGGGTTGTGGTTACAAGTTTGGTGAGGCGTCGAAGCCTGCGGTCTTTCCCTCAAACGCCAAGACAATACTGATTGAAAGCGCTGTCAACAATACCGTAATTACTGGGGTTGAGACAGAGTTGACAAATGAGTTGCGGCGTGAATTCGCCCTTGACCCAAATTTGAAATCGACTGTAGATAATGGCGATGTTAATCTTAAAACTGTAATCTCTTTTTACGATGATACGCCATCAGCTTATAGGGCCGACGGGAAAGAGTTGACCCGTTCTGGCACTTTACGGGTCAGGTGTTCCCTAATACAATCCGGCACATTAAAGCAGTTATGGAAAAATAATTTCTCCGCTTCTTACGCTTACACAGTGACAGATTCAATTCAGGGAACGCTTTCCAACCGACGTAGAGCAATCTCACAAATGATAAGAGACATTACGCCCCGTATTCATAGGTCCATATACGATTCGTTTTGAAAAGACTGTTTCATATCTACAAAATTGACATTCTGTTTTTTTGACGCCATATCAGCTTGACAGTATGGAAGATTGGGGAATATGAAATTTACTAATAAGCTGTTTTATAAATCTCGAGCCTATAGCAGTTCACGCTTTAAAAAGAGGAGAAGAAATGCCGAAAAAAAAATTGACCGTCATCGGCGCAGGTAATGTTGGAGCTTCCGTAGCAGCATACGCTTCAGCTCAGGAATTGGGTGACATCGTTTTAGTCGATATTCTTGATGGGGTTCCTCAGGGGAAAGGGCTCGATCTCTATGAAGCGACTCCGGTTCTTGGCGTAGACGCGATGGTCACGGGCACGAACAGTTACAAGGATACGGCTAACAGTGACGTGATAATCATAACTGCCGGGATTGCCCGGAAACCGGGAATGAGCCGGGATGATCTTTTGTCGACAAATGTCAAAATAGTCGGAGAAGTCGCTGAAAAGGCTGCGAAGTATTCTCCCAACGCTATCCTGATTGTTGTTTCCAATCCTTTGGACGCCATGGTCTACACGGCGTGGAAGAAGACTGGCTTTGATCCTCGGAAAATATTGGGCATGGCAGGGGTCCTGGATACCGCTCGTTTTAGAACTTTCATTGCACAGGAAATTGGAATCTCCGTTGAAGATATACACGCGTTGGTACTGGGGGGACATGGCGACACGATGGTACCATTAACCCGCTACTGTTTCGTTGGCGGGGTCCCCATTGACCGTTTCATCGCACCTGGTCGATTGGAGGAAATTGTTCAGAGGACCAGACAGGGAGGAGCTGAGATAGTTGGTCTATTAAAAACGGGCAGCGCGTATTACGCTCCAGCTTCTTCAGCTATTCAAATGGCTCGGTCAATTCTTTCCGATAAGAAAAGATTGCTGCCTGTTGCAGCTTATCTGAATGGTGAATACGGAGAAACAGGTATATTCGTTGGAGTGCCCGCTATTCTTGGGGAATCCGGGGTAGAGAAAGTAGTCGAGGTTGAACTGACCCCTGATGAAATGAGTGGTTTTAAGAAATCAGCTCAGGCCGTAAAACAGCTTGTAAAGGAAGTAGATCGATTTTTATGATCTTTAGACCAAATAAGCGCTTTCATCAACAATCGGGAAATTGAACCTTATCTGAGAATATCAATTATTTTTTACACATTGTGCGCTTCATATGGCTAAGCGCCTTGATTCATGTCAGGGCGCTTGTTATTTTTGAGACTGTTAACCAATAGAATCTATCGATTTAGTTTAACAAGGATGACGATGTCGCTTTCAGGGAAGTATTTTGTAGAAACGTACGGATGCCAGATGAACGAGCATGATTCTGAAAAGATGTGCGAGTTGATGGAACAACTTGGTCTGGAATCTGGAGATTCGGCTGACAGCGCAGACGTTGTGATTATAAATACATGCGCAATCCGGGAAAAGGCTGAGCACAAGGTTCATAGCTCGTTGGGCAAGATTAGGGCCGCCAAGCTCAGAAATCCGGACATGGTCATAGTTGTAGCTGGTTGCGTCGCACAACAACAACAGCACGAATTATCCAAGAAATTTCGTCATTTGGATTTGGTGCTTGGGACACACAATATTTCTGAGCTACCTGATTTGGTTGAAAAAATAAGAAAGGACCGTCAAAGCATCATCAGGGTGGGCTTTGCCGAGGACATTAGGTCTCTTCACATGACAGCCCCTAGACGTGGGCCAAGGCCGATATGTTCTTATGTAACCATCATGCAGGGGTGTTCGAATTTCTGCGCCTATTGTGTGGTACCCTACACAAGGGGTAGGGAGCAGAGCCGAAGTCTGGTGGAAATTCTGGAAGAAGTTTCACAACTTTGCTCTAGGGGCGTCAAGGAGATAACTCTTCTGGGACAAAACGTCAACGCTTATGGAAAAGACTTGGGGAATGGTAACCGCTTCACCGAATTGTTGGAGAAAATCTCAAACACACGTGGCCTGGTCAGGATTAGATTTACAACCTCCCATCCACGGGACTTCGATGCCTCTCTTGCAACGGCATTGGGTTCGCTCGATAAGGTATGCGAACACATTCACCTGCCTCTTCAGAGTGGATCTGACAGAATTTTGAGTTCTATGAAAAGAGGTTATTCTTTTTCAGAATATTTGAATAAAATTGAAATATTGAGGAGCAAAGCTCCGAAATGTTCAATTACCACTGATATCATAGTCGGATTTCCCGGGGAATCAGACGACGATTTTAAGTCGACCCTAACGGCCCTCGAGCAGATTCGTTTTGACCAAATTTTCTCATTTAAATTTTCACCACGACCAGGGACTAAAGCCGAACACATGGCTGACCAGATTCCCGAAAAAATTAAAAAGGAAAGACTGGCTGAAGTCCACTCAATTCAGGATAAAATTACACAAGGTTACCACAAACAACTTGAGGGGTCGGTTGTAGAAGTGCTTCTGGAGGGACGTGGTCGCCAAAACCAGTTTTATGGCCGAACCCGAACAAACAAGATTGTAAACTTTGATGATACTGGAAGTTACCGAGAGGGCACTGTCGTGCGAGTTAAGATATTGCGTGGATTGAACCATTCGTTGTTTGGAAAGATTGTGTAGTGACTGACCCTTGGGAAGGTGTGAAAAGACGTTTTTCCGTACTGGATCCCATTTATTTGACCTAATTTGTTTGACTATTAAAAGCTTCGAATGCTATGTTTTAAACAGTTTTGTCTTTAACGCCACCATCTTTTAAATGCGGCGGGTTCAAAAAAAGAAGCCCGACCGGTGGGGTCGAGCTGGGAGACGCCGTAATACGGCCGGGCTCACAAAACCGAAAGGCCGATGAATTTTAGAGAATTGCGCGTCTCGAACTGATGCGATCCGGACTTGCTTGCTTTTTCCTCATCAGGAACTCCGGATCTTGTCATCGAGGTTCCCTATACTCATCGGCCGACAGAAGTCTCAAATTACTTTTTAGAAAATGAAGCCCATTTCCAGGTAACCGCCTTCGAGCGCAGTTTCTAGCCAGTAGTCGTACTGACCTTGCTTTAGGTCAATCAGTCTATAGCCACCCTTCATGTAGCCCCATCGTCCACAGTTCATTGGGATGGTGTATCTCCCACCTACCTGCACGTCCCAACCATTTACATCGTCCACAAACATCGCTGTAACCTTAGCGTCGCAGGAAAATGTTCCTCCATTCCATTGGGTTATTTGGCATTTCTGGAACTCGAGGCCTGCGGCCACGGTGTCCATGCTTTTGCTGAATGATGTCTGCCAAATTCCACAGTTGAGGCAACCCGCGTCTAGGCGATCGTCAGCATGCATGTAGCCGCCAAATATGCTAAGAGCGCCCTTGCAGCTTTTGATTGCGTCGTACAGAAGACCAATCTTCTGATAATCATGCTGCCAGCGAGTCTGAATCATCTGTCCCGGGGACCAAAGTTGTGGAGTCATTGCGCCCGGGAACCAGCCAAAGAAAAAGAAATCCTGAATCCAGTTGCTGCCTTGCTCTTCCATTCCCAACGCTGAGTACTGGATTGCCCAATTGCACCGAAACTGATATCTGGCATTTACTTCAGGAATCGCCCAGTGCGCCGGTAAACCCATGCTATCGTTGAGGTCAGTATTCTGGTTGTACATCCCTCCATACATTATCCACGCGTAACGTGGCCATTTAACTGTGCCTCTTGTACGGGCGTATATACCCTGCACCCCTATCTGCCACTGCCCAGGCCGGGGCAGAGGCAATAGGCAACCTATCCCTGGCGCCATTGGAGCGCATACGCCTGGTTGTGGAGCCTTAACCTTCGTAATTGGCAAAGGTCCCGGGAAATAGGGATTCCCTGCCACTGGGGCCGGAAATCCCAAATGTGATCGTTTGGCTTTGGCTTGATGCACAACGGGACCAGCCGCCAAATTTGAGTTGTTGGGTTTGAGTAAAACATCGAGCGATTCATCCGGGGCAACGGCCCAAGACGTGCTCAGGAAACCAAATGATGCCAAAAGAACTAGACATACCAGTAGCGTGTAAGGGATTCTTCTCAACATACCCTTCCTCCCAGCTCGAAATGTTGGAAATCCCTATATTTGATAACTGCAAATGTTGTCAAGAAAAAAATATATCTTTTTATTAGATAGTTAAAAATAATATCTAATATAAAATATATAAGACTTCAGAACATATTGATTTAATTACTCTATTTAATAGCTAAAAAATGGCGCGATTTTCTTTGTTTGTGTGGCTTCTGCTGGCATCCGTTAGCGCGCATTGACACGTTCAATTAAATAATATAACGCTATATATCTAATAAATATGGTTTATTTCTACTAGCAATCACAGGTCGAATTTGGCCACTTTTGCGACTTGGCATTAATTTTTAAATATTTTAAATAGTAATATCAGGAGATAACAACATAATGTTTATACTTTTTCTATATAACGAAGCTCAGAATCGTTCAGGATACGCGCAAACCAACTGGAATTTGTCCGCGTCGAACAAATTGTTATCGTTCCCTAAATTCATCCTTGCCTTTTTAATCATAGGGATCATTTCAATTGCTTTTCTCCACTCCAACGCCTACGCGCTCATGGAAGTTCCGCCCTTTAACGCTGATCTTGATAAAATTCTTCAGAGAGAACTTCCTGGCAATTGTGAAATATCCTGCCAAATAGCGGATTTAGATTCCGGCCGAATTCTAATGGAGAAAAACCCGAATTTGCCTCTGACTCCCGCCTCGACTCTAAAGGTAGTGACCTCGGCAAGCGCTCTCCAAGAACTGGGCCCTGATTACAGGTTTTTCACGAATATTTACGTGGATGAAATTAAGGCAGGGTCTGTCGGAGATCTCTTCGTGAAAGGTTATGGCGATCCACATCTTGTTACTGAGGAGCTTTACGCGCTGGTTCGAGAATTGGTCGACGCAGGTTTAACTGATGTTCGCGGGTCCATAATAGTTGACGATTCGTATTTCAACCCTGACAAACCTCTGGATGATACAAAAGATCCTGGTTATCGCTCGTATGACGCCTTGTACAGCGCGCTGTCAATAAACTTCAATTCCATAAAGATCGTGGTGATACCCGGCCCAGTTCCCGGCAAACCAGCTCGCTTGCTCATGGATCCTTTTTCTGACTACGCATCCCTTTCCGGTCACGTACAAACAGTCCCCGGGGCGCAACAAGTCAAGATCGATGTTTCAAAGAAGGTGACGAATAATGAGCGGGAACACATCGTCGTCCAGGGGACTGTGGGCGTTGATTCTCAGTCGAAAGGTAAATACGTAAATGTTGAGTCCCCAAGCATATATATGGGCAATGTATTGAAGGAATTGTTGCAGAAAGATGGAATAAGAGTCAAAGGCCCAGTGATCAAAGGCTCAACGCCTTCCGGGGCCATCCCATATGTTGAGCATAAATCTATGCCGTTAGGACTTATCGTCTATTGGTTGGGCAAATTAAGCAACAATTTCATTGCTGAGCAAATTTGCCTCGCTATGGGGGCACACTCACACGGGGCGCCAGGAACGCGCGAAAAGGGGTTGGATGTCATGAGAAGGTTCCTTGCCAAAGCGGGGGTCCAGGAAAAGGACTATTCTCTTGTGGACGCTAGCGGCCTCTCCAGGAGCGACAGAATAAGCGCCTCAGCTCTTTTGAAGACATTGAGGTTCGCTTCTCAAAATTTTTACTTTAGTCCCGAATTTATCTCTTCACTTGGAATATCCGGCGTTGACGGAACCCTTAAAGAAAAGTTCGACGCAGATAATACCAGGCGTAGAATTCGCGCGAAAACTGGGACATTGCGAGGAGTAAACGCCCTGGCGGGATTTGGACTTGGCAAAAATGGAAAGCCAATCGTTTTCGCGATAATGGTCAACAGCTCACAAAAAGGGGTCGGCATAATAAATTACGCCGACCGAATCATGCGCGCCATCTTCAATTCACATTTGAACCATTAAAGTGTCCTGCCCATCTCTTCAGGAGATTCAGTCTTTCACGACCATCAAACCAACGGAATCATTTAGTCGCTTAACCACTCTGTCTTTCCCCAAAATCGCTAACAGCTCGAACAACCCTGGACCTACAGAAGACCCGGAAACGGCGGTGCGGGCAGCGTTGATAAGCAATCCGGCCTTCACCTGCTTTTTTTCGGCGTAAGCACGAAAAACGTCTTCTATCTTTTCGAGGTCGAAATTCGGTAAAGCATCAAGTTCCTGGGCCAGTTCAGGAAGGTACTCGGCCAGTTTGCCATCCTGACATAGGTTCTTCTTCGCTGCCTTTGGATCAAATTCATAGTTATCCGAAAAACAAAACCTCCCTTTGGATGAAAAATCCGTTATGACATGATAACGAGACCTTATTAGATCTATTATGGTTAAAAACCACTCTTTTTGACTAGTTTCATAAATCGGCAGCCAAAGGTTATTATTTTCCAGTTCGCTTTTAATGTACGGAACCAATTCATCCAGAGGCATTGTGCGGATATATGTCGCGTTAAAATGAATCGCTTTAGGATCAGTCCAATTTCTAGAGTCACCAGGAATATAGTTGAAAATTGAATTATGTCTGTTAATGCGTGACAGATCAAAGGCTTGTATGAGTTCTTCCCGTGAAAAAAACTCTTTCCCGTCCTGAGAAGACCAACCAAGAAGGGCCAGAAAATTGCATAAAGCCCAAGGCAAAAACCCCCTGCGTCTATAATATGAAATAGTTACCACTTCTCCATGGACCCGTTTGGAGAGTTTTGCCTTTTTATTGTCAAGGGTAAGCGGCATATGAGCAAAAGTGGGGGGGGTTATCCCCAAAGCGTTGTAAATCAGGATTTGTTTGGGAGTATTGGCAAGCCCGTCCGCGCCCCGAATCACGTGTGATATTCTGTCCAAAGAGTCGTCTACCGCGTTCGACAAGATGTAAAGCGGGGTTTCATCAGACCTCAGAATTACAAAATCTTCAATGTCCCTGGCGCGTTTTTCTATCCTACCATAGACCGAATCCTCGAAGGCTATGAGCGGACATTCATCTCTAGGAACTTTAAATCTTACAACGCTTGACATTCCCAGATCAAGGTTATGCTGGACCTGCTCCGGTGTCAGTTCTCGACAACGTCCATCGTACATGAACGCGATCTTCTTGGCTTCAGCCTCCTTTCTTTGGATATCCAGGTCTTGTTTAGAGCAAAAGCAGCGATAAGCCTGCCCTTCGCTTAAAAGTTTGAAAGCCGCTTCTTTATGTTTATCCAGGTTTTGCGTCTGAAAATGGGGGCCTTCATCCCAATCCAGCCCCAACCATTTTAATCCTTCAACAATTTCTTCAACTGAATCCTGAGTAGATCGCTCCAGGTCTGTGTCTTCAACCCGGAGTATAAAAACGCCACCGCATTTCTTTGCCCATAACCAGTTGTATAGTGCGGTTCGAGCCCCGCCAAGATGCAAGTAGCCTGTGGGTGAGGGGGCGAACCTGACTCTAACTGGATGCAAATCCGTTTCTGACTCTTCATTCATTTTTTAAAACTCATTCTCCCTTGATTGGGTCCAGGACAATTACCGCATTGCCGGACGCCGCCTTAAATGTCTGACGATCCTTTAGATCTCCAACTATGTCTCCACAATGCATTGGGACTGTAACCCCTGCGTTAATCCTTTTTGCAGCCTGAACGGCTTCATTTACCGTCATGGTGTAGGTCCCGCCCACCGGCAATAGAGCCACATCAGCATTTATGGCGTCCATTTCCGGTATTAAATCAGTATCGCCCGAATGATAAATTCGGAATCCGTCAATTGTGACAATATAACCGACCCAATTGTTTTTCTTAGGATGGAAATCTTTATTCGTATTGTAACTGGGAACCGCTTCAATTGAAATATCTTTTACTGTTATGGACTGGCCCGGCGCAACATTCCTGAAAGAGTCTCCAAAATCCGATCTACAATCAGGAGGCCCTACTATGACAGTATCATTTTTCCTGATCAAAGCTACGTCTTCTGGTGACAGGTGATCAAAATGACTATGGGTGATGCATATTATGTCTGCGGGCTCCGGGTTTTTGAGTTTCCAGGGATCAATATATACGGTAGATTTTGAACCGTCGATTCGGAAACTCGCATGCCCCAACCACTTTATCCTTTCCTGAACAAAATCTTCCAATTTCATCGTTTAAACCTCCTGACTCTAATAG
>JAJYDQ010000110.1 GCA_021777225.1 Deltaproteobacteria bacterium
TCGCCCTACCAGTACGGCCAACAGCAATATGCTCCCCAGCAGGCGCCGCAGCAGCAAATGCAATATGGATATGGCGTCCAACAGCCACAACAACAGATGTACCAGCAGCCCGCCCCTGCCCCCCCCCAGTACCAGACTGGGTCCCGGACCTACCAATACGGAGGCGCACAATAGCGCGCTGGCAAGAGTTTAGAGGTTAAGGCCGACCGGCGTTTTCATTACGCGGTTTAATCTGATTTTCGCTAATCAGTGGATGAAGCGAGGGATTTAAGTCTTGCGGCTGCTATCCTGCCATGAGCGGTGTGAGGATAGTTCTTTACGATTTTCTGAAAAATGATTTTTGCTGACCGATTGTCGCCCATCTTTTCAAAAGCTTGCCCCTGCTTTAGTTGGGCGCTCAGTTCCTTTTTTGATCCTGGATATTCCTTGATCACCCTATCAAACAGAAGGACCGCTTCTTCAAAACGACCCTGTTCAAGTCTTATTTCTCCTATCCAATAGACGGCGTTGGGCGCAAAGGGACTCTTGGGGGCCTTCTTGAGGAAATCCTGAAACTGACTTACGGCATTCTCGAGAGCCCCACTCTTGAAGGTGGCGTACGCGGCTCGATATGCCTTTTCATCTGGAGTCAAAGGCATGTTCCGGACTTCCGTAACTTCGTCGGATTGATCAATAGCAGACGCCGCAGTCGACGCTTTTTTACCTGTGACGTTATCCTTGTTAGTGGTATCGGTGGTTGAATCTGCGGATATGGCCTTTCGGCTGCCCTCCTGCCCTCCTGTTTGACTCTTCTGACTGTTGTCTATGCCCAGTTGCCGTTCGATCTGAGCGATACGTTCCTGGAGGTCCTTTATGGACCTGTCTCCACCACTGGCTTCAAGCCGCTCAAGTGAATCCCGCATTTTGCGGAGTTCCGCCTCCATGTCCTGGATTTTCGACACGGCCACAGCCGAATTGGCGTCTTGTCCGCCGGCGGAATAAACTGGTTTTGTGTAAGGCAAGGAAGGATTAGCGGTCCTGGTAAGACAGCCGCCAGTTAGCAGGCTCAGAAAGATGGCAAGGCTGAAAATCAGCCGAGCCATCTTAATCTTGAATTCCTTTAGAATTGATTGCTCAATCATGTATGCCGATCTTCATGTCATTTGGAGACACGCAGATACACTCGCCTGTTCTTGGCCCAGGCCTGTTCATTGTGATTCGGGTCAACAGGAAGTTCCGAACCGAAAGAAACCGTGCTAAGCCTGTTACCCGGGATCCCCAGTGCAGTCAGGCGCTCGACCACTGCCCCGGCCCGACGTTCGCCCAAAGCAAGGTTGTATTCCGCAGTGCCTCGCTCATCACAGTGACCTTCAGCCACAACCATGAGATTCGGATAGCGTTTCAGGACTTCAACATCATAAGCTATAGCCGCCTGAGCTTCCGGGCTGAGGGTATAATTATCAAAGTCAAAGTATACAGTCTTGAGGCTGGTTTGCACACCCTGAAGCTCGCCTTCCGCTACAGCGCCTGGTCCCGCCATGCCAAATCCCGGCACGGGCGCTTCATTAGGCTTGACTATTTTTTTGGCGCATCCACCAGCCAGGATAAATATCAGCAACAGGGCCGCCAGGTATATTTTAAGGTGGCGAGTATCCATCACTCCTCATCTCCTTTTCTCCAGGGCCTGACTTACTTTAGCCTAGGAGACCATGCCGGATTACGACCAGAGACACGAGAAACCGGTGTCTGAACAGTTCCTTTGGCGTCCATGACGAATATGCGCTTAGATCCATCCCTGTTCGATGTAAAGGTGATCATCCGCCCATCAGGCGCCCAGGAAGGGTCCTGGTTGGTTCCCTTATTCGTAAGGACCTTAAAGTCACTGCCGTCCGGCCTGATTACACAGATCTGAAACCGACCATCTATCTTAGCTGTAAACACCAGCATGTCGCCTCTGGGAGACCAGTCCGGGTCCGTATTGTAGGAAGTGGTGAGAGTTATTCGTTTCGACTCTCCACCGTTTACCGGGACGACATAAATCTGGGGCGATCCTGCCTGGTCGGAAACATATGCCATGTAAGCGCCATCCGGTGACCATGAGGGTGAGATATCATTTCCCAGTCCATTAGTCAATTGTTTTATTATGTTTCCTTCAGTAGTTATAATAAATATCTTAGGTATAGCTTTAACACTTAAAGACAGGGCGATCATATTCCCATCAGGAGAAAATCGACCTGATGCGTTGAGGCCTTTCCTGTGCGACACTGGAATAACCCTTTGGCCATCCACGCTGACGTACCAGAGGTCTGGATTTCTATTTATGTAGGAAGTAAAGATCAGACCTTTACCATCAGGGGCCCATTTGGGCGACATATTCAGGGTCTTGGTGTTTGTGATTTGACGAAGGTTGTTTCCGTCGTAATCCATAACATAGATTTCTCTGGTTTTCGTGTCGTCCATGAAGGCTATCTTGGAAGTGAAGCAACCCTGCAGGTTGGTGATTTTCTCGAGCAATCTGTCATCAAACATGTGGACCATATACCGGTAATCGGACAGGGACCCGGTGTATCTTTTGCCGAGGTCAAGCTTCTGCAGACCGATATCATAAAGTTTACACTCTAACGTTAACTGGTTTCCATTGACCTGAAAGGAACCCATTACCAAAGCCTGTGCTCCGGTACGGGCAAGACCGGCCAAGTCCGGCTCTCCATTCTGGTTGAGGGGCAATGGTTGGAGCGCAGGCACAATTTCAAATAGCCCACACATTACAAGGTCATTCTTTATTATTGAGGTTAATTCGGCCCCATTCAACGGCCCTGGTTGGTTGCTTGAGAATTCCGCAACCATGATTGGCATTTTCCCAAGGTTCGGGTTGTCCAAATCGAGTAGAAGCTTTCCAAAAGCCGGTTGACAGCCAATACTGATTATCAGCGTGAACCACAACAGAAAGGGTTGTAATCGACTGGTCAGACCAGTAGTCCCGAGATCAGTCGTTTGCCTTGACATTTTCATTGTAAACCACCAGGTGTGAATCGTAGAGCTAATCCACCTGCGGCCCTTATCCTGTCCGAAACGTCGGCGGTCATGGGCGGAAATGGCGCAGCCTGATGTATCGCCCTCATGGCGGAACTGTCAAAGAAGCGATCTCCTGAGCTACTATCTATAGAAGCGTCCAACAGTCGGCCATCATCGCCAATTTGTATAGAAATGATCGTGACCCTGGCCGCTTTGTGTTCATCTCCGAACACGGACCAGCGTGAATTGATCCTGTTTCTGACAGCCTCAAACCAGCGGGCGATTTCAACGTCGTTTGATGAACCGGACCCGGCTGGAGTATCAAGTCCTGAAGCTCCCCTATTTCTTGACTTTTCAGATTTTTTCGTTTCCAGGTCTTTCTTTATAGCGGCCAGTCTTTTTTCCAGAAAATCATTGGAGTTGAGCTTTTTTTCAGGTTCTTTGGCCGGTTTTTCGGTTTTAGGTTTTGCCTCGGCCGGCTTTTTCCTGGGTTCAATTTTTTCAGGCTTCTGTTTTCTCTTTTTCATCTGAATAGCCGGCGCCAATGGTTCGGCCTTTGCGAAAACAGTTTTTAGCTGTTCGATTTCAGTATTGGGCTTTCTAGCGGGCTCGGACGGTTCTATGGAAGCAATTTCGGGAGTTTTCTCCATAGCTTGCTGAGGAAGTTGCTCCATGGCGCTTTTGGTCAGCGGCCGGGTTTCAACCAACTTCACATTAGTGACCCCCAGATCCGTGACCTTCGGCGCAACGCTAAAGTATTTTGCGCTCATGATCAGGAAAGCGATAGCCACGATGTGAAGTCCCGCAGATATCGCAAGCATCTGCGGGGATGTCCCTCGCCGATGTTTCAAAAGATCATTGATCATTTAGCTGATTTACTGGATTCCTCCTGGGGAGTGGTTATCATACCCAGGTTTGCAATGCCTGCAGTTTTCAAGCTCGCCATGATTCTAACCACAACACCGTAAGGAACGGTCTTGTCGGCGCGTAGAAACACGTCACGATTGGGTTTGTCTTTTGTAGCGTCAAGCACTACTGTCGCCAGTTGGTCCTCAGTGACCGCTTTATCGTTGACATAGATCGACCCAGCTCCTGACACGGAAATGATTACTTCGTCACGCTGCTGGGCTTTCTCTATCGGCTCGCCTTTTGCCGAAGGGAGTTCGACAGAGACTCCTTCCTGTAACATTGGAGCGGTGACCATGAATATGATCAAAAGCACCAACATTACGTCAACCAGTGGGGTGACGTTTATATCGGCCATTGGGGCCCTACTGCTTCTATTCAGGCTAAAAGCCATCTGTCCGCCTCCTGGGATTCAACATGAAGACCCCGACCTATTTTCGTTTCCAGTAGATTCGTTCAATTATATTGATGAGTTCAGACGCAAAATTGTCCATTTCCGTAGAGATGACGTTGATGCGCCCCAGGAAATAGTTGAAGAAAATGACCGCAGGAATAGCAGCCGCCAGACCAGCGGCCGTCGCAATCAAAGCTTCCGCTATGCCCGGCGCCACAACCGCCAGTGAGGCGCTCTTCATCGCCCCAATATTACGGAATGACTCCATGATCCCCCAAACGGTCCCGAACAGTCCTATGAACGGGGCCGATGATCCTGTGGTAGCCAGGAAATTTACCCCTCTTTCGAGCCTGGCCCTCTCAGCCGTTACAGCCTGCTGCAATGAACGTATAATATTGTCCATGCCGGTTCGCTCATATTCCGGCTCTCCATTCGCGTCAACCGACCCTTTTTGGGTCCCCGCCTGTATTCTGGACAACCGGCTTAGCTCGGCGTACCCCGCTTTGAAGACATGGGCCAGTGGACTATGAGTAAACTGTTTGGCTTCAGTGTAAAGCGTTGAAAACTTCCTCGACTCCCTGAAAGCGTCAAAAAAGAGCTGCGTATGTTTTTTCGCTCTTGAAAGCGTGATGGCCTTGGTCAGGATTATTCCCCAACAAATGATGGAAAAAACCAGAAGTGTCAGCATCACGCATTTAACGACTATGCCGGCCCCAATTATAATCGACCACATGCTTTGATCATTCAGGTTCTGGACCGGAAGCGCCGTCAGATAAGCGTTGAGCATAGATAATTCCCCTTTCAATCAGTCCCGGATTAATTAATCCATAGTACAACATATGTCAAGTTTTACATGTGTTTAGTATATGTTATATAATTTAACTAAATCAGTTCAATCATTATGTAAGCTATCATCTTAAAATAGTCGTTTTTAATTTAAGACAGTCGATGACGCTACTTGTTCCACGAGTCTGATTTTCCTCGTACGGTTACCTCAAATTTCCTCCGGATTGAAGCCCATCGACTCAATGGTTTCCAAGTCACCCGGTTGTTTCCTGTCTTTGAGGTATTGAGCCAAGCCGGTTCTAATTTCGCAAGTTTTGTATTGCCACAAATCGCTCTTTGCCGAGATCGAGACAGGTTCGATCTGAACAACTACACAGGCCTTGAAAGCTTTCATTTCTTTATTTACCTGATCATGACCGGAATGGCCTTCATGCTTGCTGACAAGAGCGTTCAGATATTGCGCCTTAAGGGATTCGACGAGGACCAGACTTGCTTTACCCCGAATAATTACGCAGTGATATAGTTGATGAAGCTGGCAAATCCTGTGATCCTGGTCAAAACCCGAGTCAATATAGGCGAGCGGAATGTCAACTTCAAAGCAGACGTTTGGATTTTTGGAGATGTTGTCGAGCTTTTCTCCGGTCGGCGCGGAATGAAAATAGATGTTTCCCCTGTGAAATACAAAATTAACAGGTGTAATGTACGGATATCCGTCAGAACCCTGAGTGGCGAACCGACCGATGGTGGCTGACCCCAGGATGCGTTCTATCTCTTTAAGATCCGTTATTTCACATTTGTTACGTCTCATAGGCATTGGCCCTTTCTTAAAAAGCTGAATGGCGTTTATCCAATAAGTGTCGCACAGGGAGGCTTCAAATGAAACACTGGGCCTACTTGTTCATTAAATTCACAGAGGATGGGGGAATTTGAAAAATGCGGGATCCATATAGTCGACTGGCCGGGATTTCCCGGCTCAGTCCGAACAAACATGAAAAGACAGGAAGTCTGTCCTAAATAATCTGAGCAATCATTCCATTGGTTTAAGGTTCAAGACAGTTGGCACGCCTTAGCGCTAAAAGGGAAAATAGATTCTCGTAATAATTTTCGATAACCTGAAAACAGGGATGGGTGCGAAGTACATTTTCTGCTGGATTTTGGTTCCCTGGTACACAATACTCAAGTTCCAGGTCAAATAAATCAGCTCTCTTTAGAGCCCGCTCGTATTTCGTTGACAATCCAGCAGAGGTGAGGACATAAAAATCTCATGATAATTCGATGTACACAGAAGTTATTGGCCGAATTAAAGGTTTGTTCAGAACCCCATGAGCCTGCCACAGAGTCATTCATGGACTGTCATGCCACTCTGTTCCGTATCCAACGTCACAAATGTGTAATGATCTCCAATGATTTGACTTTGTTTACCATCTTCATTCCATTTCTCACGAAACAAGAATTCAAGTTCTTTGATCGGGTCGTAGGTGAACATTTTTTCAAGAACCTGCTTCATGAAAATATTCCTCAACCACAAATCGAGGCTGTTTTATCTGAATTTCAGAATGTTGGTTACCAGAAGACCTGTAATCGTAGGGTCCTTGGTTCAATGAATGACCTCAGGAGAGCTGTCGAATATCGTATCTATGAAGCAGGAAGCCTGGAAAGGATAAATCTCTATGAATTGAATGAGCAACTGAATCGAACAATTTTAGGAATGATAAACCACAAGTATCCTATAAAGATGTTCAGAGAGAAATTGAAAACAATCGGCTAGGATTGTTTTGTAGCCCGAACTTATAGCATTATTCAGTTCTTAGAGACCGATGAAAAAATCATCGGTTCAGCATCATGTTTGAAGAAAGGTTGCCAAACTTTTGAAAACGGAAGTGACATTTACATAAACTTATTAACAATTCCAGTAAATTAGAGATACCTTAGCATCTATTTCTCGTCCTGATATTTTTCCCCCTTAAAATACCTCAAATCTGGCAATATTGCTCTTACTCGATAAGCAGGATCTTCATTCATTGGGGGCTGGTTTCTCTCCAATCTTTTATAATCCGCAGCGTTAGAAAGAATCCTAACTTCTTTCCATTTAGACTCAGGCATTTGAGCTATCTCCAGTCTGGCGAACAGTTTTTGGTTCTGATACCAATTTTTCGGTAATCATTGTTGCCTGGTTGAAGTAATGGTACAAGCCGGCGCCAAAAGAGAGCATTAGCTGAATTTTGAACTTCAGTTTAACTTTGTCGAAATCGCTCTCGAACAGCCGATCCTGCATGATCCGATATTTTTCGAACTCGCCCTCAGCAAAATCCTTGGCGATTTGGGCTGTAATCTTCGCATTGTCCTGCACATAGCCCTTGATGGCAAACTCCCTCAGCACTCGGGCGGCCCACTGGCGGAACTGTGTCGCCCGAACAGAATTGACCCGGTAACCCACTGAGATGATCGCATCAAGATTGTAAAAATCGACATTCCGGCCAACTTCACGCTTTCCCTCGGTTTGAACTATCCGGAATTTCCGGATAGTTGCCTCCGGCGTAACTTCTCCCTGTTCATAAACATTTTTGAGATGTTCATTAACCGTTCGCACGTCCACATCGAACAAATCCGCCATCAGTTTCTGTGATAACCAAACCGTTTCATCCTCATAGCGTGCTTCAATACTCTGTTCTCCCGCCTGACCCGTAAAAATAAGGAACTCGGCCGTGCTGTTGCGAGTCAGATTTTTGTCATCATTCATCCTTCCGCCTTTATCCCTTTGCATATCGCCTTCAATTCCGTGCCCGGCGCCATCCCAGTGGTTCACCGATCTACCGAACACAGGAGTTGCCTAAAGATCACCCATAGCGTTTCTATGAGCTATTCTGCGTAACCCCTCCATGGTTAATATGATGTTCTCTCAAGAGTAATCAGTCTGCGCTCCGGTTGGGGAAGGGCCAGGATATTCTATGGGAGCGGCGTTCCCGTCTCTTGTGCCGCTAAATAAGAACAAGGTTTGGAAAACTGCGACCATTGCACAGATTTCTTGTGGATGACCATGTTAGTGTGTATGATTTAGGTAAGAAAGGGAATACTTGTCATGTCCTCCAAAGAAATCCTGTTAATACTGAAAGATTACAAAAAGGAAAAGGGGCACGATTATGGAATCATTGATCTGGGCATTTTTGGTTCCACTGCCCGCGGAGAGGATAATGAAGATAGTGACATAGACGTCGTAATCCGATTTCAAAGACCAAACTTGTTTGACATGGCGGGCATAAAATTCGATTTGGAGGAAAGGCTCCTTAAGACCGTTGATTTAGTGTCATACCGTGAAAACATGAATCTTTTTCTAAAGCAAAGGATTGATAAGGACGCTGTGTATGTATGATAAAGAATTGGTCGTGCAGATCCTTAATCAGATTTGCAATGCCTCATTGACAGTCATGTCTCGTTTTGAACTTGTATCTGATGTGTCCGATTTTACCGATAGCCCATCAGGCATGGAAAAAATGGATTCTCTTTGTATGCAGCTCATCGTTATCGGTGAGGCCATAAAGAAACTGGACAAAATAACTGAAGGATTGCTTCTCTCGACCTATCGAGAGATCGACTGGAGAAAAGCAGCAGGAATGAGAGACATCCTGACACACCATTATGCTGATATTGATCCTAATGCAGTTTTTTATACTTGTAGAGACAAGATACCTGTTTTGAGCAAAACAATACGGAGAATTATCGCAGACATTTCCTGATCAATATTTTAGGGTGCTGGTATTTGTAGGTCTCGGCAAATTTTTCTTATAAGGCATTCGTTTTCATAACGTCTCCGAAGCCAATGTAACGTTCAGGGAGTTTCTGGAATACAGCCCTGACTTTCAGGATGGTTCCCACCGTATCAACCCCCTCCGCAAAGCTAAAGTTTCCACATTCCGGGCCAGACACCGGCTAACGCAGGATCCTGCCAGTTCCCAGGGTCATAGCCCCGAAAATCCTACTAGCGACCTCTCCAGTTCCACGACAAAACGATTTTCAGCCGTCGTTTAAGGGTTTCCCAATAATGGATGATACGATCTCTGGATGACAACAAGATTCGTTTTGATACAAGCTTGTCGGATTTGGAGGAATTGACTTTCGTGGCCGCAGGGAAAACGTTCCACAAATCGTTGCTACGCCATACACTAAACGGGATTGCGTGATCAACCACGAAGCCTTTTCCCAGGGAAGCCCCTGACCATAAACAACGTAAATCCGCCTCTTTCGAGTAAATCT
>JAJYDQ010000039.1 GCA_021777225.1 Deltaproteobacteria bacterium
CTTGTCTCTCCTGCGCCTGTCCTCGCAAAAAGGGGATTGCTGTAATTTCCCTGCCCGGATCCTGCAGTAACATTCTGTAGCCTGACCTGCTACGATTGGTTCAGGTCGGGCTACGGCAGTCTATTTATCTTGACGCGACTACCTTTTCTGTGATTAAATTCGGCTTAGGATAACAATTTTACCCGCTTGAAGGGCCGCATGGGAAAAAGCCCGTTCAAAAAGGCTACTATAATTTTCTGCTTCGTGGTGGCGCTGATGGCTTCAGGATGGGGGCGCGCGGAAGCGCAGGTCCCTGATTTCGGCCTTGGTTCCATCGTACCGTTCAAATCCCTTCAGACTTTCTTCGGCCCGCTATTTCCGCCTACCTGTATTGGCGACACGTTCCGGAGTGAATTCGGGATGGGCCTTGCCACCCCACTGTTCGACAGGATAAAACTTACGGGTACGGATGCCACTAACAATGCTTCCGTTTCTTTAAATCTTCTAAACAACAACGCGACCACGCCCCCAGACCCGACAAACACAGCAGGTTGGGAACCGATAATTATGACCCAATCGCTGGATGGTGGGCCTGTAGTGTACGATTTTTTCGCAAAGCTTAGAGTATGGCGTTTTGCGGGGAAAGTCGATTATTCGATTTTTGAAGCGCGAAGCCGCCGGGCTGACGGCAGTGGTTTTTTCTTTGATTCTGTCATCTTGACCGGAGACGTTGACATTATTCAGGGGCCATGGTTGACAGCCGGAGGCAGGTTCCAGTTCTATCTTAACCAGCCATATTTCAAGTTTAATTTCCTCAATTATGCCATCAATTCTACCCAAACTAACCAGATTTCTGAGCTTTATTTCAATGCAAATCCTCCGGCGACAATTGGGGCGTACATCCGATACGTTCCGCCAGAAATATTGGGCTTCCCCATGCATTTTGACGCTTATGCCGATTTTCCCTTAAAGGGCTCACCGCTACAAACTTATGGCGTGGCTTTTGTGTTCAGGCCACAAATTTATCGTTTTGATCTGTTTGCTCGCCTGAAACTGGAACGCTCTACTTTTAATATCAATGCGGACGTTCCGTCACCCATAACAAATTCATCAACTTCATGGAGCCTGGATATGCTGTGGAACCTTTATGGGGCAGAGTTCGGGATCTACTTCTAAACTGCTATCCGTCCTCTTATCTGAATCAAATTTCTTGAACTAGAAAATCAATTCGGCTGAAGCTGCGACAGACAACTGATCCGACCAGACCCTGGATCCACTAAACGAAAAGTCTACGCTGAAGAAACTGTTTGTGAGCTGATGTCCGCCGTTGGTTATGATGCGTTTGAAATCCACATCAATCAGCGCCTTGATATTTTGGCGAATCATTAATGAAGCTGTCGCTTCAGCGTGCCAGCAATGACCGCTGGTGTTTTCGTTTGTGATGCGCTCGCCTTCCCTGAGCAGATGCAGATCCTGGTTCTTCGCTGTAACCACAGCATAATCCAGCGTGACGGTGAGGTCCGTAGTAGGCAGGGACCTGAATATCCCCGCCGTATTCACCTTGGTGTTTATTAAAGCCCCCAGATAGTACTGATAAAACGTTTGGTCAAATTCTATACCTTCACCCGGCAGGGCGGTGTTATACCCGTCAAGACTTCCTTGATAGCCATCGTGCGTGACAAACGAGAACGTCTGGTATCGTGTTCCCACCACGGGCTGGACAATCCTGAACAAGGAAACATCCGGTTTGAAAAGGATCCTGAAGTCAATTAGCCACGATCTCTTGAGCTTACTTTTGGACTCACTGAAAACCGATTTTTGGGAAGGCTGGTCCTCTTGGTCCCAATCACTATCCTGCATGTTGGCCCGACCCTCCTGGTTTATATTTCCCCAAGCGTCAAGCTGCGCCGTCCAGAAACTGGAATTGTAGATATAATCTCCACCATAGAACCACTGATCTATAGGAAATTCCAGCCGACTTAATGGGTTCTGTTCAGGAGGGAATGGATTGGGGAATTGATAGGATGTGTAACTGTTGAAGAACTTTTTTACGCCGATTGAATACTGCCAGTTCGCGGCCCTTACGCGCGAAACAAGATCTGAAGCCATATCCAGGGGATCAGCGTATTGAGCCGCCGCAGGGAACGGCTGAGCGCACGAATAGATAAAAATTAGGATAGTCGCCAAAATGGCGGCCCCTATTCGAGAAATCATACCTATCCTTCATTACATGCGACAAACTGATTCAAAAAACCTGTGAATGACTACTAAACCAAAAACCTTTAAAAATCAGCTTACCGCGGAATAAATTCAAATCGGTTTTTAATAAAAAATAAACCGACAAATGAAGTTTTCAACAATACATATGGAATGGATACACAATAACATAAGGACCATGACAAGTCAACGACGATTGAACCTTAACTATTGTAATTGTTATACTTTATATAATTGCAATAACTTATTGCTTTATTAGATGAATATGGTTATGTATTGTATCTTGAGCGGTATGAGCGCATGAAAAAAATGGGCAAACGTCTTCCTACCGAATATATTGTTTCTGGTCCAGCGACCGGGGCAACTCCTAAACAGATTGCGCCACATGCTCATGCGACTGGGGCCTGAGCCAGGAACCTACAGGAAAGGACAATCCGGCATGAGGTTCATTTTCTCCACACATGACAAAACAGAGCAGATTCAAAGAATTCGTGAAGGTATAGCAAATTATCGGGACAGTGGCCAGTCGGACCCAGGCAATTTTGAAATGAACACGGTCTATGATGAACTATTATGCCAGGTTTGCGACCATTTTCTGGGTTATTGGAAAAACGAGATTGCGCTGATAGGTCTCGGCGGTTATGGACGTCAGGAAATGAGCCCGTACTCAGACATCGATTTATTGTTTCTAAGACCGGAAAATGCAGCCGAGGGGATCTATCGTGGAATACGGAACATTCTGTACCTGCTTTGGGACGCCAGGATTGAACTTGGTCATTCTGTCAGGACTGTAGAAGAGTGTAAACAGGAGGCAAACAAGGACCTTGCCGTATTGACCTCCCTGATGGACATACGACGCGTATGGGGATGCCCGGACATATGTCGCAATCTGATAGTTCAGAGAAACCGCTTGATCATAGAAACGGACCCTCTAGACCTTTACCTCCGCATCGAAGCGGAAATCAGAAAGTCACGCGAGAAATTCGGTCATACCATTTATCTTCTTGAGCCACACCTAAAAGAAGGTCCGGGCTCGTTAAGATATATTCAGCTTCTTACATGGCTTGCCCGCATGATTTTTGGCTGTGCGACCCTTGATGATCTAGTGATTGCCGGATTGTGCTCTGAAAAATCAGTTCTGGAAATTAAGGATGGTGTTCGTTTCCTGGCGGAAATTAGGACCCGTCTCCATTTTATTGAAAGCCGCCGGGATGATCGTCTCAAATTTGACTGTCAGGCCATAATAGCAAGAGACATGGGGTTTCAGGAGACTCCCGAAAGACCTGCGGTGGAAGATTTCATGAGAGAATATTACAGGCACGCGGCGACAATGGATTTCTTCGGTCGGCAGCTTCTCGCCAGAGCCAGGCTATTTCTTAGACCGAAGCTGGTTTCCAATAATAAAAGGCTCCATTTGAACTTCTCCTTTTATGTTGGCTCCGGAGGAATAAATTTTCTCAATCCTGAGGATTTTGGTAACGACGCCAAAGAGCTTTTCCACGCTTTCAGGCTTATAGCTGAAACAGGCTGTGACCTGGACATCAGGCTCGTTGACTTGATTCGTTCGAAGCTATCTCAACTTGACGAAGCGACTTTGCGCGACACTGAAGCGAATCAGCTTTTTCTGGAAATCCTCAAATGTCGTAGAAACGTGTCAAAAGCTTTGAATACCATGATGAAAGTCGGGTTCCTGGAAAGATTCATCCCTGATTTTGCCCGGATCAGATTTTTGCCCCAGTATGATGTCTATCATCAGTATACGGTTGATTTGCATACGATCGCGGTGCTTGAGAATATCGACGAGATGGAACGGCCTGACGGCCCGGAAGATGAGAGGCTGTTAAGGACGATATTTTCGAGACTCGAGAAACCCCTGATTCTCCGCATTGCCGGTCTCTTCCACGATATCGCCAAAGGAAGTGGGTCAGGCCACGATTTAAAGGGAGAGAAAATTGCGGCGTCAATCATGAAGCGGTTTGCGCTTCCAAGCGAGGATGTCGAGGATGTGCTGTTTTTGATAAGAAACCACCTTGCCATGACTCACCTAGCTTTCAAAAAAGACATTCACGATGAAGCCCTTATCAACCGTTTCGCTGAAAACGTAATGCTAAAACGCCGGTTGGACTTATTACTTCTTTTGACCTATTCGGACCTAAAAGCTGTTGGTTCAACAGCTTTGAATTCCTGGAAGAAGATGCTCTTGGAAGAACTCTACTACAGGACCCTCGACGTCATCGAAGGCGAAGGAATAGATGGGCAGGACTTGTCCGACTGGGTTAAACAGATAAAGGCCGTTGTTCGGGAGCTTGTCCCTGTTGAACACAGAGGCGAACGCCTGGAGGCGTTTCTTGCGAAAGCGAACCCCCGCTATTGCCTGGACTTTTATCCAGGCGTAATAGTTGACCATTTCATGGAGATTGAAAGCCGACTTTCTGAAACACATAAGGACTCTCTTGATCTGGATGATCTCATTGTAAGAAAAATAGATCATCGGAAACCGGGATATAGTTCCATAACATTGATCATACGGGACCAACCCGGCCTTTTTTACAAAATTGCCGGAACGCTTTCTTCAAACAAGATAAATATCCTGAGTTCATGGACCCACCTGATAGGCCCGATAGCAATTTCCACATTACACGTCAACAATATACCGGAAGGGCCGGTCGACGATCAGGAAAGATGGATGAATTTCCAGAATGATTTTAAAAGTGTTATCTCCGGTCAAATCGATATCGATACTCTTGTTGAAATGAGAAGACAGACCAGGGGACTATTTTCCAGGCCATCAAATCCCCGCTTCCCCGTTAAAGTAGAGATTGACAATTCTACATCTGACAATGCTACTATAATTGAAGTTTACGCCCACGACCGACCTGGACTCCTCTACGACATCACGCGCAGGTTGTCGGCCATGGAACTCAATATAGTCCTTGCAAAGATCACTACAGAAGTAGATCAGGCGGCCGACATATTTTACACACAAAATCAGAACGGGAATAAAATAATCGATTTTGACGAGCTTGATTCAATCAGGGAAGAGCTTACAAAACACTTGTCGGTAATGGAAAAAATGTCTCTCGAAAAACAGTCGCCCACTCAGATTTCATTTTAATGTCAGGGTCGTCTTGAGCCAGGAGTATGAATCAGTGTTGGAACCCGAGATAAACACAGCTTCGCATACTCAGGGAATCGACATCTCTGTCAATGCGTTCCTGGATCACAGTCTGGTAAACCGTGGTTTAGCGAAACTCACCCTGGAATCATATTCTTCAGATTTGGCGGATTTCGCTATGTTTCTGAACGCGAGAAACATCCGCTCCCCAAATGAAATCCAAAAAGAACACATCCTGATTTTTCTGGATCTGTTAAATCAACAGGGTCTCTCCGCCAGAACCAGAGCAAGGAGGCTATCGTGTCTGAAAGGGTTCTTCAAATTTCTTGTTGAAACGGGCGCGGTCCTCGAAAATCGTTGCGAGTACATTGAGAGCCCCAGACTCCCGAAACGGGTACCCCCATATCTCGACCAGCGTGAAGTTGAGTCACTCATAGCCGCAACCGACACTTCAAACCCTCTGGGGGTAAGAGACGACGCGATGATTGAACTCCTGTACGCGACCGGCCTGAGGGTTTCTGAGTTGGTCGGTCTGGAAACTTATAGAGTAGATTTTGAAATCGGATGCGTCACGGTCATGGGAAAAGGGTCCAAAGAGAGGGTCGTTCCAATGGGACTTACAGCGTCCAGGAAATTGCTTGGTTACTACGAAAATGCTCGTCCATTAATAATGGGGAATCGAAGAAGCGAGTCCATCTTTGTGACCGGCAAGGGACGAAAAATGACTCGCCAGGCATTTTGGAAAATCATAAAAAAGGTCGCTCACTGCGCAGGAATTTCTAAAGAGATTTCACCCCACACATTGAGACATTCATTTGCTACCCATCTGGTTCAGAATGAAGCGGACCTTAGGTCAGTCCAGCTCATGCTCGGTCACTCTGACATCTCCACAACCGAGATTTACACGCACGTTGCCGGAGCAAGATTGAAAGCGCTGCATAAAAGGACACATCCAAGAGGATAGGCGAAATTGACGCAAAGACAAAAGCCTACCGATGAAACGACATCAGCAGGCCTGTATCTTGATAGATTAGTTATTTAATCTCAATTGGTTAGGGCACAAACAGCTAACATCATCAAAAATTAACCCACATTTACCACCCAACCATATGGATCAGGTCTCTTTGCCAACTGGATGCCTGTTATTTCATCGAATAGCTCTTTTGCCACTTGGCCGGTCTTACCGTCAGCAACCATGTAATCATGGCCCAAGTACCTAAAATGGCTCACAGGGGAAATGACAGCCGCTGTTCCTGAGCCGAATACTTCCTGCAGTTTGCCGGATTTTGCCGCTGACACGAGTTCATCAATAGAGATAACTCTTTCAGAAACTTTCATACCTTTGGATCTGCATAGTTGAAGCACGGAGTCGCGCGTAACACCTGGCAAAATTGTTCCCCCAAGTTTTGGGGTGATTATTTCATCATCAATTCGAAAAAATATGTTCATCGTGCCGACTTCTTCGATAGCAGATTTATCCACAGCGTTCAGCCAAAGCACCTGAGTGAAACCTTCGGCGTGAGCTTCTTCGGCAGCAAGCAGTGAAGCGGCGTAATTAGCCCCTGTTTTTGCTTCGCCTACTCCGCCAGCCGCCGCTCTCGCGTATTTGTCGGTAACCATGATCCTGACTGGCTCAAACCCCTCAGGGTAATATGCTCCCACGGGCGAAAGAATGATGAAAAATAGGTATTTCTTCGATGGTCGTACACCCAGGTGAGCATCCGTAGCAATTACGGTAGGTCTAATGTAAAGAGAAGTCCCCGGAGACCTTGGAACCCAGTCTCTGTCTCTTCGTAAGAGTTCCGCCATTTGATCCATGAAGATTTTCGGATCTAATGGTGGAATACATAAACGTTCACAAGACCTGTTAAATCTGGCTATATTCATATCTGGTCTGAACAGTAAAATGTCTGAATCTTCGGGCCCGGAGAAAGCTTTTAAACCTTCAAAGACTTGCTGTCCGTAATGAAGAACCATTCCGGCGGGGTGCAGACACAGGTCCTGAACCGTAACGATCTTTGCGGGACCCCAACCGCCATCAGCGGCGGAATATTCAATTGTAAGCATATGATCTGTGAAAATATCACCAAAACCTAGTTTGTCCTCATCGTACTGTTGGGACCCTGTTCTGTTTCTGGGTAATGTTCCCATTGATCCTCCAGGACCACTTAACGTGGCGCAAATGTTACAACAAACAAAAAGCCAGGCGCCTCCCCGGTAATATACATCCAGAAGGCTTCACCCAGCCCGATTCAGTTATAATAGCAAGTATACGATGAATTTATCCAGAGAAATGTTATGAGAGTCGGTTGATCATTACCAATAATCCTCGGAGCCCGTGGCCTGTTCAATGAATCTTGTTCGTGAATAGGCGTCACACTCCGAACATGAGAAATCAGACCAACGACACTTTAACGCTATGTTTAAACACTCACTATAATGATCACAGTCCACTTTTCGGTAGGGTCTGTCCGAGTCCCGGTTTCCCTTAACAAGTACTGGACAAGGTTCCATAACTATGCTCCAACCTCCCATCCGATTTCAGAAATGTCCCACGTAAATCGCTTCTACTTCAAGACTCTGAAAATTCCGTACAGTCGGAAGCGACAGAGGTTCCCCAAACCCTAACCAGAAAAAAGCGTCTGCCTCAAGCGATGCGCAACGGTATACCAATAACATTATTAGATAACTTATAATGGCCTCCGCTGAGCTATTGACTTAATAAATTGTGCCTGTCTTTCTCTGGTTACGTTTCCGGGATTAACAAGCCGGGGATGAGAAAATATGTCTCTCTAAAGAAAGTTTCATTAAACTCATATATAATTTTTGTCAAGGGACTCGAATTGGGTTCGGCTTCAGGTGGTCATAGTGACGGGGCCTGGAATTGACATACGATTTTCTTTTTGCTGTAGTTTCCTAAAGAGGCCTGCATGGTGGTTTCAGTAAAAATTCTTCACTCCAATACTCTTGTTGCGCAGATCAGTTATAGGCCGGGGTTCTATGTAGAAATCGAGGTAGGAGAACCTTTTCTGACGAAAAAAGTTGTTTTTCGAGTTTGCCACCGTCAAGACCTTGAGCTGGTTGGCAATTGGCCTGAGGCTTTGGACAAATATTTCAATGAATGTGTCTTTGAATTGCGACCGGACCTTCTCCCGAATGAACAGGCAAGAACTGGGACCGGGAGAGAGCACAGGAGTCTTTTTCTTGCGGCCGCCAGAGCTTTGGAAAAGGACCTGACTCCCCTGGGATACGAATTTAAAGTGTCTTTCGAATAATCTTGACGGATGGATATTGACGTTAAGATGAGAGCTTGGGCGCCATTTAAGGTTTGGAGGCCTCAATTGGCCCCCAAACCAAACGAAAAGTTACAGTTTAATCTATTGTTCCCGCGAGGAAGATCTTCGCCTTGCCGCGTTGTACCTTGAGACGGATAACCTTATTCTTTTTAGCTTCTGAGACAGCCTTTGAAAAAGAATCAACAGTGGAAACTGTAGTGCCATCGACTTCGAGTATGACATCACCCGGACGCAATCCCATCCTGGCGCCGGCTCCGTCAGAACTGATGTCCTTGACAAGGATCCCCTGTCCTTCTTTCAGGTCCATTTTCGAGGCGACAACTCCGGGGACCGGTTCAATCTGTATTCCTAGATCATTAGAGGTTTCAGCCGTTGGGGAACCACCGGTGGCCCCACTCGATGCCACAGCTTTTTGGGTCCGTTCAGCGATTTTTACAGGGACATCCATTGTTTTCTTGTCTCTGAAAATTGTCAACGTGGCTGATGTGCCAGGCTTTTCCTTGCCAACCAAATTCTTTAGGTTTGCAGCTCCCTTTACAAGCTCATTGTTGAATTTTAGTATGATGTCCCCTGCCTTGATTCCTGCCTTTTCTGCCGGACTACCTTCAATAACCTGTGACACAAGAGCGCCTTCGGCGTCACTTCTTCCAAAGGACTTGGCTAGTGATTCGGTCATGTCCTGAATATTTACGCCGAGCAGACCGCGTTTAACTTTTCCATTCTTTATAAGATCATTCATGATCAGTTTTGCGGAACTTGAAGGAATGGCGAAGCCAATTCCCTGATAACCGCCGCTTCTGGACGCTATGGCGGTATTAATCCCAATGACGTCTCCATCAATATTTACCAGAGGTCCGCCGGAATTCCCAGGATTGATGGCCGCATCGGTCTGGATGAAATCCTCGTAATCGATGATTCCTACGTTAGTCCTGCCGGTTGCGCTCACTATTCCCATGGTAACCGTTCTATTCAAGCCAAACGGATTACCGATAGCAAAAACGATTTCACCGACCTGGAGCTTGCCGGAATCACCCATATTGGCCGTAGGCAGTCCTTTGGCGTCGATCTTGATAACCGCTATGTCGCTCTCCGTGTCGATACCTATGACCTTGGCTTTAAATGATCTTTTGTCCGAGATCGTGACCGTGATTTCATCCGAGTCCTTTACTACGTGCGCGTTGGTCAAAATAAGGCCATCCGGAGAAATTATGACACCTGATCCCATTCCCTGTGGATGAATCCCTTTTCCTTCTCCAGGTCCTTTCTTGAACTTCTTAAAAAATTCATCTCCAAAAAAGTCCTTGAAGGGGTGGTTCTTAAAGAAAGGTTCCAGGTCTGGAGCGCCTTCGTTTGAAGAAATCGTCTCTTTCTTCATTGAACTGATGTTTACTACTGCAGGTTTTACCTTCTCGGCAACTTGAACGAAGGCTTCGTCTAATTGTTTGAGGGCCGCTGGAGCGGATGCTGAAGATGTGACTGGGGAAATAAGACTTAATGAGATTATTGCTAAAAGTGTTAGAAATAATAAAGATTTCGCCCTATAAAGGCCTCTAGTCATGATATACTCCTTCTGGGTATCACATTTAAGCCAACCCTGTACAGGGATTGCGCTTTAATCACAAAGACATTTGCGAAAGGGCAACGTTCCCAATAATTTTGTTTTTTGAAATTTCCCTATCAGTTTCGGGGCCAAAGTTGCTCCGTTATGACTAAACGCCGCCAGTATTGGAAGCTCTTGAAACGATCCCCCAACAAATTTTTGAAGATGAGATATTGCGAGTTCAGGACACATTAAAACCAATTTTTCATTGATATTAGATATTATTTCTTGTCACCTTCGGCGCGCATTACCTGAAAATAACCTGGCGAGGATTCGACATCAGGTTTTGTTCTATCCGGATGAGTGTTAATAACCATCCAACGCCAAGAGCCTGCGACATCAGGTGTAAATTCAAAAACTTTACGTCCCTTGGGCACTTTGAGCAAAACATATGTCCCTGACGGTCTTATGAAAACTATGAAAAATCCTTCTCCACCGGGTTGATCATGATTACACGTCCATCTGAAAATACCTGCGTTTCCCAGCTCAATCGCTGAACAATCCAAAAGTTCAGGTTTGCAAATTCTGTCTTCGCCAAGTTCGTCGCAAAAGATGGGCGCCGCCGGCAACAAAAGGCAAAAAGCTAATAGGGTTACAGAAGATCTAGATAATCTAGACTTGTTGATCATTCTAAGGTCCATAAATTACCATCAAACCTTCTACAAAAACTTAAACTAATGGGCGTTAATTTGCAACAATTATAAGACTTATTTATATCTTCCATGGTTTACAGTTGCCTGATGGGCGACCCTTGATTTTGTCAATTTATTACTATACAAGCTTAATTACCTTTGAATACTACATTTCTCATAATGACAAAAGAATTTATCACATAATATAATGAACTTGCTACATTCTTTCAAAGCTACACGATAATTGTGCGGCGCTATCTCAATCACGTTGAAGGCGCATTGCGTAAACCAATGAGGAAGTGACCCATGGAATTCAACGTCATACGTGTTATGTTTAATAAACTAATGGAAGCTCTTAGAATGGATAAGACACCTGAAAGCTTTTCTCGTGTGGATCCCATTGGATCACGTGAAGTAGAGCCGTTTTCTCTAATGTCTGACGGCATCAAGTTACAGGGAAATATTTTTTTCCCCGTAAACAGGCCTAATATGCAATATCCCGCTATAATCATTTGTCACGGTATTCCAGGAAGCGGAGCGGCCAGACCAACTGATGATCCCGGGTACGAAGGACTCGCCAAGGATTTTACCTCCATTGGGTTCGCGGCGGTAATTTTCAACTTCAGAGGCTGTGGGGATTCGGGTGGAGATTTTGACATGATGGGTTGGTCCAGAGACCTCGATGCTACACTGGACAGGATAATGAACACCCCTTTTATAGATCCCACCAGGATAATTCTGGTAGGTTTCAGTGGAGGAGGCGCAGCGGCCATTCATGTCGCGGCCGACAATCCAAATGTTTATGGGCTTGCAGTCGTTGGAACTCCTTCAGATTTCGAAATTTTCAAGAAAGATGTTTCTACAATTATAAGGGATTTCAAAGAGAGGGGAATTATTAGAAATCCCGACTTTCCGTCCAACCCTGAAAAATGGTTAAACAGTTTTTCTGAAATTGAACCAAAGAAGTGGATTGCCTTCTTTAAGGGAAAAACACTCTTGATATTGCATGGCGACAACGACGAATTGATACCTGTGGAACAGGCGAAGGAACTTTACAGAAATGCTCCTGCGGGCATTGCCCGACTCGAAATCATACCGGGCGGAAGCCATCGGTTAAGACTCGACAAACGGTGCGTGGACGCTTTAAAAACCTGGTCTCTGGAATCATTGGGCTGGAAACGGTAAAATGTAATTGGGAGTGTGCTCAAACCAGTTTATAAAAGAAAGTAAAACAAACCAACGATGAATCTCTTTAAAAAGATAATCATAGTGATTGTAACCGTTTGTCTGGTCATCGGGATCGGTTCCTTCCTTATAGCCAGATTCCTGCCTGAAAGTGATTTCCTGAAAGGCGTTATCGAAAACAAGCTAAATGAAGTAACTGGTCAGAAAGCATCAATAGGGTCGGTTCAGGTTCGACTTGGTTTTCCTTCGCTGATCAATGTAGTTGTACAAGACATTGACCTAAAGGACATAAACAGCCGGGAACTTTTTTATTCAGGCTCCATGCGTCTAAATGTGGGGATTTGGAGCCTGCTTACAGGAAACCCATCTCTGAACGATTTGAAAATATCATCAGCCAGACTCAAAGTTTACCGTGACTCTTCCGGTAACATCGAGAGTGTATTTTCCAGGAAAACGGCGGGAGTTACCGAGGGACCTGCGCCATTACGGCCGGAACAACCCCTGGAGTCCGGGAAAGAGACACCGCTACCTGGAACCGCTCCCGCGCCCTCATCCCCTAAGGTTGAGGCTGCACATAAGTTGTCCTGGCCTATCAGGCATATTGAAATAGAATCATCACAGATTACGTTCGAAGATTCGTCTGTTGGATTGGGAAAACCTATCCTAACATCATTTGAAAACATTGGCGGCAATATCAACAGACAGGACAATGTGTTCGATTTCCAGGTAGATGGGACACCTAATTGCCCAGGCGTGGAGAGTTCCAAATTGGCGATAGGAGGTTCAATCAAGGTTGGCCCGGAGTTATCTTCCATCGAGTTCGCCGACATAAATTGCAACCTGGACACGGTTAAACTGATTGATCCCTACTTTTTACCCCGGAAAGTGGTCCCATGGATTAGCAAACTTGAGATCAACAAACTTACTTTAAACACTCATATCAGGAAGGGCGACCACACGCGGATTGACTTTTCGGCGGGTGTTTTTCAAACAAAGGATTCCCCAGGATTACGATTCACGGCTTCAGCGACGTTGACCCCTGACTTCACTAGGATCGAAGGGTTACGCCTCAAAGGCGTTTCAGATGACGTCCAGATTGTCAACATGGAAAGAGTTGTACCAAAGGAAGTCCTTGATCAGTTTGGGCCTGGCGGTTCAATTAACATCAGTTTCGAAGGATCATGGTCGAGTGAAGCAGGGTTGTCCATCGCAGGATCGGCTGGGCTCCATGATTTCCCCACTCCCGGGAAATATGCTTTCCTCGGCAAACAACTTTCAACTTCGATGGCCTTTGAGCTTACATCCGACTCATTGGTGGTCAAGGAATTGAAGCTTCAAAACGAATCTTCCAGCAGTCTGATGTCAATAAAAGGAACTTTGAATAACCCATTTGCCGGTGATCGATCTTTAGACCTTCATGCGAGGGTCAATTGTGAGGGGGCTTGGCTTTCACATCTGGGGATGAGTTCATACAAGGACCTTATCTTACGTGGCCCTATCCCAGTAGATGTTCATTTGAAGGGCGTCTCAAAGGACCTCAAGGTTGATCTCGATGTTGACCTCTCTGGCTCAGCACTGTCCCTTAAGTCGGTTTTTGAAAAGGAAATGGGTGTAAAAGCAAGGCTTGAGGCTCACACCGCTGTGTCCCTGGATTCGTCCAAACCATTATCCAGTGTTTTGAAACATATGGACGTTAAATTCAAGGCCCAAGACGCCATTATAAAATTAACAGCGGGATTTCAACCTATCGCAAATTGTCCTTTAAGTTTGGACGCTGAATTAACAGGTTCAAAAGGCATGTATGATCTTAAGAATTTCTCTATGAAGATATCCCTTCCCGGTAACAAACACACCCTGATTTTTGCAAAGGGCTATGTCAGCAGGTTAAATTCTCAAGCTCCCGACCTGAATATCGAAGGCAATTTGAATCTTAACCGCGAATTGGTAAATCTCCTGGGCTTACCTTCAAAAGCTTCGGTCGATATGGCTGGCGGCGCCAGTTTAAATTTTAGAGTTACCGGTTCCCCAAATTCTTTGAAATGGTCATTAGGCGCGCCACTTAAAGGCGCCAGTTTCACAATTGGCGACTGGTTTGTCAAAAAAGCGGGTGTTGATCTTGATGTAACATTGTCGGGAACTCGAACACCTGGTGAAATTCACATTGGTCGGGCAAGGATCAAGTCACCAGGATTCACTGGTGTAGCATCCGGAGAAATTGGCAATAAACCCGGAGCGTCCAATTCGTTCAAATTGGATGTGGATGAAGCTGAAATAGGAGCCCTGGCTGGTTTGTTTCCATCACTGAGACAATCCGGTTTTTCCGGACCGATTCGCGGGTCTCTGGAGTTTAACGGCCCCGGCCGTGGAATCCCAATAAGTGGACAGATCCAGCTCATGTCCGTCAATTACAGACCGCACAAGAGCCCTATAACTTTTGAGAAAGTCGCTGGGACTGTCTATTTAAAGGGACATTCTATTGATAGTGATCAGATTAAAGGCTACGTTCACGGGACGATAGACGCCCCTGTAAACGCGTCGTTGAAACTTTCCGGACTAGAAAACTTTGGATCTATGAATGGAAAGATATCTCTTTCGGCCGGACCTGGAAAGCTTTCTGTTGACAGATTGAGATCTGTTCTTAATCAAGCCCGTTCTCTCATTGAACCATTCTTGAATGGCAACGGGGAAGTAAAGAGGTTCAATCCTTTTGAACTCAAATCAGCTACTGCGGACCTTACGATAGATGCTGGAACATTAAGAACGGACAATGTCCGGATCAGGGCGTCCGGACTTTCCATCGGGGCAATTGGCAGTGCAAACCTGAAATCGCGCCAAATTGACATTCTTAGCTACATTAGAACCTCGGCGGCCCCATTGTCAGCTATCGGAACAATTCCTGTGGTTAAGGACATTATCAAGAAAAATGAAGGGCTGTTAAAGATGACCGGACTGGACAAGGAACTTAAAAAGCTGGGTATTGAGAAAAACCAAGACCAGCAGCCAGATAAACGGGAACAAACTAACAAGGAACAGGAATTGAATGTTATCGTCAAAATAGCAGGTTTGTGGGCTGAACCAACACTCATGCCGGTCCTGGAAACCGCCATTCCACGCAATCAGGTTAATCAATTAAAAGAGTTATTGAACTGAACGAATGAACCTAAAACCATTATACGGAATTTTTCTCATCATTGGACTTGAACAGGCTTTCAGTGTTCTGAAGATTTGAACAAAAATCAACCCTGTTTTTGTCGCAATTTTCAGATCTCATTTTATCTTGACACGATCATGTGATTTGAGTAATTCTTTGAATTAAACAGCTTTCCTATATGTTCTTTTCAAAAAAAATACCACCGCATGTCTTGAGGAGGCCCCTGATGTTTAAGAAGTACTGGGACGAAAAGTTCGAAACCATGAACGACGGAGCGATGAAAAAATTTCAGTTGGAAAAACTGAAAGAAACTGTCAAATGGGTTTATGATCGCGTTCCGTTTTACAAAAAAGCCTTTGACAATCAGGGGGTGAAACCTTCTGACCTTCAAGAACTTGCAGACCTTGCGAAATTTCCGTTTACCATAAAGACTGATTTACGTGACAATTATCCGTTTGGGCTTTGCGCAGTCCCCATGGCTGACGTTGTCAGAATACACGCGTCGTCGGGCACTACCGGAAAACCTATCACCGGACCATATACGGCAGAGGACCTGGACCAGTGGACTGAGTGTATGGCAAGAGGCCTTTGGGCCCAGGAAGTTCGGCCGGACAGCATCCTTCAAAACGCATACGGCATGGGACTCTTCACAGGTGGACTTGGATTTCATCAAGGCGCTTTAAGGATTGGGTGCGCCGTAGTTCCTTCCGGGGCGGGCATGACTGAGAGGCAGGTTATGTTAATCCAGGATTTCGGTACTACCGCCCTCTGCTGTACCCCCTCTTATTGCCTGACCATAATCGAAAAGGCAGAGAAGATGGGGGTGGATATTAAGAAAACCGCTCTAAGGACTGGACATTTTGGGGCCGAACCGTGGAGCGTAGAGATGCGAAACGACATTGAAGGTCGAGGCGGGATTCACGCTTATGAGCATTACGGCCTTACTGAATTGGGGGGACCCGGGATTTCATTTACCTGTGAGTTCTATCAGATTCATGTAAATGAAGACCACGTATACCCCGAAATCGTTGATCCTGAAACATTGCAACCGGTACCTGAAGGCGAAGAGGGCGAACTGGTTTTTACAGCGCTACAAAGAAGGGCCATGCCGATGATTCGGTACAGGACTCGTGACATATGTTCGTTAAAAAGGGAAAAATGCCAATGTGGCAGGACCCTCATTACGATGGACAAAATCCTCGGAAGGTCCGACGACATGATGATAATAAGTGGCGTTAACGTCTTCCCGTCGCAGATAGAAACAGTCCTGATGGAATTCCCAGAAGTTGAACCCCAATACCAGATCAGGCTTAGCAAAAAAGGTTACATTGATCATATAACGGTGGAAACAGAGCTTAAAAAGCACTTGTATGATGAAGGCAAGTCAAAAATTGACACTATTTCCAAAAGCATTTCAACCAGGATACATCAAATTATTGGTATAAACGTTCCTGTTACAGTCGTACCTCCTGAAACAATTGAACGTAGCATTGGCAAGGCCAAACGTATCATTGACGAAAGATGATATTTTCTGACAGACAATCGTAACGATTCACAAAGGGAACATGCCTAAATATGTTCCCTTTGTGTAATATGTCTTAACGATTCACAAAAACTCTGGCTCTCCAGGAATCCTGCCGTGCCTTTTCCTGATCTCCCAACGCGTTGAAACATTGGGACCTCAAAGCGTAAACCTCCCCACTATATGGATTGACCCCTACCGCGCAATCAAGGTCGTCCAATGCCTCCGGAAAATCCCTCAGTTCAACGTAGAGCTTTGCCCTCTTGATCCTTGCCTCGAAACTGTTGGCGTCTATACTCAAGGCTCGGGAGTAAGCTTCTACGGCCTGATCGTAATTAAGATCGGACATTTGAACATCACCAATTGTTATGTAGGCCGGGACATACGACGAATCCTTATCCAAAGCCAATTCCGCTTTTTCTAAAGCCGCTTTCCTGTCACCTTTTCTAAGCAAAGCCTCAGCCAGAATCTGGTAAGGGGAAGGATCATCTGGAGTTTGGCGGATTGCTTCATCAAGGTCCTGTATCGCACGTTCGAGTTGCTGTTCACTGAAATACAAACTACCTCTGAGCAAGAGGGCCTGATGGTTCTTCGGGTCACTGGCCAGAGCGGTGTTCAGGTCCGACATGGCTCTATCCCCTCTAGCCATAAGCTTGAATATATAGGCCCTTCTGATGAGCAACTGAGGGTCATCCCCCCTGAGTTCAATGGCCTTGTTAAGGTCGCTTAGTGAAGCAAGTAAGTTTCCCGTGTCAAATTGAAGCACTGCTCGGTTGATGAATGGAAGGGGATTTTCAGGATCCAGTACTATGGAATGGGTTAACTTTTCCAGTGCCTCAGGATATCGTCCCATGGCCATCAGGACTGTGCCCTGGTTTAAATACAGGATGGGATCATTCGGGTCGGCGGCCTCGGCTTTTTCATAATCTCTCAGGGCCTTTTGTGGTAGCCCTAAGACTCTGTTAGTCTCGGCTCTATACCAATATATTTCCTTCAAATCCGGGTCCAACTGAAGAGCCATGTCAAAATCAGCCAGCGCCTTTTTCGGATCAGAGGCCTTCAGATATGCGAAACCACAACGGAATAATGCCTGCGCATTCTTGGGATGAAACCTTAGAAGGCTATCCAGCTCCTGTATGGCTGCTCCATAATTTTTTTCCTCAATGTCAATGGCCGCTCTCCCAAAGTATGCCCCTTCGTGTTGTTCATCAATTGTTTGGCTTTCATCAAACAGTTTACGAGCCTTGTTGAAATCTTTTGTGAAAAAATATGCAAGCCCCATCGAGGAAATCAGATAGGCGCTCTTGTGTCCTCCCTGCAACACCTTGTTGAAGTCTTCCAGGGCTCCCTTATAGTCGCCCATTCTGATTTTTAGGCGTCCCCTGGTTTCCAGGACATCCAGCAGGTTTGGGTCGCGCTTCAACACTTCGTCATAATCCGCAAGGGCTAAATCAAGGTCTTCCGAACGATCCCTGACCCGCGCTCTCAACAACAGGGCCTTTTTGTTGTCAGGTTCAAGATTGAGTCGTCGTTCCAGGATCTTGGACGCCTGATCCAGGTGGCCCTCTTCCAGCAACTTCCCAGCTTCGGTCAGACTATAATTATTAGATTTTGAGCAACCAGATGCAATAAGGCCCAATAATCCGAGTAAAACAATAAATGTTTTGGTGGTTGATCCCAGATTCAAAACCTTGAATGCTTCCATCATTACCTAAACCTTAGAGGAAGACCGCGTGAAAAGGATGAACATGCCGCCAGTCTAGAAACGCCTAACAGTTTTGTCAATCCGTCTTGACACAGGCCTGAACGATAATCTCAACAGTAGGCACTATCACTATAAATAGCATTTTAAAATCAGTATTTTATAAAAAATATATATTTCATGACATGAAACACTATTGATTATATATTAATATTATGTACTAATATACACCATCATTTAACGGACCATGTTCGACGCTACCTGATGGCGCCGGGCTACAAGATCTACAGGGAGTCGGCGCATGCAACCTATCTCAGAAACTCTCTCGCAATTACAGGTATTTTTTCAATTGAACTTCCTGCTTACAGGACTTGAAATGTCTTCAATGTGGGTGTTCATAATACGTTCACTGGTTTTTCTGACATGCTTGACTGGTTGTGTTTGGGGAGTGTTTAAAATTGCGCTAAAGACGCTGGATGTGGTTCAAGCGCTTGTTTCAGCTCTAGGACCTCTCCCAAAGTCGTTTTTCCTTTTACTGATATTAATCCTTCCTTTGTCGGATAACAGTATCGGTGGAAGATGGATCGGTTACATTCTTCTGACGCTGTCAACGACAGTGTTAACCATCGCGACTGCGCTTACGGTGACAATGTGGAAGTATGGAGTTGATCAGACATTACGTGTGATTAATTTCTTCCGATCCAGATCCAGGTCCTCCGAAGGGTCCAACATGCCGGAACAATGCTTCACGGAAAATATTAAGTCAACCCTATAAGAACAATGCGGGCGGACTATTACAAATAATCCGCCGACTGCAGATTCCCCATCAAATTGTCTTACAACTAGTTTTGTCCAGTGTTGTCGAGTTTTACGAGAAAGGGAATTTCAATTTCCGATTCACTTGGATGGTTTGTCTTCAAGCGTATCCTGCCTGCGTAAAAAGATCGATTGGGCTCAGGTTTAAGTCTCAACAGCAGATTTAAATGAGATGTGGACTTTGGCTCCAGCGTCACGCTTGAAGGGTCCAAAGAAACCTGGGCCTCACCTTCTACAGCGGTCGCGTCCATTATTTTGTAACTTTTTTCCGTGGTGTCAGTAATGTTCAAAGGAAAAACCACTGGCTGCGAAAATGATGAGACCTTCTTGTTTAAAGACGGTGGCGCAACGGTCAATTCTTTCACCACATCGGCATATAGGGTCAGTTTGGTTACAGGATTCACCAAATCGTTGGTCTTTACAAAGATTGTTTTTTGTTTTCTGCCCGCTTTCATACCTATTGTGTCAAAATGGGCCATGATCTTTCCGGTTCCATGAGGTGGAATTTCCTTATTTCCTTCTACTGCCTTTGTGCAGCCACAACTGGCCGTTAAACTTTCGATTTTGAGAGTGGCGGCGCCTTCGTTTTGAAATTCAAATTCTGCTGAAACAGTCCGACCAGAAAGGACCTTACCGTAATCGTGGCTCAGTTTTTCAAATTTTATCTTCGGCCCATCTGCGGGACAAAAACTGGAAAACGACAACGCAAGAAAGATCGATAAAACAAGTTTGACCCAAGCTTTCATACTAACCTCCTTAGTTCAACCACAATGATGGCCTCATTTGAATCAATGATTTTCCGGGATCTCATCATGGGTTCACAAGAACCAACAGCGCTGATTACGCGCCGTTGGTTCTTGCAGGGACTTTTTCTAGGCCATACATCAAAACATGTTTTCTTTCAACAAACTGATTTTTCTTGGTATCCAAATCTCAACCAATTATCGGGGCCATTGTAATTATTTGTAATGCGCATTAATATTTGTTTGGTACGATTGTTATGAGTTCGATTATGAAACAGACCTGACAGTATCGTGGATTTCTCAGTTTATGACGACAGACTCTGCCTTGAGGCGTTTTCGCCGACAGTCAATTCATTAATGATCCCCTGATAATGGAGTTGTTTCGTGTTCGGTATTTCTATGTATGAACTTGGTCTTATAGCTTTGATTGGGTTAATATTTCTAGGGCCTCGTCAACTGACAGAGACAGCGAAAGTTGTCGGCAAGATGGTTCGCGAACTTCAAAAGATGGCCTCTGAGGTTCAAAAATCTATAGATTTTGATCTTGATTCTCCGACTAAAACATCTTCCTCATCTTCATATAATTATAATAAGGATGCTGAAAGATTCGCTGCCACACCCCCTCTTGCGCATGATCCGGACAAAGGCTTGACAGTAAATGAAGGTGAGAAACTAGGCCCGGATTTTTACGCTGAGCTTTTGGCCAGTTCTGCAGAGCCTGAACTTTTGCCCACAAAAGACCCTGTTAATCCAAAAGAAGACACGAAAGAGGATAAACCCCAAGAAAAAACCACCCAGGCAGGTTCCCCATCCTAGACAAGTCCAAACTCGTCAGGTGTACAAATTGTATAAACCCAGCGCGGCGATCATGATTCCGCAAGTTATCTTTCCATCGCGAACATAATCTTTGAGATTTTTTGCAGGCGCTAAAACTGTCTCAATCTCTTCGGTCTCATCAGGATTGAGTTCCCCTGAGAAAGTGGCGTTTTCAGCGAGGTACACGTAGAACTTGTTATTGAAGATTGCGGGAAAAGGATGCATCCATCCGAGTAGTTCAAGAGATGGCGCTACAAATCCTGTTTCTTCAGCAAGTTCCTCTGCAGCGCTCTTCATGGGGGTTTGTCCCTCTTTGACCAGACCACCGGGAAGTTCCAGCGATAAACCACGCGTCCCATGTCTGAACTGATTGACCAGGACCACTTCTTTGTCGCCGGTTATCGCTACTACCGCCACCCAGTCAGGTGATTTCAGCACCTGAAACTCATGGGCGTTTCCTGTCCGCGGAGATTTGCAAGTGTCTATGTCCACTGAAAACAAATGGTACTGACGGTCTTCTCTGGAATTTAGAAGTTCCCAATATAGGTTTTTGTTTGGAGTGTTTTTCATTCAATCGGTCCTAAGATCTAAAATTGAGTGGTTGTTCAAATTCTTTCACTTTCCTCTTGCGAGTCTTGCCCCATGGACAGGCTCTAATGCACACCCCGCAGATAGGGCTCTCAATGAATGGCCTACTCGAATTCTCAAGGACCCGGGCCAGACACCGATCAAAGTGTAAGGCTTCATCCCTGCAGGAATAATGCGTGCCGGTGTTAACATTTTTTATTGCGCCAACAGGGCAGGCATCCGAGCATAAAGAGCATCGACCGCACCGGTTTTTCTGCGGATGGTCCGGCTTTATAGCCGCGTCAGTCAATATTGTAACGAGCCTTATCCGGGGTCCAAAATCCGGACTTACCACAAGAAGGCTCTTGCCCTGCCAACCTAATCCCGCGGCTATTGCCACGGCTTTGTGAGAAATGTATGAGGTCCAGTTTTCTTTGTCTAAAAGTTGGGATGCCGGTATAGGAATGGTCTTGGAGCCTCTCGCCTGGATATATTGAGAAACTCGGAGAGCAATATCATCCAACAAAAGATTGGCTTTCAAATAGTGCTGCTGATAAATAGGGGTCGGTCTGTCCTCGATCACATCCAGGATGCCGTCTGCTAAACGAACAGCGATGCTGACGGCTCTACGATAGCCTTTCAATAAATCAACCGGCTCGGTTTGGATACCGTCGAGAACAGCCAAATCTGCAATTCCGACCAAATCGGCCCCGCATTGACGCGCAAAATCTTTCACCTGATAACTATTCACGACCCCTCCATAGGTTTCGCATGGATTGAAAGAAGGGACCCCAATTACCTAAAAACAAGTTGCGATTCACTGGAGTACCCCAAGAACTAAGATTTTTAATCGTCCGGTGTCAAGATCCGGAGCAAATCGTCATGAATAAAAGTGTTTGTAGCGACAATACTGGGGCTCCAAAGTTCTATTGAACTCCCATACCTGTCTGTTGCCTTCCCTCCGGCTTCGTGAGCCAGGATCGTCCCTGCCATGAAATCCCATGGTTTGAGTTTCAACTCCCAAAAGCCATCCAGGCGCCCACACGCCACCCAAGCAAGATCCAAAGCAGCGGAGCCTGATCTTCTAACTCCCTGGACCTTTGGTATCACCTGACAGAATTCCTTGATATTGTTGATGGACGACTTGGCTTTATCATAGGGGAAACCAGTGCCGACAATGCATCGGTACAGATTGTCGGTTTGGGTAACACTGATCGCGGCTTCATTCAGAAACGCGCCGCCAGATCGATAAGCCCAAAACATTTCCTGACGCATTGGGTCAAAAACAACACCGGCCTTGATGATATTGTCTTCCATAAAGCCTATAGAAATTCCAAAATGAGGATAGGAATGAGAAAAGTTTACCGTCCCGTCCAGCGGGTCGACAACCCACAAGAACTTCGACCCAGTAATCTCGGTTTTTGTTTCTTCGGTCAAGATGTCGTGGGCCGGGAATGATTTCCGAATTTGATCCATAATGAAATGCTCAGACGCTTTGTCGGCGTCGGTTACTATATCAATGCCGTTTGGGGCTTCATCCTTTGACTGCACAGTAAAGCAGCCCTGAAAATATGAGGCCACTATGGCCCCGGCCTCAGAGGCTAAATCCTTCATGAATTTTATTATCTCGATGGTGTTTGTTGAATGAGTCATTCGTTTCGGTTTTCTCATTTCCTGAGGATTTCTTGGTTCATTGGAATTAAGTCGGATGTTATGACACGCGAAATAATTTGACCACCAGAAACAAGGGTTCGAATTTCATCTCCTGCCACAACTGATTTTGCGTCCAGAACGACAGATCCGTCAACTTTCCTGAAAGTTATGGAATAGCCTCGGGAAAGGACTTTGAACGGGCTTAAAGCATCGAGCCGAGCGCTTAAGGCGGTTAAATTATTTCTGGACTCTTCTATAGATAGTTTTATTGATCTTTGCAGCCGGCAGGAAAGTCCTTTAGTGGCTTCAACTGACAACGTGAGACATCTCTGGAGTATTTCCGGCCGCAACCTCCCTGACATCGCTTCCAGATCTCTGCGCAGTGACGTGAGGGTCCTCAGCGAACTCTTCCTCATCCTTCCGAGGAAATCTTCAAATTTGATTCTTTCCTCATCAATTCTACGCATGGGATACTGGAACGCGCGCGTAAGCTCATCTAGGTTTTGCGCATTCCGGGTAAGCTGGTTCAACATACCATTCTTAAGTCTTGCGACCATATGCGATATGGAATCCCATGTTTCTTCATCGTCCGGGGCTATGAGTTCCGCAGCCGCAGATGGAGTCGAAGCACGAAGGTCAGCGGCAAGATCAGAAAGCGTGAAATCGGTTTCATGGCCCACTGCGCTTACAATTGGAACCGGACAGGAAGCAATGGCCCGAACCACCCGCTCATCGTTGAAAGCCCACAGGTCTTCTATCGAACCGCCCCCTCTCCCTATTACTATCACATCCGGGACCCCGCAAACCATTAGCCTTCCGAGCGACGCGACTATTTCATCCGGAGCTTTGTCCCCTTGTACGGAGGTTGGACTAATCAGTATGTTGATTCCCGGGGACCGTCTCTTAATAATTCGAATGATGTCACGAACAGCCGCACCTGTCGCTGAGGTGACCACTCCGACACAGTGAGGTCTTTTCGGAAGTAGTCTCTTTCGAGAAACATCGAACAAGCCCTCTGCCGCAAGCTTCGCTTTGAGCTGTTCAAGGGCAAGCATCAGGCCACCGAGCCCCGCGGGTTCCACGGTTTCTACGATGAGCTGGTACTCTCCCCTGGGGCTATAGACGTTGACCCGTCCCCATGCAAGGATTTTGAGACCATCTTCAAGTTTGAATTTTAGAGATCTGTTCTGATTCTTGAACATGACGGATCTCAATTGAGAATTTGCATCCTTGAGTGTGAAATAGGCATGGCCGGAAGGGGCCCGTTTGAAGTTGGAAATTTCACCCTGGACCCACACGGAGGGAAATGTTCCTTCGAGTACTTTTCGGATTTCTTCAGTGAGTTGCGTTACCGTAAGTATCTTGCGTTCATTAAATTCCAATTTCGTTCGACCTTAGAAAGAATTTCCAAATAGTGTTTTATTAAGAAGTCGTCTTATTCCAAAGGTTTTCAAGTTCAGCTTTCCAATTTCGGACTGCGTTCATGGCTATCGCCGCAATTTCTTCTTTCCTAGATTTTCTGGATTTACCAACATCTGACTTTATCATGCCGAAATTTACATTCATAGGTTCATACTTCTTTCTAGGGACATCACGAGTGTGCTTTAGCAAGCCGCCAATCGCTGATTCGTAAGGTGGAACGGGTGGAACAATCCCTTTCGAAATTAAGGCGCACATTGAACCAACAGCGAGTCCTGAAGCTGTAGACTCCACGTAACCTTCGACTCCGGTAATTTGACCCGCGAAGAAAATGTTCGGGAAAGCGATTGCCCGAGAAAAATTATCGAGCAAGGCAGGGGCGTTAATGTAAGTGTTCCTGTGGATAGAACCTAAACGGGCGAATACGGCTCCTTCCAGTCCAGGAATCATACGAAAGACCCTTTCCTGCTCAGGATGAGTCATTTTAGTTTGAAAACCCACGAGGTTGTATAGTGTCCTATCACTGTTTTCGGCTCTAAGTTGTACTACAGCATGAGGTCTTTTTCCTGATCTGGGATCTATTAAACCTACAGGCTTCATTGGACCGAACGCCAAAGTATCCGTCCCTCGTGCAGCCAACTCCTCGATAGGTAGACAACCTTCGAAATGCGGTATTTTCTCAAAAGCGTGAGGTTCTACTTTATCTGCGTTTCTAATCTCGGACACAAATTTCTCGTAACAGTCGTGATTCATGGGAGCGTTCAAATAATCGCCTACACCTTCCTCATAACGTGAAGCCTGAAACAGGACATCCATGTTAAGGCTATCAGCGTAAACAATTGGGGCTATTGCGTCGTAAAAATGAAGTCCGGACTCACCAAACGTCTTGACTATATTCTCTGTGAGACGATCCGATGTGAGGGGGCCTGTAGCTATGATGACCGTTTCATCCCTGTCGTTCGGGACTTCATACATTTCCTGCCGTACGACACTTATCTTGGGGCAACTTTCAATTTTTCCGGTAACATATTTTGAAAATTCTATTCTATCTACCGCCAGGGCCTTCCCAGCCGGAACTGAAGTACAATCCGCGGCCTCCAACACTAATGATCCCAGGACCCGAAGTTCTTGCTTGAGTATCCCTACTGCCGATTTAAGAGAATCAGACCTCAGGGAATTTGAACAAACGAGTTCCGCAAAGTCTTGCGAACTATGAGCAGGTGAAAATCGCTCAGGCTTCATTTCATACAATCTAACCGGTATGTCAAAACCTGCCAAAGCCCACGCCGCTTCACACCCCGCAAGCCCTGCTCCTATAACTGTGACACTCAAAACAACTCCCGAAGTCTCACGAACATTTAGGCTTACCAAATGTATAGCCGCGCCCCTCTTTTTGCAACTCCCACGATCTGAGGTTTTTTGTTCAAACAAAAATAGCTAGTTTTTTAGGAGAGCCAGGAAGCCTTTGTGATTTGCCGCGTAATAAGGATTAGAAGGTGTTGCTGGATGAGAGGTCTTAATATTTCTTGGGATTTTCCCGGCTGAGGCCAGCCGAATTTGAGTCCCTATTACTTCAAGTTTCACCAGCGCCGTCCCGGGGGTTACCATGCCAAGATCACGAGCTGCGGCTAAAGACATGTCTATCACTCTGTCTCCAACAAAAGGCCCCCGATCATTCACTCTAACTACGACATGTCTATTATTTTTTAAATTCGTCACCTTAAGCAGAGTGTTCAAAGGCAGTTCACTGTGAGCCGCCGTTAATTGATTCATGTCATACACTTCACCTGAAGCTGTCTTTCGCCCATGAAAACCCGGGCCGTACCAAGAGGCTACCCCATCTTGTTTGTATCCTACCTTTACGCATTTCATCGGATGGTAGGTCTTCCCATAAATTTTATAAGACCCGGAACGGTCAGTTTTCACAAAACTTGGGCTTACGGCACAACCGCATAAAGAAACCACAAACAATATGAGCACTGACACGCGCCACGGCATTGGAATATTTTCTCTTTAATTACAGAGTAATAAAGCCTTTATATTAAATTAATCAATAGCATAATTATCATTAAATGTCCATAACTTACTTGTTTAATTAATATATTTTATGTATAAAATAGTAGATATTTGGCTTGCGTGGCAATAAACAAGTGTTTTGAAGCATTGCCAGACTCAAGAGACCCTTTTATAAAACCCTGGTATGGTTGGGGCCTGAAAACACATCATCAGGCAGAAATCGGCATATTGTGTTGGTCTCAAACAGCGGTTGACCTTGTAAGCGCTGTCTGATAGAATTGATCTGTAAATCAATTTACTTAGCATGGTTAAATCAATACAAACTTATGCTTACCGGTTGACAATTTGCCAGAAGGACCAGGAAACAACACAAAACTTAAAATCACTATTGCCATCATAGTAGCGACTGTATTGGTCATAGCTGGGGGCGTTTACTATTTTTTGACCATGGGAAATGTATCTACCGACGACGCGTATATTGATGGTCACATTTTTTCGGTAACTCCAAGAGTGGCTGGCTACGTGATCTCTGTTGATGTGGACGACAACCAGGAAGTTAAAGAAGGAGACGCTTTACTTTCACTAGACCCTACCGAATATGAAGTAGCGTTAGCTGAGGCACGTGCAAACCTTGCAGAGTCTGAGTCTACTCTGACATCTCTGGAATTGGGAGTGCCCCTTGAACTTTCCCAAACAGAGCAAAAAGTCCGGGGGGCTGAATCCGAACTAAACACACTGACCAAGAACCTTGAGACTAAAAATAAGGATGAAGATGCCGCGACCCAGGATTTGCTTCGCGCTCAGGCCGAGCATGATAAGGCTCTTATTGATTTTAAACGAATGGATGAGTTGCTTAAAGGTCAGGCTATCTCACAATCCACGATGGACGAGGTGGAAACCAGAGTCCAAACAACTTTAGCTCAGGTGAATGCTGCTCGAGCGAGAGCAGAAGCGATAAGGAAGCAAAAGGCCGCCCTGCTTTCCGACAAAGACCGATTAGAAGCAAATATTCGCTTGGCCTCCACTGGTGAAGACCAGGCTAAAATTAGATCCAGACAGGTAGAAGCGCAACAAGCCCGTGTTGAATTGGCCAAAGCAAGACTTCGCCAGGCTGAACTCAATCTCGGTTATACAAACATTAAATCTCCGACCCATGGTTTTGTAACCAGAAAAAAGGTTGAGCCAGGTCAGATGGTTTCCCGGGGGCAACCCCTCATGGCGATTGTTCCTTTGAATCCGAAGCTAATCTGGGTAACCGCCAATTTTAAAGAAACCGAATTGAAGGGCGTTAAACCAGGTCAACCGGTGAGCATTGAAGTGGATACTTATCCAGGAATAAAATTCAAGGGCAAAGTTGATTCGATTATGTCGGGCACGGGGGCGGCTTTTTCGCTTTTTCCCCCTGAGAACGCGACGGGTAATTATGTAAAAATAGTTCAACGCATACCTGTAAAAATAATGTTCGAAACCAAGGAACCCAATCCCTTCCCTGCTCTTAGAATCGGAATGAGTGTGATCCCTACGATTTACACTGATTGACCAGCTTTACATGGCGCAATCGCAACAACACAAGTTATTGATAACGTTAGCGGTAATGATCCCGACTCTTATCGAGATCCTTGACACCAGTGTTGCAAATGTTTCATTAAAACACATTCAGGGGAGCCTGGCGGCAGGGCAGGAAGAAGTAACCTGGGTATTAACCTCGTACTTGGTCGCCAATGCGATAGTAATCCCCATGAGTGGTTGGCTCGCGCGTGTAATGGGGCGAAAACGGTATTTACTTCTTTCGCTGGTGGTGTTCACAATCAGTTCCGCTCTCTGTGGCGCAGCCACGAGCCTCAACGAGATAATCCTATTTAGAATTGTTCAAGGCATGGGCGGTGGGGCATTGCAACCTATGTCTCAAGCCATACTTCTTGAAACATATCCACCCAATCAACGAGGCCTAGCTATGGGGATCTTCGGAATGGGGATAGTTGTCGGTCCGATCTTGGGACCTCTCGTTGGTGGTTATTTGACCGACAATTATTCGTGGCGGTGGATTTTTTATATAAATGTACCGTTCTGCGCCCTAGCTCTTTATATGATAACCAGTTTTGTATTCGACCCACCGTTTCAGGAGCGGCGTGAAAAGGGAGAAAAAGTCGATTACGTTGGACTGATGTTGCTGGCAATTGGTCTGGGAAGTCTTCAGATCGTCCTGGACAAAGGTGAACTCAAGGATTGGTTCAGCTCTAATCAAATTGTCATTTTGACTGCTGCGGCCATCGTCGCTTTGACGGCTCTGGTTATTTGGGAACTTTACTGCGAGCGCCCAATAGTTGATTTAAGGATTTTCAGGGACCGAAGTTTTGCCACTGCTAATATAGTAATGTTTCTGGCTTTCTTTGCTTTTTTTGGATCTATTGTATTATTGCCGTTGTTTTTACAGACACTTATGGGATACACGGCGTATCTAGCTGGGTGGGTACTGGGACCGGGTGGCGCTATAGCGTTTATTATGCTCCCGTTCGTGGGAAAGATGACCGAGCGGATAGACGCCAGGATTCTACTTGCGGTGGGCCTGTTGATAAACGCTTATAGCCTCCATTACATGTCAGGATTTAATCTCCAGATCAATATCGAAACAGCTACGGTTTCAAGATTGATTCAGGGGATAGGTATGCCTTTCATTTTCGTTCCGTGCTCGTTTCTGGCTATGGCCTACGTGCCTAAAGAGAAGCTAAATAACGCTTCGGCCATTTTCAATCTTCTCAGAAACCTGGGCAGTTCGTTTGGGGTGGCCTTCGTGTCAACGCTCCTGGATCGCCGGGCCCAGTTTCATCAGGCGAGGTTGATAGAGAATTTCTATCCATCAAGTCCTGGATTTTCCTATCGACTCGATCAATTGCATCAGGCATTACAGGAAAAGCTTGGATCATTTAGTGACCTCAACTCCTTGGCTCTTGGATATTTTTACAAAGTACTTAACCAGCAAACTTTGCTGATGGCGTATTGTGATGTGTTTTACGCTCTGGCGGTGATTTTTGTGTTACTGGTCACTATTGTATGGGTGATTCGAAAACCTCCGGTGGGACGGAAATTCGAAATGCCTTCAGAATGAAAGGACTTTCACCTAAACTAGTCTAAAACATTGATGGTTTTCCAGTGTCCCGATCTGAATCTAAGCCAAAAAACCGTTCCAATTACTATTACGTATATCAACATCCAGATCCAGGCGGCAAATATACCCATCCCCAGATACTTGGTCATTATATAGACGGGCGGGACAAATAATATCCATGCGATCACTACTTGCGCCCACATTGTAAACTTGGTGTCTCCGGCGCCCTTCAGCGCTCCGTTGAATATTATGAAAACTGTATCAAATAGAGTGTATGCTCCTATTATACGAACAAGAATGACGCCTTTATCGATCAATAGTTGGAAATTATTAATTGTATCTTGGTGTGGTTTGAAAAGACGTAATAGTAAATCCGGAGCCGCCCAAAAAAACGCAGCGACCAGCGCAGTGTATGACAGGGCGAGAACAAGTGCGCATAACACACGCTTCTGAGCTATATCGGGTCGTTTTCTACCGATGTATTCGCCAACAATAGCGCTAGTGGCTACTGACATCCCTACCATGGGGAGAAAAGAAAGAGTTTCAACGCTGAGGGCAATGTTTGTAGCCGCAAGATCTATTTCACCTAGTTTTCCCACGATGAGCACGAAAGCGGTAAATGATCCTACGTCCAGAATAAATTGAGCCCCCGCAGGTAATCCAAACTTTAAAAGCGCCATAAAAATCCTGCTATTTAAAGGCGCCTCTCTTCTAGTCCGGTATTTTAACTGGTATTGCGGGCTCAGGAAAATGTAGGCCCAATAAATCGTTGGTATGAAGTTCGTCACAGCGGTAGCAATGCCAGCCCCTTTGATACCTAACTCAGGAAAACCAAAATTCCCAAATATGAGAAGGTAATCAAGCACAACGTTTCCGATATTTCCAACGAGGTTTCCGATCAAAACATATGAGGTTTGACCTCTACCAGAAAAAAAAGAAGACAACGCGGCGTTAAGGGGAAGTGAAACTCCACTATACATAAGGATGGTAAAATATTGTTTCTCCAATTCTACGACACATGGCTCGTGGCCGGTATTTCCCAATATCCAGCGGCCTAGAGGAATAAAAGCCACTATTAACGGTACGGAAAAGGCTGAGAGCCATATTCCTTGCCAGACCGCTTTGGAACAACCTAACCTGTCACCTGCTCCATGACTCTGAGCCACGAGAGTATTTGTATATTGAGCTGTTCCCTGAAAAAAACAGCAGATTGTGAAGTATGTGATTCCACCTGGAGTCGCCGCTGCTACATCGTCCATGCTGTGCCAGGACAGCATTAATCGATCGACAAACAACGCCAATGTTAAAGAAGACGTGGAAAGTATCAGGGGAACAGCAATACGTAGGACTTCGGAGTAACCATCCAGCACGTTTTCGACAAGGCTGGAGACTGGATTGTTTTGTTCTGACAGAAGACCCAAAATACAACCATAACTTACAGAAAAAATATTTCCCGAGTACGGGCCTGTTCATCCCGAAATCAGCTTTTAGGGCATCGGGGGAACAGACTCGTGGGAACTTTTGGAGAATGTATTGGATAGGTTAGTTAGGAGGGTATATTCACAGTCTTTTTAAGAACAGGGGAATATTTCCAGGTGACAACTTTTCGAGCATCCAAAATTAATTCATCTCCGGTTTGCGGATTGCGTCCTCTTCTGGAATTTTTCTCCTTGACTGTCCATTTCCCGAATCCCGAGATCATGACATCTTCCCCATTGATAAGACAATCTTTAACGATATCCAGAAGTTTTTCCACAATCTCTGTGGCTTCCCCCTTCATAAAACCGCAATCATCCGCTATCTTCTTTGCGATATCGGCTTTTGTAAGCGTCATATACACCCTCCCAACCAGTTAAAAAAAATGACTAATCTAAAATTAGATTAAAACAGTTTGATCAGAAAAGGCAAGACTTTTTTTTAAAAAACCATCATGATTAGAAATAGATGGAAATAACTGTCCCAAATCCGATCCCCCAGATTAACCGTGCGCAACTGGTAACGGTTCCGCAAATCTTTTTACAAGCCTGCCCGAATAAGATTGGCTGACCAGGGCCTTTCTAATCAGACCCGCTGCGTCCGCGGGTTTGAATATAAAACGGATCCCGGTTTTTATTCCAATTACATTCCCGAATCGCATGTACTTCCAATACGGCCCCTTTAATCGAAGAAGTCTACAGATACCAGCTATAACTCTCGAAAAGGAAAGCATCTTTTCATCAAAACCAAGGTATATCTCCGGACATACTGCGGCAGCATGGAACATTTGAGAAACAGCTTCATCAAGATCGAGTTCCTCAGACATATACCAGACCTGATCCAATGGATTGGTCAGTCTATTCACAAAACCTTCCTTTATGGCCAGTTTCCACAAGCCTGTTCGAGGATAGAGACGCACTCCAATAAAGAATTGCGCTACGTGAGTAACGGCCCGACCATCTTTTTTAAGATTATTGAGCACAAAATCCAGAGATGTCTGAAGCGTCTCATTCGTCTCTCCCGGACCACCTATCATAAAAAACCACCAGACTGCGAATGCGGTTTTATTGAGGGCCTCGGCCGCCTCAAAGACATCCTTGCTTGTGAACCCCTTCCTGTAATTGGCCAACATAATGTCCGACGCGGATTCAGGAGTGATCATGAGGGATCTGAACCCAGCCTTCCACATTAAATCCAGGTACCCTTTATCCAGGCCCTTGGGATGCACCCCCATAGCTGTGAATCGAGCCTTCCATGGCCGTCTTATTATTTCTTCCAGGATTGACACCGAATGATCAATCGGATCATTAAATACTGAGTCAACAAATTCAAATGTATCAGGGGAGTATTTCTTGAGGGCATCCTCGATTTCGTCCACCACATCTATTGGATCCCTTAAACGCAAACGAACACCTTCAAGTGATTGATTGTAGGTGCAATACACGCACTGTCGCCTACAACCTCTTTTCGTTTGAATATTGTAGGCGGCCCCAATCCTCCGATAAGATGATGTGTCAACCCACCTACCGATATCCGGGGCACGGCTAACAAATCCATTCATCACAGGCGGAATCAAATCAAAGACCCCATTAACCAAGCGACCCACCCCCGGTATCTTGACCACTTCCTTACCATTCCCTATACATTCCAACAAAGTAGTAAAAGGCCCTTCTCCATCAGAAACTACTACATAGTCGGCCTTCAACAATTTAAGCACAGCCTCGGGCGCTAAACTGACGGCGGAACCACCCACGACTATAGGACAGTCAATCAAACGTCTGATTTTTTCAAACAACTCAAGTGTGTCAGGAATATAAGAAATCGGATGGAGCATGTTAGTATTGTCAATGTTCCTGACGGATACCCCAATTACCTCGGGTTCAAATGACCGAATAGCAAGTTCAACCTCGTCGAATACCCTTTTTCTGGAAAAGCACAGGTCTAAAGCCTTAACTGTATGACCGGCGGCTTCTACAGCCGAAGCCACATAGCACAAGCCAATAGGGGCCGCAGCGAGCATATCTCCTTTTCTGTTGCTGTTAATTAACAAGACTCTCATTGCGAAAGACCAGCCATTCTTTTTTGGAGCGATTTGTGGACATGCAGCCAATCCCGACATCCTGAACTCTTTATGACACTTAAAGAGAGAAATCCGGCGCCTTCATGCCGGGTAAAAGTCTGAACAGGAAGAAAACCCTGGATGCCCAATCTTTCGCTTAGGGCTCGCGAAATGGAAAAGTATGACTGGAAATATTCGTCACACGATCCTGAGGATACCAGGAAAAGATCTAAAGGATCACAAATATTAAAACCTATACCTAAAGCTTTTGTAAATGATTCTTTCGCTGACCATAGAAAACCAGCGGCGCCCGACAGAGAAAAGTTGTGAACAGAAGCCAATGTATCTAGTTCACGGGGCTGAAAAGCTCTTTGAAAAGGATAGGGGGGTAAAAACTCCAGGGGAAAAGCCACATCTATCCCACAAGTCAAATTTGCATTGGCTATTGCTCCCCATACTTCACCAGAACCGTATGAGAAAGAGATCGAAAAATCTCCCCAGCCCAGAACTTCAAGGGTAGGCTTACCCAAATAATCCGATCGAATATTCAATGCGAGATTGCTGGGGATCAAAAAATCTCTTCTGTGGCGGCTGTTGACTCCCATTGCCGCTACGAGACAGCGGGCGAGTTTGAGCTTGATCTTACGCCGATCTTCAGAACTTAGCCCCAGGGAACCATATGCAATACGGGTGTAGAACACTTTGGAACCTAGCGCCCCAAATTCCCAGGAGCGAATCGTTTCACATTTTCCTTGAACAATCATCAGATTAACAGCGTGACCCGAAAATCCATCTCATCATGATCCCTTTCGCATGCATTACGACCGAACCATTTTCGTCAAGACCTAAAGCGTCCCAGGTCACTCCCTTGTCATCACCGCCACGTTTCCTGGCTTGAACTGAAAGTTTCTCGCCGTGCCCAATCTTCCGAAAACAGTTTAACTCGTTGATTCCAAACGGGATAAGAATCTTCTTTTCTTTGTCGTCCCGCATTGCGAGATAAAAGTTTACCAAGTGCATGAAAGCTTCGAAAAGATACGGCGAAAATTGATATCGAGTCTTTAATGACTTACTGAAGTCCTCCGAATGCTTGTAAATAAACTCTCCTGTTATACACTCGTGTCCAGTACCGTCGAGCCGCTCCATGACTCGATATCGTCCTTTAAGATCTGAACGGTCGGAATACCAATTGGTTACCTCCGAATGTTCCATTGGCCTGGTGTCAAGTTCCTTTTCGAGGACCGGGAAACCATCGAAGGACTTGTCAGGTTTCATCATTTTTCCGCCAAGAACTACCTGCGCCTTGAAATTCGAGTGATTTCTTTCAAGAATTTTTCCAGATTCATCCTTCTCAACAAACATCATCGCATCGCATAAAACGATTCCACCCTTACTTGAAATCTTCCTGACCTGTATGTTGCTCTTAACGGGTTTGTGCGCAGGACACTCAATCATGTCAAGAAATCTGGCTTCTCTAATACCGGTAACGTTAAGGTAAGGGAACAGGACTTTTGCCCCTTCCATAAACGTCTCCAGCGCCATAATCGCCGAAACTATCGGATGCTTCAGAAACTTGAAGGGTTTGTGATCAGTAACCCACAAATCCTTTTCCTGATCAAATGTCCTATCGGCCTCGAGAGAACTCTGGTCCATGTTCAAATCCGTAACAACGTCTATCATGGGGAAAAGCGGCTTCGTGTATTGCGCCGGACCCGCGCTGAAGATGCTCTGGTCATGATTAGGGGCGGTTGTGTCGAGAGGAGCGCCACTCAACGACGGCAGGCTTTTCATAAACAATGTCCATACGTCTGACTTGGGAGCGTTGAACAATTCCCGCAAAAACATTCCTGTCAGTTCATCAATAGTAATGTAAGAGGCATTCATACGGCGCATCAATTCCCGAACCTCTGAATTCTCCGCCATTCCTGCCCCTTCAATCGGAGGCAACATGAGGGCTTTGAAATTGATACGGGGATAAAAAGACTTCATGCTCCTCAACAATCCGGACATTAATCGGTTTCCAGCAGCGTAATTAACTTGTCCGGGATTACCCTGAACAGCCGCTGCCGACGACAGACCCACAAAAAAACGGAGGGATGCTTTGTCCAAAGCTTCAAAAAGATTCAGAACCCCCAGAAATTTAACATTTACAACTGTTGTGAAATCAATTGGGGGCATTCGTTTGATAAAGTTGTCTCTTAGTAGCCCCGCTCCATGGATTACACCTGTTATTTTTCCATGCGAACCAACGATTTCACTAATCGCCGAATTTACAGCTTTTGGATCAGTTATGTCCAACTGGTAATAGTGGGCTTCAATTCCTTCTGATCTTAGTTCCTCCAGTTTCTTTCTGGTCAGGGCTGTTCCGTCATTCTCACTGATCGAATCAACAGGCGTTCTTCCTACAAAAACCAACTTCGGATAAAAGGGGGCCAAAGAGCGACCCAATTCAGCGGAGATCCCAGAAAGACCTCCAGAAATGAGGATTACGTCATCTTTTCCAAGCTGTAATCCTGACGGTCCATCACCAATCATAATTGCCGATGATTTTCCTTGAAGTGTGTAAAGTTCATTGTCCCGACAAATCAGTTGTATTGGCTTCTTGCTTCTATCCATCGCGCTTCTAAGAGCCATTCGGAGGTCGGTGTTTGGATCAAGAAAAACCGTTCTGAATTGAACTGACCCGAATTCCAGCCCAGCGCTAAGAAACAAGCCTGTGACGGCTTCCAGGAAAGCGCCTGGCGATTCAGCGCCAGCCTGGAGGCATACGGCCATCTTCTTGGTAGGCTTGTCCATAAATTTTTGAAAGATTTTGAAAAACCCTGTTAAGAAATCAGACAGGGCCACCGTGTCTGAATACCGTGTTTCGAAGGCCTCGTCTGTTACGAGAACCAGTCCTGCAAGTGATTCCAGATTCCGAATCGATTCATTTATCTCCGCCAAGCCCGAGTCGGACGTTAGGTCCACTAGAGATTCTCCGTCCTCTGAACGTTTCGAGTTGTAAAAAAAGTGATCAATGTGGACCCCATAGTCCCTTCGAAAAATGTCCCCAGCTTGTTTACACAACTCCTCGGAAGAAGATGGACCCACTATGATAATTGAATCCAACGGACTAAGTTCCAAAGGAGCAAACGAGTCGTTGGAAATCAGAACCTCGTTAAAAGTCAGCCTTTTCAAGGTTTCTTCTTGAGCGATATCCAATCCCGCAACTTTACCGTGATCATTCTGGGCTGTGTCGTGCCTCTTTGAAGGCGCCTTCCTGGCGAGCACGGAATCGAGACGTTCCGCTAAATCTTTGATTGTTCGGACATCCATAAAGTCTTCCAGATCAATCTTGATGTTGAAGTGACTTTCCACCGCGTCCATGATCACCGGCAGTCTACTTGACCTTATGGCCAAATCTTCTCTTAGATCCATGTGGGGTTCTATTTCATCCCGTTCGTACCCGGTTACCTCCATTATGATACTGATTACAGCCTCTGTAGTATCCGTCTCTGCGAACTCTTTGTCCGGGTCTGGAATGATGGGAACAGCGGCATCATGAATACCAGACGGTTTGAAAGATTCGGGTTCGTTGTAGGTCATGTCGATGGGCGCCATGTTCGGAACTGATCCGAAGAGGTCGCTTAGCATGTTGTTCAGCTCAGTCTCGCTAAATTGTGGGTCCTTTTTGTTTCTAATGCGCCTTAAGATCCCGGGCTTGATAAACTTGCCGAATGTTTCGATAACAAATGAGTTAATTTCATCCCGAATAATTTCACGGAAATCGTCATCTTTTGGCGGTGGGCTACAAGATATCGGCAATGTGGCTGTTTGGCGTTGTGCTGGAGCATTAACGGTTGGGGTTTGCGCTGTTGGAATTTCCCCAATTTCCCGAACATTTTCGACTTCCAGTGCTCCATTAGCATAAAGTTGAGCTAAAGCCGTCTTATACATTAATGACTCAGCCGACGGAAGACAGGTTTGTATGCATGAAGCCTCCTCAATAGTATCCTGGATAAGATTTGATAAAATCTCTCGAGGCCCCACTTCCACAAATAGCCTTACTCCAAAATCATTCCAAAGAGTCTGTACGTTTTGCATCCAATGGACCGGTGACTCAAGGTGGGCCATGACTATTCGCTTGATTTCCTGAGTGTCATCGGGAAACGGACGCATAGTTGTGTTTGAAACCACAGGAAGTCTGGGTGGATGAAACTCGATCCCATCCACAAATTCCTTTAGTTCATCGTGAATACACCGCATGATCGGAGAATGAAACGCCATGCTGACTCGAAGCACTGTACTCCTGTAGCCCATCTCCTTGAGTTTTAAAGCTATGGATTTCGATTGCTCCGTGCCACCTCCAATTACAATCTGCCGAGGAGAGTTTAGATTGGTTATAAATACATTCTCGAACTCCGACAGTATCTTGTTTATTAGGTCCAGAGGGGCGTCACATGCAACCATTACTCCGGGGTCGGCATTCATATTACAGGCTTTGTCCATGCAAAGAGCGCGTTTGTTTACAATACGAAAACCGTCTTCAAATGAATAAACCCCGGCCAGACATAAAGCGGTTAGCTCTCCGAGGCTATGTCCGGCAAGCACGGCTGGTTGCACACCTAAAGAAATCAAGTATTGAACCATCGCGAACTCTAGTGTGAATAAAGCCGGTTGTTGCCATCTCGTCTTTTGAAGATCTTCCTCCCTGTCAAAAAACAGGAGTTTGAGTATATCGAATTCCGCTACCTCGGCGGCTCTATTCATCCATTGTCTAACTACAGGGAAACCGTTATAAAGCTCATGCCCCATTCCAGCATAGTGGGATCCCTGGCCTGGAAATACAAAAGCTACATTTGGAGATGGACGATCCATAGGGCCAATGTAAATTCCCTGCCTTCCCAGCGCTTTTAAGCGTTTTCCACCTAAAGTGCAGTCGCTCGACCCAAAGTCTTCTTTTTTGACCAGTTGTAGCGCAGAGGCCTCAGATTGAGACAGGACAGCAATTCTGCATGTTTTTTCAGATATGTCGCGTTTAAAGAAATAAATCCCTGCCGGAGGGGCGGCGGTTTTTGGCGTCGCCTTCGAAAGGCTAAGTTTTTCAGGCGATAGAGCAAAGATCACGTCCTTTTCAGCAAGAGATTCCTCGATTTGCACCACGTAATTCGATCCGCCGAAACCAAACGCGTTGACTTGCAATCTACGGGGATTACCGTTACTCAAATGCCAGTCCTCGGGTTGGTCAAACACCCGGAACCCCGCGGATTCAAGACCAATCTCAGGGTCAGGCTTTGAATAATTTAACGTAGGAGGATAAACACCTTCACGCATGGCCATTACCCCACGTATAAGACTGTTTAACCCCGACGCTCCCAACGTGTGGCCTATTTGTGATTTGAATGAAGACAGCGTCGGCGCCTTATCGCCATTGAATACGGACTTCAGTCCCTGGACCTCCTCCATGTCCCCCTGTTTTGTGCTGGTAGCATGACATTCGATAAAATCAACTGACTCTGGGCCATAAGATGAATCCCTAAAGGAAGCGTTTATGGCAATTTCCTGAGTAGTCCTTGATGATTCCACCATGCCCAAATTGTTGTTACTCGCGCCCATTGAAGTAATAAAGGCGAGGATATTGGCGCCGCGTTTCCTTGCTACCGACTCCCGCTCAATAATTATCATTGCGCCACCCTCTCCGAGGACCATCCCGTCGCGATCGGCGTCAAAAGGTCGGCTAGCTTCCACAGGAACGCGGTTCACTCCAGAAAGACCAGCAAGGGCGCCTAGGGCGGAAAACTCGAGAAAGTGCATAGGAGTTAGAAGTTCTTCACCTCCGCCCACAACTGCGGCATCTATGATTCCGTTTCTAATCATTTGATAGGCGCTATAAAGAGCGACAAGCGACGTTGCACAGGCTGCCGATACGGAAAAACTTGGCCCCATGAATCCGTACTTGTTGCAGATGAAGCCCCCGGCCGAACAGTTTAGGCGACCCAAAAGGGTCGTATCGTCGACTCCTAGTCTCTTTTTTCTGATCTCCTCGGAAATAGCGAGTTCTTGATCAGGACTGAGATTCAAGACCATTTTGATATCGGACAATATTTTTCCAGAGCAACCCCGAATAATCATCTCTTCTAGTGTTGAGGCCGCCTCACCGGAATTTTGGGATATTAAAACAGCGATCCTTTCTCTGGGAATATCTGATTCAAGGATGCTGGACTCAAGGATTGCGTTTTGTGCAAGCCACATTGTAACTTTTGTGGCTTCAGCCATTGTACGAAAATCCTGGGGAGGAATTCCCAGTTCTTTTCGCGAAACTTGTAGTTCCTGAAAAGCACCGAATCGGCAATATGTCTTCTCAGGCGCTCTAGGGCGGGGATTGAAGAAAGTTTCGTGGTCCCATTTTTCGATCGGAACCGGGATTATTCCACTTTTTAGGGCCAGGCTCGCTTGAATTATTTGATCCGGGCTATTACCAAGAGAATTCACAACGCTCATACCGGTAATTGCTATTCTTTCAAACGTGTCTTTCTGTCGAATCGCACAAGTTCCAAGGTCGACTGCAATACCTTTTGTAGATCGCAAATTCTGAGAACTTTGAAAAAATCCAGAATCTAAACCGGGAAACTTCACCGGAAGTGGGTACTTGTCGTTTGGACCACCCAAAGCCAGTCCTTCGTGGATTTGCGCCAAAGAAAGCTGTTCGCCAATCGCGCCGGCGCAGGCCCCACTCATAAATTGGCCCTGTTCCAGGATTGTAGATTCATCCAGGGCACAACCATTGGGTTTGTCCATACCTTTTGCCGCTACAAACAGACTGCCTGCGCTCAAGGTTTCTATTGCCCTGCGAAAAGAGGCTTCATCTTCCGAGCCCGCGGCGAAATCCCGTTCAAGGGAACAAATAGCGTCAATCTTTGAAGTCTTTAGGGATCTTACCCTCAGGCCTGCGCTTGCGCCTGTTACAACTGTATCCCCTGGTTTTGCCCCAAGAATTTGTTCTTGGTATACATGGTTCAACGCTCCGGTTTCGACGATTTCTCTTGAAGCAAGATAGATCGTCCCCATTTGTAGGCCATCAGCGCCCAATATTGAAGCTATGACGGCAGTTAAGCGGTTGAAAAAACCACCAGCCATTATTAGACGGCAGTTTTCAAACAAGGATGGTTTTCGGTCCTTCAAATCCAGAGCCATCTGGATTAGGGTTATCGAACTATGCGTCCCAACATGTCCTCCAGACTCCTGGCCTTCCAGCACTACAAATTTGACTCCATTTTCCAAAGCCAATCGGAGGAGTTCATCGTTAGGAGCAATATATATCGTTTCTATTCCATCAGACATTAAAGCGCTAGCGTGAGACGGTTCACCAGCCGCTATGACAGCGAATCGAGGTTTCTTCGATTTTACCCACTCCAACTGTTCGTTACGATAGGGATTTTCCTGCAACGTTATAATGTTTACCGCATAAGGTCGGTTACGCATTAACTCGTCCAAAGTGGCAAATTTCTGGGTAAGTGTCCCGGAATCCATCAATCCAAGGGCCAATGTCGGCAAAGCCCCGGCTTCCGAAACCTTCAGGGCAAATTCTGGGGAATCTGTGATCCACGACATGGCGCCTTGAATGAATGGATAAGTTGTCCCCATCTCCTTTGCTGCAGGCCCTTCAGCGAACAAAGAACACCTGTTGGAGGCGGAATCGATCACTTTTTTAGTGTCATTGATAAATTTTCGGATCGCGGCTTCGGTGGAATCACCATATCGTCGAACAAAAGACGACGAGAACGCCGCCTCGATACCTAATGGTATTAGTTCATCCTTTCCAAAGTTACTTTTAAGGGGATTGATTGACTTTTCCAGGATGTGTTTTGCAAAAAACACCCTTTGCTCATCACGAACCTCGTCACCACAAAGAGAACCTGAGAAATCTCTTAAATCCTTTACCGAAAGTGAGTTGCCTTTGTTGAATACACGAACATTGACCCCAAGGGCGTTTCCAGTCAGTTCCGTGTGATCAGGCCGAATGTTCCCGATTCGTTTTTTCGCTTCTTCCCCTATTTCAGTAAGGTCTGTCAGCCAATGGAGACTTTCAAATACTATCCCTTCTACGCCGCAGCAAAGGAAAGCCGCTGCCGCCTCCGGGAAAGCTATGCCTCCCCAGATATAAATATCCTTTTCGGCCCCGGATTTTTCCAACATGGAAGAAACAGAAGAAAACAACGTAAGGATTGTCTCCGAACCCACAAATCCCGCAGATTCATTTCCCTTAATACCCAGTTTCCTTATTCGTGGGTGGTTGTTGATAATTTTCCCTATAACATCCACATCACTAAGGACAGGGATTATTTCGAGGTCTGAGCATAGTTCCCCAATTCGATACAAGATCGTGTCAATGTTTTCCAGTACGCATGTAGGTTCAAGTTCGACCCAAACCCAGATCGGA
>JAJYDQ010000111.1 GCA_021777225.1 Deltaproteobacteria bacterium
CAATGACGGAACTTGCCTTGGCGGGACACCGGCATGCCGAATTCGAGTGGGTCAAGGCAATGGGATGGGATATCACCGCCCTCAGCGAAGCTCTGGGTTGTAGTCTTGGCCCAGCAGAGATTGATAGACAGTACTCTATCAAGGTCCATCCATTCGCCGAGGGTCTTGAAGGGCTAGATTTTCCCTCTGATTTTCTGCAAAGGGGCCGTTTCCCTATGTATAAACAACATTTTCAGATGCTTAAAGAAAAAGTGGGGGAAGAACTCGCCATATTTGGAGAGACTGAGGGACCTTTTACTGCTGCTGCGAACCTGGTTGGTTCGGAACAGTTCATGAGGTGGACCATCAAGAGACCGGACGATGTTTTTAAGGTTCTGGAGGTCACTAAACAGGCCGCGATTGCCGCCATCAATTTTGCCTTCGACAATGGAGCTGATTATTACGTGTTGGCTGAACCGACTTCGGGACCGGCAGTCATGAGTGGAAAATCATGGGCAAAGTACATGCTTCCTCTCATCAAAGAGGTCGTGAATAAGTCTAAGGGACCGCTGGTACTCCATATTTGCGGAAATACCGATTCAATCATAGGCTTAATGTGTGATTCAGGAGTAGCCGGTATCAGTATCGAGGAAAAGGCTGACATGAAAAAGGCTGTGGAAATCGCTCGCCCCAAAGGCGTCAAGGTGTTCGGTAACGTAGCGACTGCGACGACGCTTTTTATGGGCAAACCAGAAGAATGCTATCAGGAAGCGATTGCGGCGCTCAACAATGGAACAGATTTTCTTACCCCCGGATGTGGTATTGCTCCCAATTCTCCGTTGGAAAACCTGCTTCAGATGAAGAAGGCACGGGACGATTTTTACCGCAAATAGAACATACTCTTCTTCCGATCCTTCCTGCTCTTAGTTGGGAAGGATTGGAAAGAATCATTATAAATGTGCTTAGTAAGGGATTATGGGAAAGATTTTAAATAATCATCCGGTCTTTTTTGGGTGTGCGCTGGATCCTGACGAAAGGGATGAATCGATTCGAGAGAAAATTCGTCTGAGTGGGAAGGACCCGAAGAGCGATGACCCATATTTCGAAATTATGGAACTTGTTCGTCAGGAAGTTAACCCAGAGACTTGGGAGGAAAGGGGGATTATCCCTGTTCCTCAATGGCTCCGACCGATTCCGCCGTTGAGCATGCAAAGAGATGTTCTTTTGGACAATATTGTCCGTTTCATCGACGGAGACGGTTGCCTGGACTTTGCGCAACTAGTATCCAAGTTTATAGAGGAATACATTTTACCAGGAATACCATGCATGGTAGCTGTTGACCATTCTTTAACCGGGGGGGCGTTCACCTCACTAGTTGGGTTTTATGATCCAGATGATATTTCCTTGATCGTCGTTGACAGTCACGTGGACGCATTACCCGCATCGGCAATGTCAGAGGCCATACAATATGACATTGCTACAAACCCCAATTCTGTCTACGATCCCAATGACCCTTTTCTGAAAAACCGCCCCGATTCATATAACGCCAGTTCATTCATTTATTATCTTTTGACAGAAGGGTTGATCGATCCGAGAAATCTTTATCTTGTCGGTGTGAGTGACTATCCGCCCAAAAGGGCCTTTAGAATCAGGGATGGTCGGATAGAGCATTATTTGGACTGCTATTCATCCTTGAAAAGAAATGGCGTAAAGATTTTGACAAAAAAAGACCTGTCTCTTGGGGGTGTGACGCTGACTAATCTCATTCGTAGAATAAGGACACCTTACGTGTACATTTCTATAGACATGGATATAGGAGCAAGAAACGCTTTGAATGGAGTCAGGTTTCTAAACCACCAGGGAATTAGTGAAAATCAAATGTACAGGATTGCCTTGAATCTCCGGGAGCTGATTGATCGGGGCGTCAGATTGGCCGGCATGGATCTGATGGAATTTAATCCACGGAGGGCGTGTTCTTGGGAGACGCAGGGGGATGATCGGACCTATCGAATAGCTTTCAACCTCATCAAGACTATTTGCTTCAAACAATAATAAGACTCTCTGTTCAATTTACTATCTTCAGCCAAAGGCCCGTGGTTTCGGAGCTATTGAACTGAGGCAGGACCATAGGTGCGCTGATGAGGAGTTGTTTTCAAAAGAATTCTTATGAATTGTGTTAAAACCACGCTTGTCGTTATATGGAGCTTGTTGCTTGCCGTTACTTCAGCGTTCCCGTGGGATCTGGACCTAAACGGAGAATGGTTATGGGGTTATGAATACTTTGATCAGCTTGGTCGCTCAGGATTCTTCGGGGACTATGACCAGGCAAGTCAATATGCCAATGAAAGTAGTACAAAATTTAACTCAATGAACTCATTCGTTGGATTTCGAACTATTGATGGCGAACAATACGGTCTTGTAACAGGGGCAGACGCCTCTCTGCAATGGATGAGGATGGAGCTAACGCCTGAGATCAGAGTGAATCAAGCCATAACTTTCAAAGCCATGTACCAGATTGGTTACGGGGTTTCCCCATATGGAATGTATGCAAATAGTACGGCTTTGGGCACATATAATCCGATAGCTTCCGGAACATGGACTTACTGGGGATTCACTGCTCAAACTCCTTGGGGACATTTGTCCGCAGGAAAGCGTCCGTTGGTTTGGGGCATGGGGGCATTGTATGATCAGCACAACGCTTCGACTGAAACCATTGGTGTCACTGGCTTTTATGGTCCTTTCCGAGCGGTGTTCGCAGTCCATCCATGGCAAGGTCAAGCGTGGATCAACTCTATGGCCGGCAGGGACGTTATTAGCACTACATTTAGCGCAGGTCCTCAGTCTGGAGTCGACGAAACCCCTACTAATATCATTTCCTATAGATTATTTGATAACGATCGCAAACGCAATCTTCACCCCGTCATATTATTCATGTATTCGTCAGGCAAATATGAAACAGGGGTCGCCTGGGAATACATGACCATTCATAATGGTCCGGGTGGGGCGAGTAACAACGCTAACACCAGCATCGCAAGGACATACGACGCTGTTTATGAAGACGGATCAGTTTACCTGAAGTACAATGATGGCAAGTTCTTTTTCAACAACGAATTGGTCTGGTTCGGAAACCGTCTGCATGTTCAGCCGGCAGTCGATGAATCTTATCCTGACTATAGTGATGGCGCTGGAAGCCGTTATGCCCCGTACTACAATGAATGCTGGAAATATATGGCTGAACTGGGAGTGATCTCAGGCCCTGCGAAGTTGAGTCTATTCTATTCATGGATCCCCGGTCCTGACCGTCGTCATGGAGTTTGGATCAACAAACAATCGTGGGAAAATGTTGCAAACGGGTCAATGTTTTCCTCTACCCAATCTTTTCGTCCTTATAGTTTACTTATGGGCTATCAATATGGCTCAGGGCTGAACGCCATAGATAAGAACGGTGAAGGCTGCATGACGGACGCCTCATCTTTGGGAGGCCGATTGGACTATGCTCTTGCTGCCAACTTAAATGTTTACGGAACGTTTTTCCACGCAAACAGGGTGTCTAAGGGTTGGGGTTGGGGCTGCCTTGTGCCGGCGTCTGATGGAACAAACGGTGGGGGAAGGGTCTTACTTCTCGGCCAGCAAGTCACTCCTGTGACCGGCCCCATAATGTCTGCTCCCCAGAACGATTTCAACCATGGGTCCCCATCGATTTCCAATGACGCTCTGGGATGGGAAGTTTCCGTGGGGGTTGACTGGAAGGTGCTTGAAAATTTGACCGCCCGGTTGCGCGGAGCCTACTGGCAGCCTGGCGGTTGGTTCAAGTATGCCTGCGTAGACAAAAATCTTGCAAGAAATATCAAGACCAATGGAGGTGTCACTTTCGTCAGGCCGCAATCTACAGATGGGCCATGGGGCTGGGCGGTAAATCCCAACCGGGAGATCGAACCTATCTTTGGATTCCAATCAATCATGGTAGTTTATTTTTAGTTTGAGCCAAAAAGCATTATGACGAAGTCCTTCTTGTGTATCATTTAGAATACATGTAGCTCTAATGATACGCAATGTGCAACACCTTTGATTAACATTAAACAGTCTAACGTTAGCTCTACGTATCCGGTAAAATTAATTCAATCATTAAATGTCCTGGATAACGGGCATTTATCAGTCGTCCGTTTCTGATTTGAAAAATCCGGCACGAGAATTGCTTATAAGTTGGACGTTTTAGTCCATAGAATATGGAGGTTTGCAACCCGCAATGGACATTATTAGTGAACCAAAGATCAGGAGAGAAGAAGTCCTTGTACTAGTGGATGATGACTTTAATCCCAGAAACGTCTGCATAGTTACTGGCGCAGCGGCGGGTATTGGCAGGGCGACAGCGGTGGCCGCGGCGGCGAACAACATTCTGACCGTTGGCCTTGATATTAATGAAGAAGAGGGTAAAAAGACTGAGCAAATGGCGCGGGATATGGGCGGCCAGATGGTTTTTATCAGGACCGACCTGACCCGTGACGAGGACATTGAATACGCTGTGGCCGAATCAGCGAAGTTGGGACAAATTAAATATGTCGCCAACATAGCCGGCGTTCAACATATAGACCCAGTAGACCAATTTCCCATGGAACAATACGATCTGATGCAAAAGATGATGCTCAGAGCGCCGTTTTATCTTTCCCAACTCACCATTCCCTATATGAGAAAAAGCGCGTCTGGTTGTGGCGCTATTGGTAACATGTCATCAGTGCACGGTCATATCTGTACTATGAATAAGCCCGTGTATAACATAACCAAATTTGGTTTAAGGGCCTTGTCGCAGTCTATATCTGCGGAAGGGGACGGTAAGATAAGGTCGTTTACCGTGAGTACCGGCTATGTGAAGACCAACTTGGTCCTCAAGCAGGTCCCGGCCCAGGCTGAACAGCGGGGGATTACTCCCGAGGAAGTCATCCAGGATGTGATGAAGGGCAAATCCAGGGTGAAAGAGATGATGTCTCCAATAGAAGCCGGCAATCTTTTCATTTTCGGTTTTTCTAGATTTGCGAAATATCTGGTTGGTGGAGATCTCCTGTTCGATGGAGGTATGGTGCTTACTTATTAGGCGTGCTTTTACGAAGAAAAGCTACGCTACATGCAAACGTGTCTTCCCGCTGTAAGGGGGAGCCGCTTCTAATATATCGCTTCCATTTTCTGATTGAATCGGTGTATCGAGGATGTTGATCTCTCCTTATGTAGGGAGAGGTTGAGACTTTTAAAGATTCCACATTAACGGGCCAAGACCCAAAAAATCCATCAAGTTTGGAGGGGTATTAATGGAACACGGTAAATGGAGAGTCTTGTTAACGTTGTTATTGGTTATACTCTCATGCGCCTTTCTTGTCAGTTCCAGCGCATCAGCCTCGGATGTCATAAAACTCGGGTTTATCGCTGATGTTTCAGGAATTGGGGCGCCATTCTACAAATCCCAGAAGGCTGGTCTCGACATGTTTATTGAAGAGATCAACGCGGCTGGTGGCATACTGGGCAAGAAACTTGAACTCGTTGTACGTGATGCTCAGCTTAAACCCGATGTTGGCGCCAACATGGCCAGAGAATTAATACTGAGCGAAAAATGTGAATTTCTGATCGGGCCGACAAGCAGCGCTGTCGCATTGGCTGTTTCCAAGGTGTCCAAAGAGTTCAAGAAGGTCATTTTCTTCCACACATCCAATGCGGAAGCTATTACAACGACTAATTTTCAGCCTTACATGTTCCAGGTTGTTCCCAATACAGGAATCGAAGGTCGAGGGATGGCTCTGGTGTTGTCCAAGAAGCCATACAAAAAATACAGCCTTATTGGGCCGGATTATGCCTACGGACATGATCAGTTGGAAAGCTTTACCAAGGAAATGGCTAAACGACGACCCGATGTGCAAATTCTCGATACTGTATGGGTAAAATTAGGTGAATCTAACTTCTCCACATTTATTCCAACTCTTCTTGCCAAAAAACCCGAGGCGATTTATGCCGCGTTTTGGGGTGGGCAATTAAGCGCCTTTATCAAACAGGCAAAACCATACGGCGTTTTTAAACAGGCCCCGGTAAGCTCTCTATATGACCTTGACATGCTACGAGCGACTGGTCTGGACATGCCGGAAGGTCTTACAGGATACGCTCGTGCCCCATTTTATGCTATTGACACACCTCAGATGAAAGTATTCGTGAAGAAATATCACGAAAAGTTCAAAGATTGGCCTGCGGATTGGGCGATCATGGCGTATGACGGAATGACGGCCCTGACAGAAGCAATAAAGGAGGCCAAAAGCGCCGAGTCTGAACAGGTCGTCAAAGTGCTTGGTGGGCTCAAGTTCAACTCGTTAAGAGGTGAACGATACATCCGACCCATCGATCATATGGCCAATGTCGGAATATATGCTGGTGTTACAGCGAAATCGCCGGAACACAAACAGTTTCTGATCATGAAAGACGTTAAGGAAGTGCCTGCCGAAGAGGTTTGGCTCTCAGTAGAAGAAGTCAAGAAACTTCAAGCGGAACAGAAATAGATTAATTACAGGGGTGGCCTTGGACCTGGCCTATTGCGCGGGAACTGAGGCTACCCACAGAACTAACGTTATTAACCATAATCTCATCGCCAGGCAAAAACCATGACGTGGCAATTATTCGTCTTCATGTTGATAAACGGCCTCTGCCAGGGGATGCTCCTTTTCATAATAGCGTCAGGGCTTTCGCTTGTATTCGGTGTTCTGAGGGTCATCAACTTTGCCCATGGTTCGCTCTACATGATTGGGGCTTTTCTGGCTTATTCCCTGTCCACCCTTTTGTCCGGGGAGTCTCTACTAGGATTTTTGATCCTCCTTTTGGTAATTCCTCCTGCAATCGCAATAATAGGATTTGTTCTCGAAGTGACTCTCTTTCGCCGAGTCTATCGTGAAGAACACCTTCTGCAATTACTGCTGACTTATGCGCTGGTACTCATTTTGGACGACTCGGTCAGGGTAATTTGGGGAGGTGATCCACGAAGTGTCACAAGACCTGATCTGCTGGCCGGTTCGGTAGATGTTATGGGCATGGCATTACCCTCGTATAATGTTTTTATTTTGGTGATTGGTCCTTTGATAGCGTTTGGGATGTGGTTCCTGCTTTATAGGACCCGTACTGGCAACGTGATTAGGGCTGCAGTTTCGTTCCCTGATACGTTGGGCGCCTTGGGAGTGAACGTTTCCTGGGTAATGACATCCACCTTTATGTTGGGATGCTGGCTAGCCGGGTTGGGCGGTGTTCTGACTGCGGCCCTCTCGAATATCGACCTTGGTATTGGTATGGAAAAAATTATTGAGTGCTTCGCTGTGGTTGTAATCGGTGGACTGGGAAGTGTGGGTGGGGCTCTGTTAGGATCGCTTATTATTGGAACCGGCCTGACCTTTTTCCAATTGCCTTTCGGCCGGTGGGCGCTGGTTTTTCCTTACGCGTTGATGGCACTGGTGCTGGTTATCAGGCCTTGGGGCCTATTTGGAAAACCCGAACGATAAATCAGGAAAAGGCTGAATGGCGCAATGGATCACATGACGTCCTCTTCTAGAACGCAGTGGATCTCTGGAATTACCCTGATAGTGATTCTTTTTGTTCTTCCAGTTTTTTTGAACGAATTTGGCAGGACGGGAGAATATTGGATATGGGTGTCTACGGAAATGATCATTATGGCGCTCTTTGCCATGAGCTTGAACCTGATCCTTGGGTTCGGAGGAATGGTCAGTTTTGGCCACGCGGCATTTTTCGGCGTTGGAGCCTATACTGTGGCATTGTTAACGAAAAAGGCCGATTTGCCATTATTTCTCGCTCTTGCTGCCGCTCCTTTTACAGCCGCAATTACGGCCGCAATAGTGGGGTGGTTTTGTGTTAGGCTTCTGGGACTTTACTTTGCCATTCTAACTCTTGCGTTTGGGCAGCTCCTCTACATGATTGTTTTTCAGTGGTACACATTCACCGGAGGAGATGATGGTATTCTTGGGATTCCAAGACCGGAGATTCTTGGTCCGACAAATTTCTACTGGTTTTGTCTGGTACTGTTTCTAATCTGTTTCTTTGTTATGAAGATGATTGTTAGTTCATCTTTTGGTCTAAGTATCAAGACAATAAGAGAAAACATGGAGCGGGCCAAGTTTATTGGAATCAATGTCAGGCGATACCAACTGCTCAATTTTATAATTGCAGGGGCCTTTGCTGGTCTTGCTGGAGGGATGCTTGCAGAGCTTAACAGGTTTGCTCAACCCGACTTTCTTCATTGGAGCAAATCAGCCGAACCTATACTGGCAAGCCTGGTTGGAGGAATGTACTCGCTGGCCGGACCGGCAATAGGATCTACCGTTCTAATTTTTCTCAAAATATTCCTGCAGCAGATCCACCCGTCTATGGTTGAACTGTGGGCAATAGTGCTGGGAGCGGCGATCCTGGTTGTGGTGCTTTTCGCTCCTTCTGGCCTGGTGGGGCTTTATCAGAATATCTACAAGAAGTTCCAGTCATGAATTTTCCCATAAAATGGAGTGTGAATTCCAAATGGCGACCCCGATTCTGAGTATCGAGAACCTCTCCAAATCGTTCGAAGGGAACCAGATTTTTAGCAACGTAAGTTTTTCTGTGGATCAGGGAGAGCTGAGCGCGATCATAGGCCCCAACGGCGCGGGCAAGACAACGCTTTTCAATTTAATCACTGGGGCTCTAGTGCCGGACGAAGGGAAGATCATTTTCCAAGGCCGGAACATAGTTGGCATGGAGCCTTTTGATATCGTAAGGTTAGGTATGGCCAGGGCCTTCCAGAGGACCAACATCTTTCCAAAAATGACAGTCCTTGAGAATATTGTTATTACTATTATTACTAGACTCAAGGGAAACCTTCGCTTTGTTAAACCCTGGAACAGCTCGAGAAAAATTGAGCGGCAAGCGTTTGATATCCTGGAAAGCGTCGGGTTGGCAGATAAAGCCCATCAACTAAGCGGGACCCTGGCTCATGGGAACCAGAAGCGCCTGGATATCGGGGTGGCGTTGGCCCTGGAACCGAAATTGCTCCTTCTTGA
>JAJYDQ010000112.1 GCA_021777225.1 Deltaproteobacteria bacterium
TCCGATCTCAAAGAAGCTGAAATCGGCGGGCAAGTAAGGTGGGCGGCTGAACCAACCGGCAAACATGATTTCCACTATCTTTTCGATTACTATCGCGCCGTTCTACCGAAATACGGTGTGGATTTAAGACTTGGCGTCGAAGTCAAGTCGGACATTGTCTCCAAAGAGAAGCCGGACGTAGTAGTTGTAGCCACTGGAGCCGCGCCATTCAAGCCTCCCATAGACGCCGTGGAAGCCCCCAACGTTTATCAAGCATGGGACGTGCTTAGAGGAAAGGTCCAAACCGGTAAAGATGTAGTCATCGTCGGCGGCGGATCCGTAGGCCTCGAAACCGCTATCTGGCTTGCATCCAAAGGTGCCATCTCACCGGAACAATTATATTTTCTGACACTGCATAACGCTGAGTCAACTGAGGTTCTCCGGGAACTGATGTTAAAGGGGATCAAAAACGTCACAGTAATAGAAATGGCCCGAAAAATGGCACAGGATGTCGGGCCTTCAACTCGATGGGTACTAATGAAAGAGCTCGAGATGAGGGGCATAAAACTGATCACTCAAGCCAAGATGAAAGATATCCAAAAAAATGCCATCGTATACACGGACGCTGAAGGAAATGATGTCACTGTAAAGAGTGACTCCGTTGTACTGGCCATGGGGTCGCGCCCTGAAAACTCCCTTGTCAAAGTCCTCGAGGACTCCGGTTTCAATGTAATAACTATCGGTGACGCCAACAGATGTGGCAAAATTGGTGACGCCCTTGATGATGGGTTCGCTCTCGCGTGTCGGATCTGACAACTGGCTATAGTTTTTAGTTCTTAGCCATTAGGTTTTTGAGTTCTAAAGATTGAAGTTGATACTCGAGTTTTGATTAATACCCTTATGTGGATTTATTTGATTTAAAGCCAATAAAAAAACTGTAATTAAGAGATCCCTTAATTACAGTTTTTTTTGCCTTAATGGTTTTGATCTAGTTACAAAGCTACACAAAAACCAATATCTCTTTTAGGGGGTAAATTGAGAGAGATTGATCGTTCACCTTAGTGTAGATCAACGCCAATGATGGCGATGTCGGAAAAAGCCTGGCCTGGGAAAATTGGGAATGAGCAGGACGAAATATACTTGCTCGAAGACAATTTTGTCAATATAAAAAACGTCCCTTTATGAAAATAAATAAAAACCATTCATGGTTAAGAAAAAGGAACTTTCACGCAAATACCCGTTCTGGCTATAGAAACTTTACATAAAAAGCAGCATCTTGCTTATAGGATATGGCGACCAATCTTATTAAAAGGAGCGCTCATCATGGAATCAAATAATTATTCATTATTTATTGGTGTCATGGTCCTGGCCATCTTGTTGACCAATTTTGGTCTATTTGTAGCGCCTGTATTTTCATCCGAAACCGTTGAACAGCAGCGTGCATTATGCATAAGCAAATGCAACAGCCCGACCGGGAGTGAGATGTATTTTGGAGGAGGAGGAGGACCTGATAACCTTATGCAACTCCGAGCCATATGCATTTCCAATTGTGAAAATAGGTTTTGGAAAGAATGGCAGCAGGAAATGGACAAAATAGGGAATGACTGAGTCTAGTTACATCTTGTTAGAATCGATGCATTACGTTTTCATTGAAATCTTTTGATCAACATTTTGACCCTGATTCGTAAACAACTTGGTTTGAATCAAGCTTAAGCTATTGATTCTTTTTCAATGATGGTGGAAAGGAAACATTTTCTTTTCCCCGGTGACATTCAACCTAAGGGAGGTCCGTTCATATTTATGCGGAAGACTGTAAGTTATCTGATAAATAGATTTAGTTTTGAGAATCTGAAATTTAACAAGGACATCATTTATCCAACGCGTCTTGATTTAAAAGTATTTCAGAACTTGGAGAAGCTAGACAAGTTTATTCTTAAGTCTGCCGGCTACGAAAATATTTCGTAGAATTCATGATCGAATTTTTTTTAAGAAAAACTTCAATGGAGCCGTGGGAATATACTGTCTGCATCGATCAAACTTTTTTATAAATTTCTCCATGACAAATTATACTTGGTAGATTATCCTAACAGAATGATTGGATTGATAAACCGATTAGAGCCACATTTCTTACAAATTTTGAGAGAAAGATTTTCTTAAACATGCTTCGCTCTTACATTTATTATTATTATTGATTGTCGCGACCCAGTTTACCTGGTAGCTTGGAGAGAATATGAGTGTCGTGGGATGGAGACATAAATTCAGGTTGATGTGGCTTAAAAGTCTGACAATATGCATTGGCTTGATCGGGATTGCCGGAATCTTTGTCCTTGGAGAAGGATTGGGAAACCAGTTCAGCCAACGGCATGAGAGTCTCTTATTAGCGCAGCAAACATCTTTTTGTTATTGTAAGATACCCGGGAAGAAAGTTGTTTGGATGCCCGCAAATGCCTGCCATAAAAGGGGCGGTAAATGTGCGCCTGGTTCGCCTGCGCCACCGCATAAAATGCCGTAGCGTTCGGTGTACGATGTCACGTTTCTGAAATGAATTGGGCGGTTTCCTCTAGGCAGGACAATAATCAAGTCTCTAAGTCGCACATTTAGGGACCTCATTTTATTCTCTTTTCCCCAAATAGAAGATGGTTTGTCATCAGAACCATCAGCACCGACAGTCCGTATTATTGTCAGGAGAATGATTGTGGAAAAGAATATAGCCCTGTTAGGCATAGCAACTCCCTTGAATGTGTGATGTTCACAATAAACTGTAACTCATACTAGAAGTCAGAAACCGACAACTATAATGTCTCAGTACCACCACACAAATTATTCCTGAATAAATCAAAGCTAACAGAGAATTACAAGATATTCGGAAAAAAGTTTCTATTAAACAAAAAGGCCCTTCCGGACCTCGATGGCGTTCGCCATCCACCTCCAGTATTCTGGATTGAAGTTAGGTTAATTCAGGGGTCTTAGTAAGTCAAGAAATCAATCTTAATATCGGTCATCTGATGTTCATAATGACATGGAATAACGGCCAAGCAGATAACCTAGACCTAGATTTCATGATTTAAGGCATACTTGGAAACCTAATAAACGCAAAAGCAACATAGACCATGAGATCAGGGAAATGATTATGGGCCATAGTGACCGAACTTCGGATGTATCAGAGAGATATGGGTTCATTGACGATAATGAGCTTGTAGCCGCTATCGACAGCTTCACTTACGATAATGGTCTCACCCAAATTCTAGTTGCGGCAAAGGGCTAAAAATAGATGTTTAAAAACCAGCGATGTGACCAAATTTAGATTTCAGGTGATTAGCGAGTCAGTATTTTGGCTTTTAGAAGAGATAACTTATTGATTTTTTTGGTACGCCCGAAGAGATTCGAACTCCCGACCTTCTGATCCGTAGTCAGACGCTCTATCCAGCTGAGCTACGGGCGCATCCATTAGAGAGAAGGTAAAATACGTCGATTACTCAACGTAATGTTGTAGTTTAATTGGGACAGCGAAAATTGTCAACAATTGAGGGGCCAGGAATTTTTAACGGGCTATCCTTGGGTCTTCCACCAACTTAATTGGCACAATCATCTGTTTTCCTTTTCTAATAACATCCAGCTTGACCTCATCCCCAATATTCTTCTGGGAAATAAGACTCTGAAAATCTTCAAATGTTGGTGTCGGTATGTTATCCAGGCCAGTGACTACATCGCCTCCAAGGAGCAGCGGACGCCCTTTGTAAACCCCTGCAAATTCAGTCCCTCCTCTAAGGCCGCTCTTATAAGCAGGACTTCCCTGCGCTACCATGGTGATCAGAAAACCATTTACTGAGGGGACACTCAGACTCCGGGCCAACTGAGGATCAAGATCTGTCCCGGAGACTATTCCAGACCAGGGGTATACAGCTCGACCGAGCTTTAAAATCTGGTCCGCGACCTTCTTCGCCCGATCAATAGGAAGGGCGAGACCTATGCCCATAAAGCCACCTGTCTGGCTGAAAATCGCTGTGTTAATTCCTATGACCTTTCCTCTGGAGTTGATCAGGGGTCCCCCACTATTACCGGGGTTAATCGCCGCATCCGTCTGTATCATTCCTATCATCGTTCTTTGGTCAACCACGATGTCCCGATTTAACGCGCTGATAAAACCAGCCGTCACTGTATGTTGAAAACCAAAAGGATTACCTATGGCTATTACCCGTTGCCCAACCGCGAGTTTGTCCGAATCACCAAGTGGCGCAATTTCCATTCCTGGGAAAGGATCGACCTTTATTACAGCTAAATCACTAACGGGGTCTTGTCCTATTAATTTCGCATGGAGTTTCCGCTCTCCAACAAATGTTACTTCTATATTCTGACCATGTCCTACCACATGGTTATTCGTGAGAATATGCCCTTCCGAATCGATCACAAAACCGGTCCCCTGGCCTGTTTGAGGGACAACCTGCATCCAGAAATTGTAAGCCAGGGTTTTCGTGACAACGTTTACCACTGCGGGGCTAAGTTCCCGATAGACCCTCATTACTACCGCTTCATCGGTTTCAAGCGCGTGGTAGGTTTCTGGAGGCGGAGATGTTGGGACCACGGCAATCGGACGCTTGTTAATCAACATACCGATAACGACCCCAGCGACAAGAATCGTCAAGATTGTTATAATCGTAGACCAAACTCGAGAATTCATTATCTACCCCAAACCTGCGAGGGATATTGGTTTGTAGAACCAGGTTCTGATTGATAGTACGGATTGGGCGATGATCCCATCCCCTTGTTGGCGTAAGATTCCTGCAATTCAGAATAATCGGGATTATCGTAGTAAGGACTCTCAGGATATAGCAAAGTTCGTCCTCTGTCATCCTGTAACGTGGAAGCATAGCCTATCATTTGTCCAGTCGGAGAGAGTACTCGCATCGCCCCCTGATAAATAGCGCCATATGAGTACGGGGTTGTCGTTCCTTCCTGGGAGTCTTCGGACCCGCCTACCATAAAATAGGGAGCGTCTACGGGACAAAAACGTTTTGCACCAAAGCCAGGATCAAAATCGGGTCCGGACAGACCGGAATTCTGTGCATATGAATCACTTAGGCCCTGATTTTGATTCCAGTATACGATACCTGGTGGTGGAGTATACTGCTGGGACGGCAATCCCTTTAAAGCGGCGCTCATGAAGTCCATCCATACAGGTAACGCCGCCACCCCGCCGTATTCCTTCCTGCCAAGCGGTACCTTCGAATCAAAACCCATCCACACACCCGTCGTATATGTCGGGTTGAATCCCACAAACCAGGCGTCAGCACATCCATCCGTTGTACCTGTTTTTCCGGCAAGGTCGGTCCTTCCCATCTTTGAGACATTAGAGGCTGTGCCGGAAACACATGTTTGCGTCAGCATGCTAACCATAAGAAAGGCTGTTTGCGGGCTCATAGCTCTTTCCAGGACACGCGTCTCGGAGCCTTTCCGGTTTGGGAAAGAGCCTTTCAGTATGGATTCCAATTCGAGGTTTTGTGGTGGAGAAATTTCAGCCGCGGGTCCGGGCTGGTTAATTTCTTTTCCCGGGATTTCGGTTTCCTGGGATCCCTGATTGGCGGCCGCGTCATAACCGTTGGTCGACGCAACCTGGTTAGTTACCCACACTGGCGCTGGGTCTGCGTTTTCGTTGGGATCAATTATCACGCGTGTATTGTCCTCAAGAATATTCCCAAAGCGGTCCACCACCTTTTTTATCATTACTGGGCTAATTTTTAATCCCATATTGGGGAACACGCTATAGGCGCTTGTAAGCTCAAGCGGAGTCACTTCCGATGAGCCCAGTCCCAAAGACAGATTGTGTCCCAATTGACTGTGTATACCCATGTTTTTCGCCATGGTAATCGTTGTGTCCAGACCAACGTCCATCAAAAGCTTTACTGCAACAATGTTTCGAGATAAGGCCAAAGCCCGCGTGAGGTTAGTCGAGCCTACAAATCCACCGTCCGAGTTGGAAGGGATCCATTCGGGTTCACGCGGGTCTATCTGGACTGCGATAGGCTCATCAATTACCAGCGTATTGGGGCTATACCCGCTGTACTCAAGGGCGGCCGAATATACGATAGGCTTAAAGGCGCTTCCCGGTTGTCGCATTGCCTGAGTGGCCCGATTGAAATGAGATTTGTCAAAATCGAGTCCGCCGACCAAGGTTCGCACATACCCTGTCCTGTTTTCGACGCACACGACAGCCCCTTGCACAGGTGGCGCCGTAAGTTGTTCAACAGAAAAGTTTTTCCCATCCGATTCCACGACCTGGAAATTTAACAGATCGTTCGGCCTGTAAGTCGAGCCTGGGGCCAGTTTCATTGTGAATCTCAGGTTCCCGTGTAAGCCAAGTGTATATTCGTCGGATATTGGTGAAACATCTTTCCTGCTTCTCCTTTTCCTGGAAGCAGGGGCCGTCAAAATCACAGCCTGAACAATGTCCCCTACCCTCATAGATTCAGGTGAGGCGCCATTTATAAATTCTGCGGCTTCCGCCGGCTTCAGTCTTTTTATTAGGCCCATAGGACGCTGCTCACGTTTCTCCCAAGCTTTTACCCCTTTGTATAAAGCGTCGGAAGCGACATTCTGCAAATGAGGATTCAGCGTTGTCCAAACTTGAAGCCCTTCATTGTAAAGGCGGTTTGTTCCAAATTTCTCAATTATCTTTTGCCTGACAGCCTCGGTAAAATATGGCGCTCGAGTAAATGGATTAGGTAAATTCTCCCTGAACACGGGAGTTTCGTTCATTGCTCTGTCAAATTCAGCCTGACTTATAAAATTGTTCCTGAGCATACTGTTGAGCACAAATTCGCGTCTTTTGAGAGCATTTTCCAGGTTCTTGGGGGGAGCCGACTTGTTTGGGTTGGAAACTAAGCCCGCTATCATTGCCGCTTCGGCGATTGTCAATTCTTGTGTGGGTTTCCCAAAATAGGTCCTTGCAGCGGCTTCAACCCCGTATGCTCCTCTTCCAAGATAAATCTCATTAAGGTACAGATTTAATATTTCCTGCTTGGAAAGCGATTTTTCGAGCCTGAACGAGAGTATGGCCTCCCTTATTTTTCTTGATAGTTTCTTTTCTTTGGTAAGAATGAAATTCCTTGTAACTTGCTGAGTTATCGTGCTGGCGCCTTGAGAAAAGTTTCCTGACTTCATGTTTCTGATCACAGCCCTCGATATACCGATCAAATCAATACCGGGATGTGAAAAAAACCTGGCGTCTTCAGCAGCCAAAAACGCGTTTATCACATTTGGGGGAATTGAAATCAGAGGAATAGGGAAACGTTTTTCTTTGTAAAATAACCCGATAACCGAGCCGTCTTCCGCATAAAAAGTGGACACCGTTTTCGGGCGATAAGCCCTTAAATCGGGGATCTTCGGAAGGTCCCCTGAAAAAACCAAATATACTCCTAATGCGGACCCCATGACCCCAAAGATCAAACCGACAATGAGGAGCATAGGTAACCCTACCCATATCCAGGCGATCACGCCGCTAAAATGACTCAAGTATTTGAATCTTGATCTATTAACAGCCATTTCTCAACACCACGTAGCTTAATGTTTTCAAAACTTTTAGCTACTTACTTCAAATAAGTCAGATCTTATGCCGTCCTTCCAACATCGTCAAGCTAAGCGGCTAAACTCAATTAATCAAAACTGTGCCGTCACTTTTCTTGACGCCGTATGACCTATGAATTAACTTCGATGCAATGTTTTGGGGAGGTCTTAAATTGCGTGTCGGATTCGGATTTGACGCTCACAGGTTGGTGGTGGATAGAAAACTCGTGTTGGGTGGGGTTGAAATTGAACATCCCTGTGGTTTGGAAGGTCACTCCGACGCTGATGCGCTAGTCCATGCGGTTATCGACGCGTTGCTGGGCGCCGCTGGGTTGGGGGATATCGGCATGCGTTTTCCAGACACCGACCCAAAATTCAAGGGGATTTTAAGTCTAGATTTGTTGTCTGACGTAGCGTCGGAAATAACAAAGCTTGGCTTCAGGATCTCGAATATGGATGCGACACTGTTTGCCGAAAGACCCAAGATCGGCCCGTTTAGGGAACAGATGGCGCAAAACCTCGCTACCGTAACAGGCATAGAGAGAAATCGGGTAAACGTAAAAGCGACTACCACTGAAGGGCTTGGCTTCATAGGAAGACGCGAAGGGCTGGCCGCAGCAGCGGTAGTATTGCTGGAAGAAATTTCAAATATATAGCGCAACAAATTCTGGAGAGACGAATGGGGCTAAAAATTTATAATACCTTGACTAGAAAAAAGGAGCCATTTCAACCTGTTCATCCTGGGAAAGTCGGGATGTACGTCTGTGGGGTCACTGTTTACGATATGTGCCATATCGGACATGCCCGCTCGGTAATATTGTTCGACGTTATCTACAGGTATCTCATCAAAAGTGGCTTAAATGTCACTTACGTCAGAAATTTCACCGACATTGACGACAAGATCATTAACCGGGCTAATCAGTTGGAAGAGGACTGGCAACACCTTACGGAGCGCTATATAGAGGAATTTCACACCGACATGGATGCGCTGGGAGTAAAAAGACCTGATATTGAACCCAAAGCGACTGACCATATTCAAGATATTCTGTCGTTAATCGGCGCGTTGATTGATCAGGGACACGCTTATGAAGTCAACGGGGACGTCATGTTCTCTGTAACCAGTTTTCCGACTTATGGAAGGCTTTCCGGAAAAAGGACGGAGGATTTGCTCTCAGGCGCCCGGGTCAACGTGGATGAAAAAAAGAAAGATCCCCTGGATTTTGCTCTATGGAAAGCAGCCAAGAAAGGGGAACCTTTTTGGAACAGTCCCTGGGGTCCGGGCCGACCCGGATGGCACATAGAATGTTCGGCAATGAGTATGAGATACCTTGGATCAACCTTCGACATTCATGGCGGTGGCGCTGATCTTACATTTCCACATCACGAGAACGAGATTGCCCAGTCAGAGGCCGCAACTGGGGAGCCATTTGCAAGATATTGGATACACAA
>JAJYDQ010000113.1:0-2548 GCA_021777225.1 Deltaproteobacteria bacterium
CGCCAGATCAAGAGCGTGGCTCATGAACTTCTTGGCTTGTTCTTCATTAAAGGCTGGTCCCGCAGCCTTTTGCTGTTCCGCAAAGGCGGACTCGAATAGTCCGAGCCCGACTGTTCCGGCGAGGGACAGGCCAATGGCCTGCTTCAGCCAGAGACGTCGAGAGTGATCATGTGTCCACTGCCTGTCGTGCCCATGAGACTGGTGTTCATTTTGATCGAGCATTACATTCCTCCTGCTTAGCAAAATGTGGTGATGATTTTGACTCCTGTAGCAACCAAGCATTTTGCGTGCCAACTATGGTGAATGGATGAGGTTTTATACAAAAGCTGTGATGTTAATTAGTTAGCAACAGCGATGCAGCGTGGAGTGAGACATAGAGGGTCGGCGAGAAAGGACAAAGTGACCTAATAACGGACCACCAAATTCCTGACACGTGTTTTATCAAGGGTTTGCGGAGTCCTGTAGTGTCTTAATATAGGTCAATCGTCCTCGTCTACGGTTCGGTTTTCGCCCATAATCCCAAAGCGCTTCATGTGTCTATAAAGAGAGTCACGGGCTATCCCAAGCGTACGGGCGGCGTGTCTTCTATTTCCCCCGCAGCGTCGGAGCGCCTCCAGAATCAGGGATTTGATCACCTCATCCGTCACGTCGTGAAGCGTGCGCTCCTGCAACGGAAAACTGGACACGTGAGACCAGTCCTCACGACTTGATTCAACAAAAGGGAGCGCCAAACTCAAGCTATGCCCGTCCGATAGCATCAACGCCCGCTCGAGAGCGTTCCGCAATTCCCTGACATTACCAGGCCAGTTATATCTCGTAAGCGCAATTGCGAACGCGGGATCGATATACGGAAGACGGGTTAGTTGAAGTTCCCCCGCCAGCCTTGACATGATCTCTTCCAATAGCGCGGGAATGTCTTCGATCCTGTCACGAAGGGGTGGCAAGGTTATCCCGAAAACATTAATTCTATAGAAAAGCGCGGACAGGAACCGGCCTTCCTCAACCTCTTTATCCAGACTTCTATTGGTGGCCGAAATGATCCGGGCATTCACATTAATGGGTTTTTCACCACCAACACGAAGGAATGACCTTGTGTCCAGAAACGTAAGAAGCTTGGACTGCAAGGACAGTGGAAGCTCTCCTATCTCATTGAGCAGGAGGGTGCCCCCTTCCGCCAACTCCAGAAGCCCCCGTTTACGGCCATGCGCTCCTGTGAATGCGCCACGCTCATGTCCGAAAAGCTCCGATTCCGCCAATTCCCTGGATATGGCGGCGCAATTCAGCGAAAAGTAGGGGCCGAGCGAACGCTTCGAGTGGTCGTGGATCCAGCGCGCCAAATAGTCCTTACCGCTGCCACTTTCCCCTTGAAGCAGGACCGTGCCGTCACTGGCCGCGGCCGAGCGAGCGTCGCGCATGACCGCCTTCATGGCCTCTGACGGGTAGCTTTCAAAAGCCGCTTTTGGTGTAGGCAACGCCCTCGAGCGCTCAGTCAAGTCACGAGAAATGCCGAATACGCCGACAATTTCGCCTTCAGCGTTATAAAGCGGTCTGAGGACCGTATTCAGGGTCAACGAGACGCCCTTTATTCGGACAGTGTGTTCTCTTTCGATGGACTCTCCTGCGAGCACGCGGAGATCCAGAAGTCGAAGCTGTGGCCCCACTTCTTCGCCATAGATGTCTTCGGGCTTGCGTCCAATGATTTCAGACTCGTCCAGTCCAAGAATTTCGGCTGTAGCGGGGTTCACTTGCGTGTATTTTCGACGACTATCCATCATGAAAATCATGTCTCCGGAGCGTTCAAATATCGCCCGAAAACGCTCTTCGCTCTGACGTAAAGCTTCCTCCGCCCGCTTGCGTTCGGTAATATCAAGATAGGTTCCCGCGACCCGAAGCGGGGCGCCGTCTTTATCCCGTTCGACGACTGATCCGCGGGCCAAGACCCACTTCCAGTCGCCGAACCTGGGCCTGACCCGAAATTCCGCCTCGTATAACGGTGTACGGCCTTCCATGTGCGCATTGAACGTCTCCATGGTCCGAGGCCAATCGTCCGGATGAGTCAGACTCTCCCACCAGGGGGCATGTGGCTGAATATCATCCAAATTAAATCCGAGCATCTCAGCCAGGCGCTGGTCGCAAACAGTCTCACCTGTCTCAACGTTGTAGTCCCACGACCCAAGGCCCGCTCCGCTCAATGCCAGGTTCAGTCTCAGCTCACTTTGCCTCAGAGCCTCTTCGGCTTTCCTCCGTTCTGTGATGTCATGGATGATCGAATAAAGCAGCTTGCGATCCTGGATATCGATTGGACCGGAGTGGACTTCAACGTCTCGTATTTCCCCCGAACGCAGCCTGTGTTGGAAAACATGGGAGGCTATGCCTTCCGTCTCTGTCGCCATCATTGCCGCCGCTACCTGTTCGCTAGCCAGGATATTGATGTCCGTGATCTTCAATCGCTTGATCTCATCCAGGCTGTATCCATAAAATTCCAGCGCTGACGTATTGGCGTCCACAATGCCAGCGGTTTCCGGATCCACCAGGAGTTTAATAGCCC
>JAJYDQ010000113.1:2558-8975 GCA_021777225.1 Deltaproteobacteria bacterium
GGCGGTAGCGCTCTTCACTACGCCGCAGGGCCTCCTCGCCTTTCTTGCGCTCGGCAATTTCGACTTTAAGCGCTTCATTGGCCTTCAACAAATCGGACGTCCGTTCCTCGACCCGGTATTCAAGTTCATCGTGGGCCCTCTGTACTGCATCCTGTGCGAGCTTGCGGTCGGTAATGTCGGTCACGACTGTTCGCCATCGGCCGGGTCCGCCTTCAGGGTCCACTATTATTGCGCTCTGCAATTGAGCGTGGAACCAACCACCGTGGGATTTTACCAATTTGATTTCACAAATGTGCTGGGTCTCGGTTTGCAAGACCTGCTTACGATGCAAATAGAAAGTGTCCTGATCATCTTTATGAATAAAATTCGTCAAGGACATATCAATTAAGGATATTCTCTCAATTCCAAGTAGCCCCGCCCCGGTGAGGTTAGCTTCCAGAATAACGGCGTTCTTGTCCAATGTGAAATATCCAACCGGAGCATAGTCAAATAGATCCAAGTACCTTTCTCTGGAGTGATCAGCTTCAACCCGGGCCCGATGGAGTTCCTCATTCTGCATTTCCAGCTCAACCTGGTGGACCTGAAGTTCGTGGATGATCTCTTCAGGACTTTTCCCTTTGAGTTTCTGTATAGCATACGGAGACTTGCCGAGTTGATCCTCGGCAGCCTCTCTCAGAACGCTTTCGCTACTTCCACTATGGTCGATCTGTCTCTTGTCGTCCATCAGCCTTTCTCCTAACCCAATAGCCAATCCACTCAGGTAGACAGGGAATTTGTAAAATCCTTAATTGCCAGGAGTATCAAGAGGCCCTTAGCTGAGGTTTCCGATATTCTTCTGCGCTTCAACAGCCTTTTCGTGCGACCTATTGTTGGAAAATTAGCATTAACGATCAAGAAAATACAGATGAGCAGACAATATAATCTAGCGTATTGCGCCTGGCTAAGTAAATGACGTCACAGCGTTCCCAGAGTCGTGAATTTAGAAAAGCCTGTGAAGGCGCGTTAATTGATAAGTCTCGAGAACCTTCGGGGTAGGACTGGCAATTTTCATGGCTACTTGATTCATCGTCAGGGTTGTGCGCAATGACAGAAGCGCTTGCAAACCCGAACTCTCAATAAAACTGGTTTTTGCGATATCTAACACTAGACTGAGGCCATTTTCTTGAGCCAGCTTCTTTACTATAGTGCAGCGTGGCGGGAATAGGTTTGAGAAAAGAAGCGATTGTTTTCCGGAAATTTGGCCTATCCCTTTCAGCACCTGAGAGGAGGGGGAGAGGAATGCCCAAGCGTGGTTTGAGACTTGATATCGAGGGGTAAAATCCATCGTCCGGCGACGCTATTTTGCCAAGAAGAGGAAAGATCTCGATTCAAGGGTTCGGCTGAAATCGATTTTGCTGGTTCACGAAAGCAAGACACTTGCACAAGTTGGTCAAATTCTCGAAGTAGCGAGAATACGGTTTAGATATGGATAAAAAGGTACAGGGACTTAGGCGCGACAAGCCCGCTTGTGCGAAGAACATGCCATGAGAAAAAGCCCAGATTAAGTCCGGACCAGAAACGGGAACTTGCCATTAAGGTTCGACAAGGTCCAGAAGACAGGGGTTTGGATACGGCGGTCTCGACGTCCCCAATAATTGCAGACATGGTGAAACGGCGTTTTGGAATCTCATGTAGTCTATCTCAGATTCGCAGGGTTCTTCACAAGTCGGGTTTTTCACGTCAATATCCCGGAAAGAACTCTCCAAAGCCGATGAGAAACAGCAGGCCACATGGCTTGAAGAGAAACTGCCTTAGATTAAAAAAAGTCCGAAGGGACAATGGCATCCTGATGTATCAAGATGAATTAAGCTTCAGAGAAGCTGGTTCTATTTTTAGACATTGGGCTATGGAGGGTACAGGATGTGTCGTGAAGACTTCATTCACAAGGAAGTCCTTGAAAGTGATGGGAGCGGTAACAGTTGGTAATCATCCCAAATTTCACTCTCGATTCGTCAACGGGTTCAACATCAAGAGTTTTCTGATCTTTCTGGACCAGCTAATCTCCAGACACAATAATCAAAAAATACACTTGTCCCGGACAACGCTAAATATCACAAGGGCGCCGAAGTAAGGAACTGGCTCAATGGTAAACAAACCCGTATTGAACTCCACTAACTACCGCCGTACTCGCTGAAGTTCAATGCTGCCGAATATGTCTGGAAAAAAACCAGAAGAAAAACCGCTTTCAGGGAAGCCCTGCGTCGCTGAGAAGCGTCCCGGCTTCGTTCGCTCAGGAGCCATTGTCACAGCGCATCACTATAGTCAATGCAGGCGATTTGAGGCTTAATCCTTCGCTGTGACGGTATCAGCGTGCGGGTATGAATTGAAGGGACCCGTTCCTAATCTTGTAGAAGCGGGTCCTTTGCCGAGGCGAAGCCGTTGAAAATCAGGTCAGACCCATATGTCAGTTTTTTAAAAAAAGACCTCGATTCCATCAAGTTTATCGTTTCCAAAGAATTGGGCTATTTGTCAAAGAGCTTCTGGATGTCCTCAGCTTTTGAAGTTTTTTGTAACGCCAGCATCAGTAGAATACGCGCCTTTTGCGGCGAAAGATTGTCTGCGAAAATCGCTCCTGTATCTTTTAGGGTTTTGCCTCCCCCTATGAATCCATAGTTGGGCAGGACACGCCCGTTAGGGACACGTGACGTAATAACGACGGGGATCCCTTTAGACGGTAAATCCTTAACAGCCTCATACATCGGGATGTTAACATTGCCCCAACCGAGCGCCTGGATGACAATCCCCTTGGCTCCAGCCGCCACGGCTGCCTTAACCATTTTTCCATCGGCTCCCCCATACATTGGAACAATCTCCACATCGGGGAGAGTTGTCTGAGAAAGCTCTATGTATTGACGCCTCAATGGTTCACGGTAAAAAATGACCCGATCATGGTCCGCAACCCCCAGAAACCCGTAGTCTCCAGATTTGAAGGTTTCAACATCAGAAGTGTGAGTTTTGGTCGCCTCCCTGGCTGCGTTAATCTGGTTGTTGAGGCAAATCATCGAACCCTTACTGCGGGCATCCGGACAGACACATATTCGAGCGGCGTTCAAAAGATTGCGCGGGCCGTCAAAGTCGGACTCCGAAGCATTCCTCTGTGCCCCGATAAGCACGATTGGCTTGTCGCTTTTGACAGTAAGGTCCAGGAAATAAGCGGTTTCCTCAAGAGTGTCGGTTCCATGAGATACTATCACACCTGCAACTTCAGGACGAGCCAAAGCCTCAGTTGCGGCCTTCTGCAGGCTGATCCACCGCTCCGGGTCCATATAGTCAGAGGGCACATTGGAGAGATTCAGGACTTCGATCCTGGCGACTTTAGAGATTTCGGGAACGGTGGCGACGAGATCTTCGCCTGAGATTGCGGGGACTGGAGCCTTCTTCACAGGGTCGATCTTCATTGCAATAGTACCACCCGTAGCAATAAACTTAACCACGGGAAGTTCGGCTTTTGCAACACCAGGGAGACATAGAGCCAACAACAGCACTGCTAGAACTGAACAAATTGTTTTGCCTGAAAAATCGCGCATATTTTCCCTCCTTTTCTGATTTGAAAACCAGCTCCTGTTTTTATTGGAATCTTCCCGATAGTCAATATCATTGTCCAACTGACATGCAAAAGTGTAGGATACGAAGAATTTTTCCTGTCGGGATGATAACAAATAAATGGAAATTTCCTATATCGTAAAGCAATTTGAAAAAATTATTTGTTACATTCTTATGGCTCTGATGGGGCTTGTTATAATATTGGCCACGTTGATGTCGGCTGACTGATAGTCAGGGATACATTTACTCATCCGGCATTAATTATCGATGCGAATGGGCTTCTGGATTTATTCGGGATGCTTTTACTGGTTTTAATTGGTATAGAATTGCTGGAGACCATATATGTTTTTCATAAGGACCGTGTTGTAAGCGCGGAAATCATCCTGATCGTGGCGCTGGTCGCATGGCCAGAAAGGTAATAGCCCCTTGACCAGAGCAAACTTTCAAGTTTGACTTTCTTTGACGTTGGTTTTCTAATGTTTTCATTGGCCGCGGCATACTTCCTGTTGAAACTGGTATAAAAAAGCAGAAATGAAGGCTGCTCAAAGGAAAACAATTCCCGGGATAAGTAAATGTGTACTCTGGCAGCACGTGATCTTTGCATTAAATCATTTATTACCAGATAAGGAGTTCTAACGTGAGACTGATTGGATTTTTAATAATAGGACTTGTGGCCGGCTGGTTGGCTGAGACAATCATGAAAGGCAGAGGAGCCGGCATGGTTGTCAATCTCGTAGTGGGCGTTATTGGAGCTTACGTCGGTGGTTTTATCTTCAGACTCATAGGTTTGTCAGCCCACGGTTTTATTGGATCATTGATCGCCGCGACTATAGGATCCATTGTCCTCCTGTTTATCATAGCGGCGCTTAAAAAAGCCTGAATAAAGTTTATATCCTTGAATTCCTTGACACGTGCGACTCTTAATCCAAAAAACATGAGGCGCCATTTTTTCGAGTCCGTATTTTAATCCTGGCCACTTTACCATCGTTTTGCCGGTATCTTGTCATAAGGTTGAAGAATGTTCGACACGTTGCTTAACCCCGACGCCTGGATAGCTTTTCTTACCCTGACGGCCCTGGAACTGGTTCTGGGTATCGACAATATTATTTTCATCTCCATAATTGTGGAGGTAGTCCCTGAAAAAAGCCGAAACCTGGTGAGGCGCACAGGTCTCTTCCTGGCTATGTTCATGCGCATTGGGCTATTGTCGGTTTTGTCATGGCTTATCAGTCTTACTGCGCCTCTTTTTAAGATCTTGAATAATGAGATTTCCGGCAGGGACCTTATTCTGATATTTGGAGGCCTGTTTCTTCTCTGGAAAAGCACCCATGAAATCCATCAAATGTTAGTGGTTGAATCTGAAAGCCAGGAAGATAACAAATCAGTTCCCAAGAGCTTTATTGGGGTTATTTTCCAGATAATACTGATTGATCTGATATTCTCTCTGGATTCAATTATTACAGCAGTCGGGATGGTTGACGACATGATTGTAATGATAGCGGCGGTAATCGTTTCCGTGGCCCTAATGATGCTTTTTGCTCCCGTCATAGGGCAGTTCGTCGAAGGGCATCCTACCATCAAAATGCTGGCGCTATCCTTTTTGGTCGCCGTAGGGGTCATGTTGATTGCCGATGGTTTCGGACATCACGTTCCAAAAGGCTACATCTATTTTGCCATGGCCTTTTCTGTTTGCGTCGAAATTCTTAACCTCCGTGTCAGAAAAAAATACACCCCTTAGATTGCCGGATGGAGCGCCAAGGTAGTTTCATCAGGGCATCTCGGATAAGATTTTAGGGAAACGCTATTCCTCGACTTTCTCTTTTACTTGCTGGACGCGGCGTATATGACTGCGTTCACGATTTTTTCGACGAGCTTGAATTCCCTTTCTCCCTGTACCTTGTTGGGATAATCAAATTTTAAGGCCTCCACTGGACAGACACGTACACAAGCAGGCTCCAGACCAGCTTCAACTCGTTCTTTGCACAGGTCACATTTGTGCATTTTCCCGTCATTGTCATATCTCGGTACACCGAAGGGACACGCTTGGGCGCAACTGCGGCATCCGATGCAAAGTTCCCTGTTAACCATGATAGCCCCGGTTTGATTGTCCCTGCTTATGGCGCCTGTAGGGCATGCGACCAGGCAAGGGCTATCCTGGCAATGCATACAGGAGGCCGCAACATGATGAATCTGGGCATTGGGGAATTCTCCCCGTTCAATCTGGTAAATTCTCTTGAGGCCGGGCTGACCTTTTTCGGGATCAATGTCGTGCTGATCCATGCAGGCTACGGCGCATGCGCCACATCCAGAGCAAAGATCCATGTCCAAATATATGGCTTTATTCATGATTGAATTTCTTCCCTTGAACTTTCTCGACCTTACAAAGAGCAGACTTGAAGCCTGGGTACCCTGAAAGCGGGTCCAGGTAGTCACCTTCAAAAAGAGTGTTTACATCGGCTGTCGCATCTCCGTGGTACATGTGGATAACGCCGGGCTGAACCATTTGGGTCAGGTTGGCTTTGACAACTATAGCGTCTCTGGAGGTAGATATACGAATAGTTTCATCCTGTTGGAGGCCCAGACGAGCCGCGTCGTAAGGGTTGATATCCGCAGCCGGATGGTTTGGCCGGAGGCTGTTCGTCCACGAAAGTCGGAAGGTCCTGGTGTGAACGTACATTGGGAGCCTGGCGCCTGTATTTAGAATGAACGGGTATTCATGGGCCAGTTCAGGAGTAAGCTCCTTGCTGTATTTGGGAGGGGTATAGACTGGGAGCGCTTCAAAACCAGGCTTTCCTTCATATTTCTCAAGGACCCTGGATTTGAATTCCATCTTAC
>JAJYDQ010000114.1 GCA_021777225.1 Deltaproteobacteria bacterium
GATCTGTGGCCAGGAATGCCGCTGGTGAAGAAAAAAGTCTTTTCTTGAGGAGCTTGAGAACGAAATCGGATGCGAACTTCTCTGACTCGCTGGCGCAATTCCTGCCTCGTAGTTGTGTATAGCGTTTGAGATTTTCGTGAGCGACCCGCTCTTCAGGAGAATAGTCAACTTCCAGGGGCTCAACTAACCGCTTGGGAAACCGGGGCGTGCCGTCCCAACGTTCAGGCAATTCACTCTTCATGCGCCTGACCATTATGGCCCTGAGCTGTTTTTCGTCAGGTTCGATCCCGCGGGAAAATCTTCGATTATCAACAAGTTCGAGAAGTGATCTGAAGCTTTCGGGATAACCGTTATGCGGTGTCGCCGTCAGGAATATCCTATGTTCGAAATGTGGGATAATTTCGCGAATGGCGTGTGTCCGCTGCGAATCTGTCGCATAGACACCCCGTCCCGACGGCGCAATATTATGGGCTTCGTCAATAACGAGCATATCGTAACGACGAGGATATTTAGGAGCATCGTCAGGAGGCAGCGTTTCCCTGAATCGACGCAGGGGCCTTTCACGCTTGAGGAAATCAATAGATGTTATGAGACGTGGGAAATGGGTCCAGGGGTTTACGTGCAGGCCACGGCGGCGGCGAAGATCCGCGATCAACTTGCTGTCAACTATCCGGAACTCCAACCCAAATTTGTCACGCATCTGATCACGCCACTGGATCTGGATGGACGCTGGGCAAACGATGAGCACTGAATGGACTCTTTGCCGAATTATAAGCTCCTGGACTACAAGACCTGTTTCTATGGTCTTGCCCAAACCGACATCATCGGCGACGAGCAGGCTGACACGAGGCATCTGCAGAGCTCGGACTAGCGGATCGAGCTGATAGTCTTCTATTTCTATGCCGCTACGGAACGGGGATTGTAGCGACCGAGCATCGGCGCTAGAAACAGCGCCCCAACGAACAGCGTCGAGAAACGCGTCCATTCTTGCAGGGCTATCAAAGCCTATAGGCTCAGGAAGATCAATACGGTCACGAACGACTGCGCCGGGTTCAATTTCCCATATTACCTGCAACTCTTCGCTCTCCGTTGCGTCATCTTCTACCGAGGATAGCCAGACCAGGTTCTGTGGTTTCTTGAGAGGGTCTTTTAGCGGGTTTACAGGGAGCGCCGATGCCTGAACTTCATTCACAACAAAATGACGATGTCGGACTCGAACGAGTTGACCCGGGAGAGGAACGCTCTGGTTCATAAAGATTTATTCCCTTATGTCTGGAATCATTATTACCAACAATAGTTAATGTTTATGTTGTAAAAAACTCCATTCCCTTGTGGTCCAGGGTTTCTACCAAATAGCCGCGATCGAGAAGCCTGTTACCACGTTCACAAGACGTTTCCGGGGCAAAGAGGCACGCGTGACATGCGCTCCCATGAAGTGTCTTACCATCAGGCCTCACTTCATGCTCAGCGCACAACGGATCAGAAGAACAGAATTTCATTTTATCAAGGGCCTGGCGCATGAGTCTGCCAAGGGTCTCGGTTTTTCCCAAGCTTACCAGACCGCCCAATGTCCCCTCTGAATCTGACGCGGCAGTGTAAATCAATACGCCGGCCATCGGGCCACCTTCTTCATCAGGGTAAGCCGAATAGATCCGTTCACGCATTGAGGCTGCCGCATAACCGCATTCCAGCGCCAATTCCCTCATGAACGCATGCGAAAAGGAATGTAGAAGGACGTATCGAGCGCCCGGGAATCCAATGTTGTACGGTTCGAGCTTCCTGACTTTTCGCCACTCAATCGAGGTCATCAACAGCTCATGTTCCCGTTTCCGGACCTCCCGGTCTTTTGTCCAACTCTGAATGGTGTCTTCTCGAAATTGCAGAAAAATACCCTCGCCCTTTACTTCGCCGGCCGGGACCCATTCCGGATCACCGCTGGTGAGCAGACCATTCTGCGGAAAATCCAGCTCAGCGCCGCCAAGGCTTTCGCCTGGAGCTTCAATCCGGGTAAAACCTATGAGAGCGGTAACTTCACGTAATCGATAGCCCAATGTAACCTTCTCGAAGAATTGACCAAATTCACTGGGGACCGGTTCCCGGCTGAGCTTCAGATCATCGCTTTCCGGGGCGTGTTCCGGATTAGAGAACACTTTCCACTCGGGTATCTTCAGATCGTCAACCTGTTGATCAGGCGCCTCGTCAGGAGCCTGACTTTTCTTTGCCTCAATGGCCTCCCACAATTCTTCGTCGGTGAACTCTTTCAGTTCCGGCATTAGAGCATTTTTTACCCAACTTTTTCGGAGAATTGTCAGGGTAGCCATACTTTCGGGGTCCGCCAGGTTATCCCAGTTCTTGTCAACAATTTGCTTGAGCCGATCGGTGGAAGTTGGGATAGAAAAGATAGAGATAATATCCGGGAACCAGCTATTCGAGGCCCCGAGCAACATGGCTCGTGATTGTTCATTACAATCGTCTTTACGATTGATCAAATGAGGATGTCTCCCGGTACACTTTGGTAAAACACCACCATCCTCAGTGTCAAAGGCCTGAGACATCTGCCTGCTCTTCCCGCATGCGCACTCAACCCAAACATCTGTGGTCTGACCGGACAGGCCTGAATCCTTAAGTTTGAGCGAAGGCGCTTCGCAGACGTTAGACCCGTGGACGAAATCAATCCATGGGAAATCGTCAAGGTGTCCACTCGGGCATGCGACCAAAAATCTTGATGGAACCACAACGGATCTCTTGGCCCCCTGAGAGCAGTTGACGTGTTCGAAACGAATACGATCCGGATGAAAAACATCTTTAATCAATTTGAACAAACCGGAATCTACGTCGGCCAGGACTCCACAGGAGATACACCTGAGCCAGCGCGGGAAAACAGCGACCGGCGCCCCAACCGTGCTGAACGATTCCGCCAGAGGATTGGTAGCGTCATCATCGGACTTTCGGGGTAGACTTACCAAGCGCTCGACAGAGTCGGACAGTTTGTTTTTGACAGCCCGAAGCAACCTTGATTCATGGATAGTTCTCAGTTTGGAAGCGTCCCAACTACCGAGCCCCATAACCAATACAGATATGTTGGGCAATTCAACAATAGAACCTACCCCATATGTGTAAAGCATCTGATTGGGACGAACTTCACCTACACGGACAGGCGTGTTTTCATCTTTCATTTAGGATTAGGTCCTTATTCGTAATCTCTTTTCAGGAGGTTCGGATACAGGATCAATTGGACCGGCGATTCCACATCACGGAGCGAGTTGAGACACGTAAATAGCCCCCAGGCACCATCCTCGGCACTTGACAGAAGTGGCGTTCCTGTAGCTGGTTTCTCCTTGTGATATTGAAGCGGCGCTCCAGTTTCTTTGGATTTAATTATCTCCCTGGTCCAAAAATCCACCCGTTGTTTCAAAAGAGAATCTGTTTGATCAGCAATTTCGCCTATGCCGTTCACTCTCTTCGCTCTTGCAATTATCAAAGATTCTATCCGTTTTACGAAATCGCTGTCTTTGTTGAACACGCCCGCCTTGTGGTTGTGATTGAACTCCTGGGAACTCAACCTCGTCAATGCCACCAGCACGGCGCTAAGCCCTCGATCGAGCGCCCTTGCTGAAAACGGAGTAACAGATAGCGCCTCCACATGATTATAGAATGTGTCATGAAAGTGTTCGAAGCGTTCATAATGTGAAAGGTCGCGAGGGCGTGTCCAGTTAAATACAGTAACGACTAAACCTGGGGCTCTCCTGCCGACACGGCTGGTCGCCTGGATATATTCCGCGGTCGCTTTAGGCTGCCCGGCAACAACCATTAAACCAAGGCGTTTAATGTCAACCCCTACTGAAAGCATGTTGGAAGCCAGGAGCGTGTCTATTGGACGAATTTTCGAGCCCTTTTTAGGCGCTACATTGAATTTGTTCGGAGGAGGGGGTTCGAATCCGATTTCCATCTTGTTGAGAATATCCGGAATAGCTTCCGATGATCTCCGGGAAGTAAGTTCTTCCAGTTCGTAGATCGTCCTGTTTGCAAGCCCGTGGCGATCCATGACCCTGAGTCGGGAAGTGATATCATCCTCAACCAAACGTCTCATTCCGGCAAGTTCCCGGATCGAATTAAAGTAGCCAACAAGAGTCATCCATGGATCCGCATAAATCCCATAGCGATAAAACAGTTGTTGACCCGCTGCGAGTAGCGCTGAATAGACTTTTATGAGGGCAGCCTTGAGGCGTATACCGGGGGCCATTACGCCCAAATATAGCCGGCCTGGGTGTTCTTCCGATGGTTCGCGGCGCAAAGAAAAGAAATTGTCACCTGCTTCCAGGCCCTGTGGAGGGAAAACGTTTACTGTTCTAGCAAAAAGGAATCGCCCCTGATTAGCCGCTTTCCTTATAGTCGCGGTCGAAGCTATGATTTTTGGGCGAACTGTTTTCCCATTCACCTCCCAGGAACAAAGAGAATCAACGGCTGTTTCATATAACCCGACAAGAGTTCCGAGTGGGCCGCTGATGAGATGGAGTTCATCCTGAATTATCAGGTCAGGGGGTCGTAATGGACCAATCTTTACGGTTTTGGCTTTAGGTAGACCATTGCGGGCCTGGTGAGAATCTGAATCTGAGATATGTGGTGATCTGAATCCATGGCGTTCACATAAGCCGTTAACCTGTCCAAACAGATTCTGCGTTTCGCCCTTCCATGGCATCTGAGCGAATTTGTCTACAGTAGCAATGAGTAAAGCCGGTAGCCTGCGATATATTTCTTCATCTACCACAAGCGCAGGAATGCCTTCGCCATCGGAATTGGCGCTCGTGAACGGGCACTGGAAGGTTGGGTCCGGACAAAGAAACAAAGTCCGGCCACGGCCTTTATCAAATGATTCAACCTTAATGTCCCTGCCTGGATCTATTTTTGTCCCACACCACGGGCAATGGGTTAATTGCGCTGGAGAGCCTTCACCTTTGGGGTGAAAGGCGCCTTTTTGACTCTCTCTACGTTTCTTGACCCACTCTTCACTCTGGGAGTTTTTATTAGGCGTCGCTTTGCCACCGACCCACAACCCGATTCTGAAATGTTCGTCGCCCCATAGATCAGGATTTTCGCGCCTTATAGATTCACATGCGCATATTAAGGTAGCCGCCCGCTGGAATTGTTGAATAGTGAGTAACCGTAGAGTGTATCGCATGAGGACGGCCACCCCATAGTTCCCTGGACGGTCTTCTACATCACCCTGCCGCCGCCTTAAACCCATGGTGTAAGCGGCCAGACCCAGGTAAGCCTCGGTCTTTCCTCCACCTGTAGGGAACCACAATAAGTCTAAAGCGGATTCCGACTCGCTGCATCGTTCATCAGAATTCAGGTCTGTAACGCCAACGAGATTGAGAAGTATGAAGCCAAGTTGAAAAGGATACCATGTTCTGTTTCCAGGAATGTCGGCGTCTTCAAAGCTAGTTGTGACTCCCTTGCGATTATTATCAGCAACTATGGACCTGACACGCTGAAGCCACATGGCGTGGTTGGCGAATCGGAAAGCGTCAGCCGCCGCTTCATCCGAACAGATCAGGTTGATACCATTTCTTATTCGTTCCAGCGCCTTTTCGCACAGATTCAGCGATTCGTTGGCGATTAACTCAAAGTCAACAAGACCATTCTTTGGGTCGCTGATCCTCTTACGTTGTATGGTGATCCAATCCGCATAAGCCCTTGGCAGGGCAGACAATTTCGATTTAAAATCTTTCGATTCCGTGAAAGCGAGGTCCTTCATATCAAGGACTAATCCGTTTAGCTTAGGGTAATCCAGGACGGATGGCGGGGTCTGTCGGGCCACTTCGTGTTTTGGAATTACTCGACTGCATATCCGGATGGCCGATTGAGGATCGTTGACCGATAGCTCCACATGAACTGACACTCCGTGACCAACAGCAAATTCCACATGATCGCGGTAGAGCATCCGCATAACCGATTCTTCGATATCAGATGACCGATCATGTCCTGATATTAAGGGGGCAACGGATGAAGGTCTTTTTCTGAAAACCGCCGATCCATCCATTGATGCGACATACAGTTTTGGTTGAAACAGCCAGGCCTGGTCTTTATTCCTCTTTGGGGATTCCTGTTCGTTGACAAGATAGACAGAAACAATTCGTTCATCGCCCAAAGCTTTTGAAACCAACTGAATAACAACCTTGCCAAAATCGCTTCTAAAAATTTCGTACGAGCCCTGGTTCAGAGAGTTTACATCAACATTGTCCCAACTTCCTTCAACTGGATTTCGCTTCCAGACCAGTTTCGGTTCGCCTGTTTTTTCATTAATCGCGTTAGCGCTTTCTTGCCTGGTGTAGTGACCCCATCTTGCGCCAATTCGCAATTTGGGAGCGTCAGGAGCGACAATCAAAGTGAAACCGAACGATGATTGAAGAAAGGTTGCGCGTTCTATCGGTTTCGAGTCATCCTGGCCGTCGTCGGTCATATCGTCGCCACCGATGGCGGAGTCATCTATTTCTTCAGGAACTGTCATCGAATCTTTCGGAGCGAGGCAGCCGACAAGATAGCGGTCTTTGACTCTACGTTCGTCTATTTCCTCTTCTGGACCGCCTGCCGGACCGAGGATTTCTCTTTCCACCAGATCAATGAGTTCTTGACGTAAGTCCAGCGATGAAAGCTTGTAGCTCAATAAACCCATAGGAGTTGACTCCCAAATGAATAGGGATGTTGATGGTTAGAGATATCAACATACCATGACTGGCTTTAATGTGGAGGAAAATTTATGATAATTTTCGGTTTGCCAATGAAATTGGTTTCAGTAATGGACTCTTAATCGCGTTCACCGAAAGGGCTTCTATTCATCTCGATCAACTTCCCCAGCAATATCCCCATTCTGGTCTCGAATCGTATATTGACCATTTCCTTCGTCTGTTACGGACCCGCTCGGATCTCCATATTTATTGCGGTAATCTGTGATATTCCCATTCCTCGATGATCCTCCACCGGGATCTCCATATTTATCTCGAAAACTCTCATCAGCTATGGCTGTTAGTGGCATCAATAGAATCAGAATCAAGAATATTGTTTTCATGATGACCTCTTCACTTACCCCCAGTTGGTAAGAATCCCGATTATCGTCCAGATAATTACAACTGTCCAAATGATTCCCATTTTTCTCACTCCCCATTAGCGGAATATTATCCTGTTGCTTGTTTTTCAAATCTATTTGCTGCAATTTTCATCCAGAAATCGGGGCCATCGCCCTGCCCTATTTTGCCTACGATATGCGAGTGTAAAGGACACGCGTGTCAAATGGGGACACACGTTACAAAATTATTCACAAATTCCCTGATGCATATAAAATAGTAATTCCAGTCACATAGAATTAATGATAAAAATAGCCAAGAGTTGCGTTAAGAATCAATAGAAACCACTCTGATACAAAATTTAAGGGAGGCGTACCATGAGATTTAAGGAACTGCTCTTAACGTGCTGTTTCATTTTCGGCGCTGTTACGCTGGGATGGGCAGGAACCGTTGAAACCCCCGATGGCGCTTTCATTTATTATGAAACCAAGGGAGAAGGCTCGCCTATTCTTTTCGTGCATGGCTGGACCATGAGCGGAAAATTCTGGCAGAAGCAGGTCCAAGAGTTGGCCAAAGACCATCAGGTAGTCGTCATGGATCTGCGGGCGCATGGTAACAGCAGCAAGACATTGTATGGCCATACAATTCCTCAGTACGCCAAAGACGTTCGCTCGGTTATTGACGCATTGAAACTCAAGAACGTGACCCTGATTGGCTGGTCTCTCGCCGGGCCGGTTGTATTGGATTACTGGAAACAATTTGGCGACGATAAGGTAAAGGCGCTAGGGCTAGTGGATATGACACCTTTTCCATTTTCTCCGGCGGAATGGAATGCGCATGGGCTCAAGAATTTCAATTATGACAGAATGAACGCGTTCTTTATAGCTCTTAATCAAAAAAGAGGAGACGCAGCGACGGCATTTATTAACAACATGTTCAAAAGCGGGAAAGCTCCCGAAAAAGACTTGGAGTGGATGTTAACAGAGCATTTAAAGACACCCGTTTCTGTAGCGCAGGACATATACAGTGACTATTTGATGAGAGACTATTCTGATGTTCTGAAAACCATAACGGTTCCTACAATTGTTTTTGCCGCGGACTCCAACATTTTTAAGAATGGGATCGCAATGGGTAAACACATCGCGTCCCAGATACCAAACGCGACCTTTGCGCCTTCGGCTAATGGTGGCCACTTGTTATTCTATGAAGATCCCAAATGGTTCAATGACGAGTTGACGACATTTTTAAAAAAATGTGGCTTTTCAAA
>JAJYDQ010000040.1 GCA_021777225.1 Deltaproteobacteria bacterium
GGAAGATTGATTCAGGCGTCCCAGGTTTTCCCAACCCCTATGATACCCATGGGTCTCGCCATAATAGCCCTAATTGTGGCGGCTACCTTCGGACACGCCTAATCACTGATTTCACTATATTTGACCGTTCCAGGATTTTGACTGGTTCTTGACATGTCCTGATGTTATTGGTAACAACAAGCGGAGCGTCGTGACTGACTCATCGATCCTTATCATTAAACCGCAGATTCGTGCTTACGGAACGGCCAAATTCAGCATTCGAGAGTCCTAATTTGTGGACAAGCCGTATGTGTGAAATTGGGCGTCTAACCTTTGGGCTGGCGTTTAATATTGTGGCCGTCCTGTAACATTTCATAACAAGGGAGGTATGTCCTCGTGAAAGTTCTTGTATCAGACAATCTATCTGAACTAGGTGTTCAAATTTTCAGGGACGCGCCAGGCATCGAAGTAGATGTAAAAGTTGGCCTAAGCCCCGAAGAACTTATCGCGACCATCCCGGACTACCACGGATTGGTTGTTCGTGGAGCCACCAAGGTAACCGCCCAAGTAATCGCTGCCGCCGACAACATGAAGGTGGTGGGTCGCGCTGGGACAGGCCTTGATAACGTGGATATCCGTGCGGCCTCTAAACGCGGAATTGTTGTTATGAATACTCCCGGTGGTAACAGTGTAACCACAGCCGAACACACGGTCTCGATGATGATGTCTCTGGTCCGAAACATACCCCAGGCTAACGCGTCCATGAAGCAAGGCAAATGGGAAAAGAAGAAATTCTCGGGATCTGAGATTTTTAATAAGGTCCTAGGGGTTGTTGGGCTCGGGAAAATTGGGGCAATTGTAGCTGACAGGGCCATGGGACTGGGAATGAAGGTAATAGCTTATGATCCATTTCTGTCTGTTGATCAGGCAAAACAAATGGGTATTAAACTTGGATCCCTGGATGAAGTCTTCAAGGAATCGGACTTTATTACCTTTCATGTTCCACTTACTGATGAAACTCGTGGTTTGGTAAACGCTAAGAATATCGCAAAAATGAAGAACGGTGTCAGAATCGTGAACTGTTCGCGTGGCCCAGTCGTGAACGAGGAAGATCTTGCAGACGCCATTGAGTCCGGCAAGGTCGCAGGCGCGGCGCTCGATGTATATATGCAGGAGCCTCCCGGCCTGACACGGCTGATTCAACTCGATCGAGTCATATGTACCCCACATTTAGGGGCTTCAACCCGGGAAGCGCAGGACAATGTCGCTATCGCTGTCGCAAATCAAATCCGAGACTATCTTCTGGATGGTACCATTCAGAACGCCGTTAACGCGCCTGCTGTCTCCGGTGAAGCTCTTGAAAATCTCAAACCTTATCTGGAGCTGGGGCAACGCTTAGGCCTGTTTTTGGGATCCCTGGTTCAAACTGGAATTAAAACTGTCGAAGCCCAGTATTCAGGCGCTGTGCTTGATATGGAGCTTAAGCCAATTACAACTTGTTTCTTGACCGGACTGCTAACACCTATAATGATGGATGATGTCAATCAGGTGAATGCTCCAATGGTGGCTGAGGAAAGAGGCATACTCGTCTCAGAGACAAAAGTGAGCCGATCAGAGAATTTTATTTCTCTATTGCGCTTCAAAGTCGTCACTCAGAATCGCGAGCACGTCGTCGAGGGAACTCTTTTCGGTAAATCTGAACCACGAATGGTAAGATATGGCCATTTTCGAGGAGAATTCGACGTGTCTGGCGAACTGATTCTGATCCACGGCATGGATCAGCCTGGGCTAATTGGTCAGGTTGGAGCCACGTTGGGAAATCATGGAATCAATATTTCTCATTTCCAATTCGCGCGTTATCAGCCCGGTGGAGAAGCGCTACTCTTTCTCACAACGGACACTAAGGCCGGTGATGACGTGCTGAATGACCTTCAAGCCGTGAGTCACGTAGTGTCGGTTCGACGTATTACAATCTAACGGGACGAATTTTGGATTGATCTGCCAGTCTTTGTTTCTGAGAACGCTGCGCAGTCCAGATTGTTAAGGGATGGTCCCAATAATCGTTATAGGTCCATAAAATGTTGACAGTCAAAGACCTTAATAGGTTAGATTTACCCAAACAGGACAACTATGAAAGGGCCCTGGCGATTGGGCTTGAAAAATTCTCCAGAAAGAATCCTGATTGGATAGCTGAAAATGCTGGGGCTTCAATTTGCGATGGAAATCTGGTTATACCCCATCTGAACATGAACATCTTTTTGAACCTTGAGTCCAAGAAATTCACAATATCTGAAACCGGTGAGGAAGCCCCTATTTGGCTATCCATACTCTGTATGCATTATTTGAATTCCGCTGAGGGTAGAAAACCAACGGGAAAGCTTAAACATTTTCGAGAATTCAAGGATGGGACGTTTTATGAACCAGCTTTCAATCGACGGACAAAGGAGATCCTGATAGCCGTCTTTGGCCGGGATCCTTCTCCAATGATAGAAGCCGGCCAAACTCTCAATGGGAAGCGTCTTGATAGTGGTGACGCCGCCATTGAGCTTCCATATTTCCCCTTTGTTCCGATTACTTGTGTGGTTTGGAAGGGAGACGAAGAATTCCCTCCAGAAGCTACGGTGTTGTTCGATGAGACGGCCGGATTCTATTTTAGCGCTGAAGATATGGCGGTCGCCGCCCAGATGGCCGTCCTGGAATTGATGCGACGCGCTAAACGATAAATCACAATTGTGTTCGATTTTTATTCTCAGAATTGTCTAATTTTCTCCAATTGGCTTTGAGGTTACCATGAAAATTGCGGTGTCAGGTAAAGGAGGAGTAGGCAAGACCACTTTAAGCAGCCTACTGGCCCGGTACTGGGCAAGAAAGGGTTTTCGGGTCTTGGCCGTTGACGCTGATCCGGACGCAAACCTTGGGTCCGCTTTAGGGATTGATACGTCAGGTATAACCCCTATCGCCAAAATGGAAGATCTTATTTACGAACGTACAGAGAGCAAAAAGGGCACCGTCGGGGGATTTTTTAAAATGAATCCAAAGGTGGATGATTTGCCAGAAGCTCTTGGGCGCGAAAAAGATGGCGTAAGATTGCTCATAATGGGTACCGTAAAAAAGGGCGGCGGCGGCTGCATTTGTCCGGAAAGCGTTCTGCTAAAAGCGCTGATCAGCCACTTGGTACTTTACGAAAAAGATCTTGTTATCATGGATATGGAAGCCGGCATTGAACATTTGGGCCGCGGTACCGCACAGGGGGTAGATAGTCTTCTAATAGTAGTGGAACCTGGTCAAAGGAGCATCGAAACAGCGTCAAAAGTTCGGGATCTCACTCGGGATATCGGGCTGACGAGAATCGCAGCGGTCGGTAGTAAGGTACGCAACAAGGAACAGGAAGAATTTCTGAAGGAAAACCTGGGAGAAATTCCTTTAATTGGTATTATCCCATTCTCCGAGGAAATTGCTCAAGCGGATCTCGAAAACCGCCCACCTTCGCTCGACGACCCGGCGCTATTCCCGGCAATTGAAAAAATAGCTTCCACTATTGAAAGTAATTCGGGAAAATAGCAGACGCACATCCCGGTTGGATGTATATATTGCCAGGTTTGCCTAAGTTTATTTGGGGAACGCTTTATCATCGTCTATCCTTGTCCTGAGCGATAGACGACAATAATTCAGAATAGTTTTTGACCGGATAATTGTAGGCCGTGTGGTGGCAAACACGGCCCCTGACGACCATATAAGCTAAAAAAATCCAAGGAGGATCGCATGTCAGCCAAGATTATCAGCGGCAATGAAGTTTCTAAACAACTAAAGGACGAGATGAAGGAAGAAGTGGTCAAACTTAAAGCTCAGGGTTTGGAACCATGTCTGTCCGTTATACTGGTAGGTGAAGACCCGGCTTCAAAGGTGTACGTGCTTAATAAGAAAAAGGCATGCGAGTATATTGGGATCAAGTCCCTCGAAACCAGACTCCCTGCGACGACAACAACAGAAGAATTGCTAAAAGTCATAGAAGGCTACAACAATGACAAGACCGTTCATGGTATTCTTTGTCAGTTGCCGTTGCCCAAACACATACCTGAAGCCAAAATCTTACGATCAATACTACCGGAAAAGGACGTCGATTGTTTTCACCCATTTAACGTGGGGCTTATCAGTATTGGCGAAGTTAGGTTTCTTCCCTGTACGCCCGCCGGTGTCATTGAACTCATAAAAAGAGGCGGATTTGAAACCGCAGGGAAAGATGTCGTCATCCTCGGCAGAAGCAATATTGTAGGAAGGCCTCTTTCCAACATGCTCGACCAGAGAGACATGAACGCTACTGTCACCATGTGTCACACAAAAACCAAAAACCTCAAGGAGCGTTGCGCAGCTGCTGACATAGTTATCGGCGCTATTGGCCGCCCTGAATACGTGAAAGCGGATATGGTAAGAGAAGGCGCAGTTGTAATTGACGTCGGCATTAACAGAGTAGACGCCCCAGGGACCGAAAAGGGTTTCAAATTGGTCGGAGACGTTGCGTTTGACGAAGTTAAGGAAAAAGCGGCCGCAATCACCCCAGTTCCTGGCGGAGTCGGGCCTATGACCATAGCAATGCTAATGAAGAATACCCTGACAGCGGCGAAAGAGGCTTTTTTCAAAAAATAGTCAATTTGCACGACCTAAAAAATACAACAAAGGGATGGAGGGCTCACACCAATTCGTTTTCCAACCCGCAAATTAACGGTGGTCTATGAACGGGATTTCCTGTCATAACCCCTAAATGAAATGACATGAAGCCCGTCTATGCGGAGGATATGATACAGGACAGGGCGGTTTACGGACAACCTGTCCTGTATCTTCCAATAGCCGGTTTTAAATAAACAAGGCTTCTTCGAATTATCAAGACCGTCGAACCGGTAATTTCAAGTTATTGGAATGGTGGTCAAGTACGACTTGGGCCTTCTCTACATCCTTAGCGATCTGGGATTTAAGTTCGTCAACTGAACCGAATGTGCGTTCAGGCCTCAATCGTTCGACGAAGAAAAGCTTTATGGTAGACCCGTAAAGTTGATCTGAGAAGTCGAGTAAGTGCGCTTCAAACGAAGTCTTACGATCATTAAACGTAGGGTTCCTTCCGATGTTCATAACCCCTTGATAGACCCGGTCCTGAAATTGGCAAAATACAGCATAGACACCATCAGGAGGTCTCAATTTTCTGTCCGGTTTTATGTTTGCCGTAGGATAGCCCAACCCCTTGCCCCTGCTGTGCCCGTGTATGACATTGCCCTGAATAAAGAAAGGCCTTCCCAGCATTTCGTTGGCTTCGGAGATTCGGCCGCTTAAAAGAAGCTTGCGGATCAACGTCGAAGAGACAACCTCTCCCATGACCTTAACCGAAGGTACAATATGCACAGAAAAGCCAAGCTCTTGGCCCATCCTCTTCAATTGGGCAGGATTCCCGGACCTGCCACTACCGAACCGGTAATTCTCACCTACAAACAGATTCCTGATTGCCAATTCTTCGACAAGGGTGTTCTCAACGAAATCTTCCGGGGTTTGACGTGCAAATTCTTTCGTAAATTCTGCAAGGATTAGGACGTCAATGCCTAGAGACTCCAGCAGGTCAGCCTTTTCTTCAGCGGTTGTGATTTGGGGAATTTCCGGGGCCTGGTTCAAGACCACTCGGGGATGAGGATCGAATGTGTAAACTACGGCTTCCCGCCCTTTGTTGTGAGCGGCATCTACAGTTCTCTTGAGAATTTCCTGATGTCCTAAATGAACCCCGTCAAAATTTCCGAGAGCTACAGATGGTTTAGTAAAAGTCTGAAATATTTTTTCGCGAACGCGAATGATTTCCATAGTCAATGTCCAACGCGTAAGGCCACCCTTATAAGGACCAATCCGGAATTCACACCTAAGAGGACCGTCGCTTCAGGAGTCCTCCTAGCCGCACATCATTGCGGAAAAAACCTGTTTGCCATCCTTAGCAAGAGGGAACTCAGATATCTTAAGCTTCAGATGAAAATCCGTCAGAGGGTTTGGACTGGATCTCATTCGACAAATGTTCCAGTTCCGCGATTTTCGAATTCTTTTGCTCCAAATCATTTTGAAGTCGCTGATTTTCAGATTCCAAATCACCAATTCTCTTGTTGAGACCCTTTACTTCGTCGAGATGTCCCCTGTCCGTCTTGATCATACGACGGCGTTCCCCTACCCATTTCAATTGAGTTATAAAGTCACCTATCGCTGCTATGATTATGCCAAGGGAAACGCAAATAGTAACCAGTTCCCAGAATGCAAGTTTGATGGGCTCCTTAAGCCCAAAATAATTTATGCTGAGTTCAATATCCTTGTTTTTCATGAACAGCGAAATGATAAGTATGACGAAGGCTAGCTCAATTAGCCTCTTTATAAGTCTCATGACAACTCCTGTTCTTGTTTCTTTGGAAAAAGTTTATCAAACGCATGAGCAAGTTTCTCTCGTGTCCGCCTCAAATGTTCAGGGATCACCCGAACATCCGCCAGTACAGGCATGAGGTTTGTATCACCGGCCCACCGCGGCACAATGTGATAATGGACATGCTCAGCTATCCCTGCGCCAGCGATTATACCCAAATTTATTCCAATATTGAAACCATCCGGCCTCATGACCTTCTTTAAAGCCTGAACAGCCTTGCAAACTTCCTGAATCAGAAGACTGTTTTCATCAACGTCCAGATCGCATATCTCGGAGACATGTCGGTACGGAACAACCAACAAGTGGCCGTTATTGTACGGATATTTGTTCATTATAGTGTACGCCCCTACAGACCTGTGCACTATAAGGTTGTCCTCATCCAAATCAGATTGGGGCTTGTCACAAAAAATACAGCCGGCTTCCTTCTCTGATCCAATTATGTAATCAATCCGCCACGGAGCCCAAATTCGTTCCATTTTATTTTACTCAGTATCATCGAGCCGTTTGTGCGGCCTGCAACTTTTTTAAAAACTGTTTTTCATTCTTGTTAAACGCTTAAAATACACCAATCGCTATTTCTTTAAAAACTTTTTACAGCGCTAATGTGGTAGATTTATAATCTCCGCTTCGAATTCCGAACCCAGAATTTCTAAAATTCCCACCGTACATTCATTAAAATATATATTGTGGGAAGCGGAACCGGGGTTGAACATCAGAACTCCTTTGACTTCTCCAAAAAAAGGAACGTGCGAATGACCATAAACTATCAGATCAGGAGGGCATTCTTCAAATCTGGACAAAATCCGTTCTTGCAACCCCTGTTTTGAACCCCAACCATGTATCAGACCAATTCTTTTTTTTTCAGCCTCGATTATTCTGACTTGAGGAATGGCTTCGACAATTTCGTAATCATCCATGTTGCCACAAACCGCAAGGGTTTCTCTTTCTTCCAGACGGTCCAGAACTTTCGCTGTAACGATGTCTCCCGCGTGCAAAATTATGTCTACGTCTTTAAATACGTTGTCCAGTATGTGGTCCAACACCTTGTCAGGAGACTTCATGTGGGTGTCGGACAAAACCCCAATCCTCATTGAGAATAACCTCAGGAGTCAATTTCGTGCTGATCTTCTTTTACCGACACAAGAGAGAAAGCCCCTCCTACAACGATCTTGAAACCCGCTACAATCACAAGTCCTCCTACATCAGAGTAGGCTTCGGCCCTGTTCAACGCAGATTTGAGCGATTCACCCGAAACTAGTCTCATTCCAAGATCCTTGGCAAAAGACGCCGCCCAACCTGCGGACCGTGATAATACCGTAACAGCGTGTATGCCCCGACCAGGAACATATGTTGATATCCCAAAAATATTCTTGAATTTGTCGAGTCGCAATACCAGACGGTCATGAAAAGGAGAACCCTGGGAATGAAGATAAACATCCAGAGGATTGCTGGAATGGATAAAAGAATCGGCTCCGCTCGAAACAATAACAGTATCGGACGCTGCCTCCAGGTCCCGACCAACAAAATCGGCCATCGCTCCACTCATGCAACTCATCGGGGCAACACCTGTGTTCCGGCTTGCCAGATCGCAGTAACGAACTATTTCGGGGGCTGACGAGTAGATTTGAATCGGGGTTTGAGTTTCTCTCAAGGCTGGATGTTGTCTGAGATATTCCTCTATTTGATAACGATAACGAAAAACTGATTCTTTAGCTTTTGCGGAAAGATCAGTCTTCGCTTGAACATGAATGTTCGTCTCACGGACATCCACGCTAAAACTCACGGAATTGGGTAGAGGAATCCGATTTCTGTAATCTTTTATCTCGTAAATGTTTTGAACGGCAGACATTAGGGTTTCCAAACTAAGATGGTTTACTGATTTATAGAGAAGCGTTTTACCTTGAACCGGGGAGATTGACCAGAATTAACACCAAATCCAATTTCCAATCATTCATGTACATTCAGGAAGCCTAATCCGCATTCCAACCGAAGCCGACTTGCGAGGGATTATTAATGAGGCACGCGCCCGTGTCAAGGATAATTTCCTTGATTCATCAGCCATCTAGAGACTCATTGTTCATATGCGCTGAATGGATACATGAGTAATGAGTTGCTGACTCCAGAGAATTTTGTTAATTTGAATAATATTCTTTTCCTGGATGGACTTATGCAAAGCCTTCTCGTAAATCCTGTATATTCGCAAACATTCTGGTCGTTTGACAAAGTTCTTAAAATGACTGGCAAAAAGGGCCTACTTCCTCCACTCGGACTCTTAACTCTCGCTTCCCTGCTCCCAAATGACTGGAATTTGGAGTTGGTAGATATGGTCTTTCAGGACATATCTGAAGCTCAGTGGGACCGATCTGACCTGGTTCTCATCTCAGGGATGACTGTTCAACAAAAGGGTATAGTGGAAGTTATCAAAGAGGCTAAAAGGCGCGGCAAGACTGTAGTCGTTGGTGGACCATGGTCTTTTCACGTACCTGAACAGGCTTTCGAGGCGGGCGCTGATCTCGTCGTGAAGGGCGAAGCTGAAGTCCTTATGAGCGAAATTCTTACGTGCATAAAGAAAAGGAATTTTGGACACATCATACAATCAGACGAACGGGCCGAAATGACGACAAGCCCCGTTCCACGGTTCGATTTGCTTGATATGAACGCCTATGTGGACATGGAGGTTCAGTTCACCCGAGGCTGTCCATTCAAGTGCGAATTTTGCGATGTCACAATGATGTTAGGTCGAAAAGTACGCGCCAAGAACCCTGAACAGATTATTCAGGAACTGGAACTCCTTTATAAACTCGGATGGCGACGTCTTGTTTTCTTTGTTGATGACAATTTCATCGGCAGCGTTCATAAAACGAAAGCCTTGCTGAAACAACTGATCCCTTGGATGGAATCTAGAAATCGGCCTTTTAACTTTTATACCCAGGCGTCCGTAAACTTGGCCGCAGACGAAAAGCTGATGGAAGATATGTATGTGGCGGGCTTTAATAGGGTCTTCGTAGGTATTGAGACCCCGGACGAAGCGTGTCTCAAGGATGCCGGAAAACATCAGAATACGAACATCGACCTAAATGAGGTGTGCAGAAAAATTTCAAAGGCCGGGTTCCAGGTAATAGCCGGCGCCATCCTAGGTTTTGATGAAGAAACCAAGGGAGCTGGAGACCGTTTGATCAGCTTTGCGGAGAAGAACTATATTCCGGAATTATTTACTACCCTGCTCCAGGCAGGGCCCGGCACTGACCTCTGCGTCCGGCTTCAATCGGAAAATCGGCTACTGGAAATGAAGGAAGATCACATGAGCAATCAGACCGGTCTGGTTAACTTCGTACCTACCAGACCGCTCGAAGAGATAGCTAACGAATTCGTAGCCGTTTATGACACCTTGTATAAACCTGAGACTTACATTGCGAGAGCTTATAATCTCTTCGCCGAAATGGACCCTCCTCGATATAAAAAACCATTTAAAGCGCCATATTTATGGGAATTGAGAGCCGCCGCCATAGCAATATTCAGAAATGGAGTGATTTACCCTACAAAAGGCTTGTTCTGGAAATATTTCTTAAAAGCGCTCTGGAACTTCCCGACACGTTTCGACAGATTCATTGTTTCGTTGATAGTTGCAGAACATTATTATGATTTCAAGAATAAGATTCATAAAGGTATCAAATCACAATTGAAGGAACTTTCACCGGAACTGAGAAATAATTGCTACAACAAGCTGGAAGGTACAACAGCATGCGCGCCGGCCTTGGGACAAAACTGAGGACTGTCAATTCAGGCAGGTCACAGTCCAAATTGTTTTTGAGAACCATTACTTTTCGGATTCATTCCGTTCGCTCTTGGATCCTTCAGACACCAACTGTTTGAGATCATAGATCTTTATTTGGCTCCGCGATAACAGGAAGGCCAACCAGTCCGTCTTTTTCCTTTCCAGGACTATTAGTCTTTCACCAGAAAGACCCGGCAATGAATCAACTGAGAAATCAACTATCATGCCTTGGGCTTTTGGCGTGCTCCATCGCTGCTCCAATGCGTCACCATTCCACAAAAGTCCCATGATTCTACCTTCTTCGAACATCTTGGTCCTTGAAAGCATCCTCATAGTCCCAGAACTGTGCGAAATACATAGAACTTGGGCTGGCGCACCAGGGTTAGGGCACCACCAACGGATCCGCGGCCGTACATAAACCTGCTCTGTGGAAAGGTCTCTCGCCCTGTCTCTTAACTCCTCAGGGCCATACCACCTCAAGATTATATCAGAACCACCGTAGTAATCTTTAGACACATATATCCGTTTACCATCAGGATTGTAGACCCTCAAGTGATCGCTCTTGTCATAGACCGCAATCAATGGTTTTCGCTTACCCTCAAAGTCACCTATGGTAAAACCAAAAATTGGTATTTTTAGTGGTACGCCGAACCTATCCCCTACCTCCAGTGATGAGCCTTTGTCTTCCATTCGATATATAGGTCCATCATACATCTGAGAAAGCCCTTTTCTTTGGCCTAGTAGAATAGGTCCATGTGTGGGGTAATCGATTACTCTAAGGAAGTAACCGACGTTTTCTATCGCCGGGGTAAGCTTCCCATTCTTATATTCCAGGACAAAAGAACTCACTGAACCCCTGTTCTGGGCTGTAACGTAGATCCTCGCGGGACCATCCTTCCGTACCTTGGCCACGTCTAAAGCCTTTATTTCAAGACTGCCGGCTGAATATTCCGTTATAAGGCCCAACGTATTTTCAGAAAAGCGATACAGATATACGGTAGAAGGACTCGCTACTACGATCAGATTTTTCCCATTGCCCTCTACATCTCCTACACCTAGCCCTATGCCTAAAAGACTCAACTCCTCGCTTCGCCAGACCTTTTCGGAGGCATTCTGTTTCTTTCCGGAATCCGCTGCTTCAGCCTTGGCGACGACCATATTAGGGGAAGCTGAAGTCGGTGTCGTCCCCACTGCGGAATCCGCTTTTGAACTCAGCGCAAATCCGACCTGGACAAACAAAGCTACAAGAAGAAATGAAACTAGTCTTGCGAACAAAGCCATAGTGACCTCCAATTAGACAGGGCCAAGGGAAAATATTCCAATATAGTGATCGTGTCTAGTAAAAGCTTTCCAAAAACCCTGAATGAGACATTGTAAATGACTTGGATCAAAATTCAAAGTGAACTATAAAAGGGTAAACAAGGCGGGACCGAGCAAATAGTTGAATTAAGCGGTGTGCCGTTTTAGTTAGTCGGCCTTTATCAAACTATTCGGCTAAAAAAATGACACATACCTTTCTCCCGCGTCACAAATTATGGTGACGACAATTTTCTCCGCTCCACATTTTGACGACTGCTCCAAAGCTGCGCTATAGGCAGCGCCGGAAGACAGTCCGGCATAGATACCGTAACGAATCGCAAGGGTCCTGACAGCTTCCTCCGCTTGGTCATGTCCCACCCTGGCGACTTCATCTATAAGGCTTACATTCAAATTTTTCGGTACAAAACCAGCCCCGATTCCAGCAAAGTTATGAGGTCCTGGGTTACCCCCACACAAGACCGCCGACTCCGCCGGCTCAACAGCTACTATCCTGACATTCTTGTTCTTTTCCCTGAGCGCCTCGCCTACTCCCGTAATCGTCCCACCAGTGCCGACACCCATGACAAATACATCCGGCGGTCGTTTTAGCTCCTTTAGAATTTCAGTAGCAGTAGTCAGCCTGTGAGCCTCGGGGTTCGCGGGGTTCTCGAATTGATTCAACATCCTGCATTCATGCCCATTTTTAGATATTTCGTAGGCCTTGTCAATTGCTCCTCGCATTCCCGCTGAAGTCGGGGTGAAGACTATTTCCGCTCCATAAGCCGAGAGAAGTTGAACTCTTGCATGGTGTACGGTCTCCGGCATTACGAGAGTCAACGCATATCCCTTGGCCGCGGCAATCGCAGCCAGGCTGATGGCCGTATTCCCGCATGAAGCCTCCACGAGCCGACCACCTTGCGCCAAGAAGTCATCCTTTTCCATTGAATTGATAATGTTTAGACACATGCGGTCTTTGAGCGACCCGCCTGGATTAAGATGTTCCAACTTTGCCCAGATCTGGGCCCTCTTTTCATGGTCAGCGCCCCCTAGCCGAACCATGGGGGTCTTTCCTATACAATCCAATATATTGGAAACGTTTTGCATCTATTCGCTCGGACCTAATTTTTGTCGAAGACGCTAAATAAAGTACATGTATTTGTGATCCAATTCCCGTGAAAGTCCTTCTTTGCGCGCTATCGAGCAAAGATCAGCGATTGTAACTGAATTGTAATAATCTATCAGTATTTTCTGGGTCTGTTTCCAGACATGTCTTGTTACACAACCCTGGCAAACGTCGCAATTGCCGCGTTTGCATTCATCCTCGCCCAAACAACGAACCGGGACGATGGGGCCCTGCGCCGCCTGAATGATGTCGCCTACACTGATTTCTGATGGATCCTTGGCTAGCATGTATCCACCGCGAGGGCCTCTTCTGCTCTTCAGAAGCCCAGCTTTAAGAAGTTTATTAAAAATTTGTTCTAGATAACGCTGGGAAATTTTCTGACGTCTTGATATATCCTTAATTTGAGTAGGCTCTCCTCCGCCATGGTAGGACACGTCAAACAGGGCGCGTACACCATATCGACTGGTTGTAGTAATTCGCATGTCTCATCCTCGTAAAAAACCATTGGACTAAGAAGAATCTCCACATCAATGGTTAATTAACTGTACTATTGATGTCAAGATAATTCTCCATTTTCATACCAAAGCATTCCTGTATAATTCATATCGGATTGCCCCAAAGCAGTTCAAATATTAAGACAGGATTTGTTCCGACCAAATAGAGTAAACCCTGACAAATCTCAAAATGTCATTTCCTACTGGGGCTACATCTAAAATTTCATTTCTAATTCATGACCAATCCCGTACTTGACAATCTGCGTTAACAGTTTATCTATTTATTGGATGTTAAAAATTATTTTGACCTCAATCTTTGTCGAAATAATGTGTTGTTGACAGTGACGCGGTGAAGTGGTAGTTGTATTGTTTTGAAATCTGGTGAGGTCAAAATGGGTAGCATTATTAAGAAGAGAAGGAAGAAGATGCGCAAGCATAAACATAAAAAGCTTCGCGCTAAGCAGCGGCACAAGAACAAGTAGGTTAAGTTGAAATGACCATAGAAGGCTTGTTTACCGAGTCCGATCGCTCTATCGTGGAAAGGGCGGCCCGCTTGGCCGAGGGTCTTGTCTTGCGTTATTTCAACTTAGCCTCCGATGACTGGGTAAAAAATCCATATTGTTTGCTGACATGGAAAGAGGCCTCGGGTTGTTTACGTGATACTAATGTATTCGCTCAAACCGTTCGTCTCGGGCCCAGAAAAAGGGGGAAGCCGCAACAATCGGTACACAATCCGAATCATTACGGGATACTACTTCAAGACCCAGCAATATTGAGGGCCCTACTTAGACCTCAGCGACATGATTTATGGACTCTGGGGCTGTTTGTGCTTACGCATGAACTTGTTCATATCGTCAGGTTCAGGAAGTTTGCAGTTGATTTCTGCGGAGCACAACATGAGCGGGAAAAGGAAGAGGAACTCGTCCACGAGATCACTAAAGAAATGCTTGGCGGTGTCGAAAATATGGACAATTTGTTCAGTCTTTATGAATCCGGACCGACAATTTAACGTCTACAATTATATAGATGGAAGACGATACATCAGGAGGTTTTTTGATCATGCCGATTTACGAATACCGTTGTGAAAAATGCGGGAAAGAATTTGAAGCTTGGCAGAGAATATCGGATGAACCAATTGAGAATTGCTCGGAATGTGGGGGCGCAGCCAGGAAATTAATATCGCAGTCTACCTTTGTGCTCAAAGGGTCAGGATGGTATGTAACCGACTATGGAAATCGGAGTTCAGCGGCGGCGGCTTCTAAAACGAATAGTTCATCCGGCAATTCGACAAGTGAGACAACTTCTGCTGATACTACAAACTCATCCACCACGTCGAGTGCTTCAACTACAGCTTCAGGTTCGACAGATTCTTGATTTATATTGGGGTCAGAAAGCGCCTGAAAATCAGAGGTTCATATGAAAATCAAGAGAATAGCCCATCTTGGAGTAGCAGTACAAGACCTTGAATCAGCCATGAAGTTCTTCACTGATGGTTTACCTTTGGAAGTTACTCATACGGAAGACTTCCAAGGTATGAGGATAGCCTTCATACCTATTGGTGACAGCTCAGTCGAACTGCTCCAGGATGTATCGGGCGCTTCAGCTATTAAGAAATACGTGGACAAAAATGGTGATGGAATCCATCACATAGCCTACGAAGTTGAAGACATTAATGAGGCTATATCCGAGCTTAAAGCAAAAGGCATAAAACTAATAGATGAAACACCACGGCAGGGCGCGCATGGAATGTCAGTAGCGTTCATGCATCCGAAAGCCACCCATGGTATCCTGATGGAATTGGTTCAGCCTTCAGAAACGCATTAGGACTCTTTCTGATATACGAAGTCTGGAATGCGCCGCGAAATGAGCTGCATGAGTCGTTCAGTGACCAACTGGGCCAAAAAATTGGCCGAGGCCACGAACTGGCTCTTTTTTTATTTGATTTGAAGGTGAAGGCACGTTTGCCTTTGCAATTTGAGCGTGTGTAATCGTATACTGCTCTTACAAATTTCTTGTTCTTCAGGGTATTTTTTCAAAAAATCCCTTTAAGTATGAAAACAAAAATAACGTCTTGGAGGTTATGGACATGGCCGAAGTTACTATGCCTATGAACGGAAAAGTCATAAACATATTGGTTAACGTAGGTGACGCTGTTCAGGAAGACGCTGAACTCGTTGTTATAGAAGCTATGAAGATGGAGCTTCCTGTAGTTGCGACAGCAAACGGAACAGTGACAGAAATTAAAGCGAAAGTCGGAGAATCCTACCAGGTTGACGATGTTCTCGTAGTCATTGGTTAGTAAAGACGCTAGATCACTTTATTTGGAATCTTTGATCTTAAAGGCGGCTTCCCGCATTGTTTGTTTTGCAGGATGACGGAGCGACGTTCCCTTGTGCCACCCCGTCATCCAACATTGAAAATAGGCCGTTGTTGTCTGTCTTTGTGTTCAAGGGCGCACTGGATCGTGAGCCCAGACTTGCAGATAGCTCAGACAGTTAAAAAGCTTGCTTGATTTTTGTGATTGCTCACATTCTCCGTATAAACTTGTCAACTTTAGACTCTCGGGGGTCATTTCCATGCCTCAACTATTCGACAATTCATGTATAAAATCAATTGAACTAAGCAACAGGGCCGTCAGATCCGCCACCTGGACAGGAACTGGCGATGCAAAAGGCTTTGTAACTGATTTTACCCTGGATTTCTATGGTCGTCTTGCCCAGGGCGGCATCGGCCTAATTATAACCGGCTATCAATACATCCTTCCGAATGGGATCCAGTTACCTTTCATGATCGGAAACTACGACGACTCACAAGTTGTCGGGCTCAAAAAATTGGCGGACACAATACACGCGGCCAGTGGCAAGGTCGTCGGTCAAATTGTTCATACCGGATTCAGGGCCAATCCCAAGCTGTTCACTGTGGATGGAGACATTTGGGCCCCTTCCGAGGTGTCCGATCCCACTGTTAAACACCCGATCAAAGTAGTTACAAAGAATGAAATTCTTGAACTGATACTAGCATACGCAAATGCAGCCAAACGTCTCAAGCAAGCGGGTTTTGACGGTGTTCAACTCCACGCCGCTCACGGTTATGGGATCAACCAGTTTCTAGCCCCATGCTGGAACACAAGAGGTGACAACTACGGTGGAAGTTTGACAAATCGTTACCGCTTTCTTGGTGAAACAATAGAGGCTGTCCGCGCGGCCATAGGCGATGATATGACTCTTATGATCAAACTTAACGGTGCGGATTTCGTCGAACACGGTTTAGAAATAGAAGAATCTTTGCAGATAGGCAAACGTTTGGCTGATGATGGAATAGACGCCATAGAGATAAGTGGCGGCAGCGCTTCTTCGGGTAAAAACCTCGGGCCTGTCAGGACGAAAATAGCGCATGAAGAAGATGAAGCTTATTTCGCCGATATGGCCGGTCATTTTAAGGACAGGATTAAGGTCCCAATAATTGCTGTTGGGGGCTTCAGGTCGCCACATAAAATCGACAAGATCCTTAACGAGGGCAAAGCCGACTACATATCCATGTCCAGGCCATTCATCAGAGAACCTGGTTTGTTGAATAGATGGCTTTCCGGTGATCTTTCACAGGCCTCTTGTATCTCGTGTAACGGTTGTTTTGAGACCGGACTCAAGGGTAAAGGAATTTCGTGCAAAATTGACCGGGAAAACATGGAATCCAAACATTAAAACTAGCTTTAAATGTCGGTCCTTGCTGCGGGGGGCCGACTTTCTTACGAATATCGATGAGCATAATTGATTCAGTCCCTGTTAAGTCTTTTCGTCATTTCTAGAGACAAATCCCAAAAATGAGGTGCGCCGTGACTCAAGAATTCCAAGAAAAATGTCTCAAGTCGGAACAGAAGGTCAAGGAAAGCCTTGTCAAGCGTCCTGAACGCAAACAAGAATTTAACACGATTTCGGGGTTGCCCATAAAACGGGTTTACTGGCCTTGGGACACACCGGATTTCGATTTGGAAAAGGAGCTTGGTATTCCAGGGGCTTATCCTTTTACAAGAGGTGTCCAACCTAACATGTATCGGGGCCGATTTTGGACCATGAGACAATACGCTGGCTTTGGAAGCGCGGAGGAGACCAATACTCGGTTCAAGTATCTAATTGAACAGGGTCAGACGGGACTTTCGGTAGCTTTTGATCTCCCTACCCAAATTGGTTACAATTCAGACCATGAACTGGCCGCCGGCGAGGTTGGGAAAGTCGGAGTAGCTATTGATACCGTTGAAGATTTGAAGCTGCTTTTTAACGGAATAGATCTTGGAGTGGTCAGCACCTCTATGACGATCAACTCACCGGCTTCAATTCTACTGGCCATGTATATTGTAACGGCCGAAGAACAGGGATCCGATGTTGCAAAAATCCGAGGGACAATTCAGAATGACATCCTAAAAGAATATCCAGCCCGAGGTACTTACATTTTTCCTCCTCAACCATCCATGAGGATTATCACTGACATCTTCGCATTCTGTAACGAGCGCCTGCCTCAATGGAACACGATCAGCATCAGCGGTTACCATATCAGAGAAGCGGGTTCTACAGCGGTGCAGGAAGTCGCGTTCACCCTTGCCAACGGCATTGCCTATGTTGAGGCTGCAATTGAAGCCGGCATGAATGTCGATGCATTCGGTGAAAGATTGAGTTTCTTTTTTAACGCTCATCAGGATTTCTTTGAAGAAATCGCCAAGTTCAGGGCAGCCAGACGCATGTGGGCCAGGATCATGAAAGAACGTTTTGGAGCGACCAACCCCAAGGCCATGATGTTACGGTTTCACACTCAGACTGCAGGTTGTACACTTACAGCTCAACAACCTGAGAACAATGTGATCCGGGTCGCGTATCAAGCCTTATCCGCAGCGCTGGGTGGAACCCAGTCCTTGCATACGAATTCCAGGGACGAGGCCTATGCGCTACCGTCTCAGGAATCAGTCCAGATCGCGTTGAGGACACAACAATTGGTAGCTTACGAAACTGGAGTGGCCGAGACTGTGGACCCCCTTGCAGGGTCCTATTATGTTGAATCTCTTACCAACGAAATTGAAAGACTGGCATTTGATTATATTAAGAAAATTGATGAAATGGGTGGGGCCGTAAGGGCAGTGGAATGTGGTTTCATTGAGCAGGAAATTCAGGATTCAGCCTATACATTTCAGAAAGCTTTCGAATCCGGAGAGCAGGTCATTGTAGGCGTCAACCGTTTTCAAACCGAAACCGCCCCTCCAAAGGGGCTTCTCAAGGTTGACCCTAAGGTACGTGAAATGCAGATCGAGAGATTGAAAAGGATTTATTCTGAACGAGATTCCTCGGCCGTTAGCCAGTCCCTCGACAGTCTAAAAAAGGCGGCTCAGGGGAACGACAACCTTATGCCTATAATTCTTGATGCGGTCCGAAAACGCGCTTCGCTCGGTGAAATTTGTGATGTGTTGCGTGGCGTTTTCGGAGAGTATTTGCACGCTTCACACTGCTAAAGCTGTTACCGAAATTGTGTTGTCCGTGATTGACTTTAATTTTTAAATGGAAAGATTGCAGACGCTTATGCGGTCTGTTGCGCCTATTGCGCATTAGTAATTAATTTAATAGAAGGTGAGTGACAAGACTGCCCGGAGTTCATATTTAATGAAGAAATCAAAGTCTACGGAGACTGGTTCTTCTGAATCAGTCTCTATTTTGTTTGAAATCAAAGCATTTTTTACTTCTGTGAGGACTACTGTCTTTTTATTGTTCGCGATAGCGTTCGGCGCAATCCTGGGCACCATTATTCCTCAGGGGGAAACACTGGATCGTATAGCCATTTCTGGAAATCCTTTTTTATACAGACTTGCGTTGATCTTCGATATAAACAATGTCTTCCGGAGTTGGTGGTTTACCGTCCTGCTTACATTGCTAACCCTGAACATCCTGGGCTGCCTATTTCGGAGACTTCCTCTAATATTCCAGGATTGGCGCAGCAGGGACACCAAATCATCATTTACATTGCATTTTAGGTCTATATTGGGGTCACAGGAACTGAAAGATAAACTTATGTCTGTTGGTCAGACCATCATGGGGTCGAGCCCCAAAGTTTCTGAAGCCCCAGATCAAACGCATTACTCTTGGGACAGGCAAAAAATTTATCTACTGGGTTTCCCATTGATTCATGTTGGAATCATTGTAATTCTCCTGGGAAGCATGGTCGGGGCCTATTGGGGATTTAAGGGCCACGTCATGATCGCTGAGGGGGACTCTACCAACAAGTTCTCGCTTATACCTTCAAATGAAACACGAAAGACGCCGTTTACGATCATTGTAGACAGCTTTAAACTTGTCAAATATCCTACGGGTGAGCCAAAAGAATTCCGAAGTGACGTTCGTTTGTCCCAGAATGGCAAGGACGTCGTTTCAGGGTCAATTTTAGTTAACCATCCGTTGACTTACGAAGGGATATCCTTGTTTCAGTCCGATTATCGGGTTGTTGGCATAAAAAACATCAAATTGTCGTTCAAAACAAAAGAAGGATCCAGTTCAGAAAAGGTATTCGACCCTCATCAGGAAATTGATATTCCCGGTGCCGACGCAAAGCTCAAGACACTTAGTCTGGACCCAGGAACAATGGCGCAAGGGACCGGGATTCAGTTAAATATCATCGGAAACACAGACAAACCAAAACTAATAAGCATCTATCAGAAAGACCAAAAAACCTTGGATATTAATGGTGTCCAGATAAGGTTTCTTGGGTTTACTCCACTGTATGCGACCGGCCTTCAGATCGGTTATGATCCTGGAGTTCGTGTCGTTTGGTTAGGGTGTTCCATGCTTGTCTTTGGCTTTATTTTAACCTTGTTTACGAACTTGCAGAAGCTTTCAATTGAACTCAATTCTTCCAAAACAGGAACCAATGTTACAATTTCAGGACGGAGTCGCAAGCTGCGCAAAGAGTTCAGACAAAAGGTTGAAGGCGAATTTCTTGGGATTAGCGAATTGGAAAAGCAGAATTGATACCCTTTTCTAAAAATTTCACGGTTTTCGCGGATTGGATTTAAAATATGGGAAACATTGAACTAAATACATATCTTGCGTTTGGGTATTTGCTTTGGATCATAGGCTACCTCATTACTTTTGTAGTAATTAGGGAACGGACTAGTTTGAGCAGGTTTTTCTGGCTGGCGTTAATTGTCCTCTGGATCCTTCATACTGTATCAATTGGGTTGAGGTGGGTCGAGTCATATCAGTTGGGCATAGGACATGCTCCTCTTTCCAATTTGTATGAGTCACTCGTGTTCTTTTCATGGTCCGTGGCGTTGGCTTTAATCGTTGTGTGGCGAAGATTTGGGACTGATCTGGTCGCGCTTTTGGGAGTTCCTATTGTATTTCTCATCTTAGCTTCAACTTTTCTGATTGATCCGAGTATCAGGCCGCTCATCCCGGCACTGCAGTCCAACTGGCTGGTAGCTCATGTCTTTACGTGCTTTCTTGGGTACTCCGGTTTTGCGGTGTCCTTCGTCGCCGCATTGCTTTTACTTTTAGCCAAAAGCAGTGACAAAGCAGCCAACTTGTTGCCTCGAAAAGCTATTCTCGATGAAATTGTATATCGATCGATCATGATTGGTTTTCCACTTTTAACTCTTGGAATTATTACCGGCGCGGCATGGGCGGAGCACGCATGGGGCACTTACTGGTCCTGGGACCCTAAAGAGACCTGGTCTCTGGTGACATGGCTCGTATATGCCGGTTTTTTGCACGCGAGACTGTCACGAGGTTGGTCCGGCGGCAGGACCGCATTGCTTTCTGTAATAGGTTTTTGCGCTGTCATGTTTACCTATTTCGGTGTAAATTACCTGCCTGGTCTTCATAGTTATTTCTAGGGCATTCATTCATCGTGGAGCTTTAAATTTTAATGCTGGAACGCGACTTTGGGCGCCTTTTTATGATCGGCTTTTATGGGACAGCTTTTTGCCCCGAGTTGCAGAATTTTCTTTTCGAAATCAACCCAGCCGGCGTCATACTGTTCAGCAGGAACATAATCGATCCTGAACAGGTAGCGCAGTTGAATTATTCCATTCAGAAGTTTGCGATAGAAAAGCTGGGGCGGCCGTTATTCATTGGAGTAGATCAGGAAAGTGGAAGGGTCGCCAGGCTCAGGGCGCCCTTTTCAGAGTTCCCTCCCGCAATGCTCATGGCAAGCTGCGAATCCCCTGAAGAGACTATTCGGGAATACGCTGAAACAACTGCAAAAGAGTTAGCCGCAGTCGGATTTAACCTTGATTTCACTCCAGTGCTGGATGTCCTTGGTCAGGGGATAGACACCCACAATACAGTAATAGGTGACCGCTCATTTGGCCATGACCCAATGCTGGTCGGCAATCTGGGAACCATCCTTATTCGTACGATGAAATCCTTGGGCATTTTGACCTGTGGCAAGCATTTCCCTGGCCATGGAGGTATCGGAGTAGACTCCCACTTGGATTTACCTATTGATCCCAGGTCACAGGCACAAATCCTCGAGAGGGATGTTCACCCGTTTGTAGAAGCGATCGAAGCTGGAACCGAAATGATCATGACGGCCCATGTCAAGTTTTCATCGTTTGATGAAACCTATCCCGCTTCCCTGTCCCCTACCCTTATTAGGGGTTTGCTCAGACAGCAACTCAAGTTTCAGGGTCTCATACTTACAGACGATCTTGATATGGGCGCTATTTCAAAGCATTACAAGCCAAAAGAAGCTGCATTGCTGGCCTATCAGGCGGGAACAGATATCATATTGATTTGCAATTCTCCGGAAATAGCGTTTGATGCCCGCCGGCATGTCTTTGAATCAACAATAGATAAACCACTGGCCAAACTACGGCTCGACCGATCCTTGGTCGCTTCTGAAGCCCTGTTCCCAAATCTGTACAGAGTTTATAGGTCCTTCGACCTAGCGAAAGTGAAAGTAAAATTGCTCGAGTCCGTTTCCTAACCCTAAGCTCCAAGACTAAGCGCGGGAAAAGCCTGAACAAGAAAAGTCATCTTCTTGGTCCCCATACTCGATCTTCCGATATTTACCGTTTAATGGTAAATATTTCAGAATTGCCAAAACCGAATTTCAATGTGAGGAAGATCTGTTAATCCATAACTGCATTTCCAGATCGCCGTTTTATCCAGGTGTAATTACCGCGCCGTACATCTGAAAACTCATCATGACATTTCAAGGTTTGACGCGACGAAAAATCTAGTGACCAAAAGGGACGCCCACCCTGCCGGAAAATAGATTTCTCGCTACGCTCGAAATGATATTGCTAGCGCCCTGTCAATCCGAAGACGCTAAGCCAAAAACGAAATGCCTCCGTTGTCTCAGAGTTTCAACTTAGCACGTCTATATCCTGAAGCATCTTTCGGACGGCCTGATACGCTATGGATCCAGAAGGAATATCTACCAGCGGCTTTCCTTCAAGGTCGAGAGAGACCAATTCTTCATCATACGGGATCAGAGCCAAAGGCGTCGAAGGCAGGGCATCTATTTCCTCACGGGTAGTTTTAGGTAAATCAGCAAGCGTGCCCTGAACACGGCTCAGGACTATGTGCTGGTTGTGTATCCTGCCTTCCATTTCGTCAATCAACTGGTAAATCCGCCCGATCGTTCTCACACTTCTTGGGGACGGGTCAGATATGATGAACAGATGATCAACTTCTTCCTCCGTACGCCTTGATAGATGTTCCATGCCTGCTTCGTTGTCGATTATGACGAACTTGTAGTTCGTGGTTAATCTGGATATGACATCACGAAGTATGTTGTTGGCCATACAGTAGCAACCCGGTCCCTCCGGCCTACCCATGGAGAGGAAATCCAAATCTTTTGTTTCTTCAAGGTTAGCCTGGATCTGGTAGTCCATAAAACGGTCCCTGGTCATGCCTCCAGGAATGTCCTCGCCCAGCTTTCTGGCGTCTTCTCTTATGCATCCTACGCTTTTGGGTTCCCGTATTCCTAGGACTTCATGAAGGTTTGAGTTTGAATCCGCATCAATGGCTAATAAAGGTCTCTGACCAGTATCTATAAGGTTTTTGATTATCAGTGATGTAATGGACGTTTTCCCTACGCCACCCTTCCCTGCAACCGCAAGGGTTATTCCCATGTTAATTCCTTTCCAAGAAAATTATTGTGCTAGTCGTTAAAAATGTTTTCAAATTTCGTTTCGTCAATTTGAGATAGTATCGTATAGACTTTTTCGGTTTCTTCGATAGTTAGGCTCGAACAACCGCATGCTGGGGAAATTATCATATGCCTAAGCAATAGTTCCCTGGTGATACCCTTTTCCTCCAACACGGATAAGCCTCTGCGAAGCCTCCAGAATGTTAAATCCGCAGATTCCTGATTTATTCTGGAATCATTAGGGACTGCGCCCCACGCCAGAACACCGCCTCGAGCCAGGAAATTCGACAGTTGTTCAGGGTAGATCGCCAAAGACTCCAGATAATCCACAGCGTCAAAATTGATAATATCCACTGCTGTCTGCATCAGCAATGACCAGTCCGTGTTTCCGCAGCAATGGACCCCGGTGATCGCTCCCGCGGAAGACGCCATTGAGAAAACGTCGTTGAGAGATTCAATAACATCTGAACTCGAAACTCCAAGGAACGCGGATGAACCATAAGCGCTTAAACTTGGTTCATCAAAAAACAATATTACATTTTCAGCGAAAGGCTTCAATTTTTCTACCAACCACATCGCCTTCAGCCCCATACCCTTTATCGCCACGTCCTTGAATATAGGATGATAAAATATGGGCTTGCCATGCTCATCGGTTACGGACAAAGCAAAGCTTAGAGGCCCTGTAACTTGCGCTTTAAGGAACGGGCGCTTAAAATGGTCCCCGATCAGCCGTTCGATAAACAACTTGATCCCAAGGCCATAGTCCTCACCTATTTTAAAAGCTTCGCTCCGTGACCCCTCAATAATTTCAAGATATTCTTCGTAAAATTTCTCCACTGCGCCAGAAGATTGATCGGATGTGTCAAAATAGTATTTGAGATTTTCCAAATCAACTTCGAAACCGGGAAGTTTTTCAGAATATTGAATCCACATCTGTTCGCGAGGATCGCGTCTCGACAGTTGAGGCAAATGAGGGGCTGTTTTCAGAGAATTAAGTATTAGGTTAACGGCAGCCTCCGCGTCGGTATGCGGCATACTGCCAATAGCTGTCGTAAGAAGTTTGGGAAGCGCCTTAGTCGTACTATTTCCTGCCATTTTAGCTCCATTAATTGCCATTTCCGACACTTTTCAGGTTGTTTTCCGCAACATTCCAGGAATCGGCGCTTTCATCCCCATCATTGGACTTTATGGGAATCACGCTCAAATAGTCGGCAATAGGTTTGTTTATGAATCTAACATCTTCGTGAGATATCTCTATATCGATAGCCTGTTGTCTCTCCGCTTCAGAAAGCTCCATCTCTCCACTTTCAGAGGGCAAAATTATTCGGGAAGTTAGATCAATGCGCCTTTTCACTCTCTCAGGGATCCCAAACCCATAGTTCAGGTGTCCATTCCCGGCTATTACCAAAAGCAGCTTATCCTTTGTATCCGGTCTTTCTAGATATTTCGTTATGTTAGAGGCCATTACGGCATCCCTCAAAGCCTGCGCAAAGATCACCCGATCCAAAGTTTTTCCCTGAAATGCTCGATGAACTTTGAGTCTCATTGACAGGAGTCTAGCATAAAGTGGATTTATAGGTTCCACGTCAGGAGGCGCCAAAGATTTTTCCTCTTTAGATAAAGATTCCAATCCTCCCCGTGCCGCTTTGCGAACAATACCATTCGAAACATTCAAACAAACCACGGGAATTTCAAGATCTCGAGCCATGGTTAGAACAGACGAATAATCTATCAGATTCGTCCAACTGTCTTTGCCCAGGTTCTTCACCAAAACTGATACCGATTCAGTGGAAGACAACCAGCGATCAACGATTGGCTGCTGTTCCGATGTAAACATTTCCATAGCAAGTGATATTTTGGGATTGCGCTGGACAAGTCCTCTTAAGATTTTGACCTGAAGTTCGTGGTGACGCGCTATGGTGTGGAATTCACCAACGTAGACTATCCGAACCGCGGACATGTCGTCGAGCGCAGTTTCGATGGAAACCGGTTCGCCAAGGAGCAAATCAACTATTATCGAGGGGCAAGACATAGATGCGCTACTCGCATTTGGTCCATATAAGCAAAAAGTCACGGTCCAAATGAGAAGAAAAATTATATTCAGGGTCCTATTAAACACGCCAGGATTCCCAGCCGTCAAAGGTGATGTCAAAGTCTGCAAATTCTCCGGTCGGTTTTTCTTCTACGATTACCAAATCATCGACTCTGCTTTGGGGGGCTCCTCTTTTTAACCACGCGAGCATCAAAGTCACACGCTCGGGATCCCCTTCGACAACAGTTTCCACGGATCCGTCCGGCAAGTTCCTGACCCAGCCCACTACACCTATTTTCCGGGCGGCAGACCTTGAATAGGCCCGAAACGCGACTCCCTGTACCCTGCCAGTTACTATGACCCTTCGCCTTATCCTTGATGTCATGTTAATAACCATGAACAGTAAGATTATGATTGTCCCATTATAGGTTATGACGTTACACGTTTCTAAACATTTTTTCAGGCTTTCCGTGTTATTCAGCGACACCGGTCAAAGCTTTGAATTCATCTTCGGAGATAATTTTTACTCCAAATTCTCGAGCTTTTTCAAGCTTCGACCCAGGATCTTCTCCTGCAACCACATAGTCCGTTTTCCTCGTAACTGATGATCCTACCGATCCCCCTGACGCTTCCACAATTTTCTTGGCGTCATTTCGAGGAATTGAGAGGGATCCGGTAAATACGAAATTCTTGCCCTGCAGTGATGTAGTTCCACTAGATGTCTCTGGCCGCATATAAAGAGAGATTCCGGCAGACATAAGTCTTTCAATCATCTGAGCGTTCCTCGGCTCCGAAAAAAAAGTCACGACGCTTTGAGCGACCTCCGGCCCAATCCCGGGGACCTTTTGCAATTCTAATGCGTCCTTTTTGGCTATCGAGCTTATGTCTCCAAAAGATTGAACCAGCAACCTGGCGCAGGTGGCGCCCACAAGCGGGATCCCCAGGCTGAATAGAAAACGGTCGGATGATACCTTTTTGGATTTCTGTATTGCGTTTATAAGATTGGTCGCAGATTTCTTGGCCATACGCTCCAGCGAAACCAGTGTCTCAACTTCAAGGTAGTATATGTCAGCAGGGTCTCGAACAAGGCCTTTGTCGACAAACTGTTCAACCAGCTTATCTCCCAGACCTTCGATGTCCATAGCGTCACGGGACGCGAAATGTTTTATGGTTTCCTTAAGGCGCGCGGGACAGGAGGAATTTAGACACCTTTTCGCCGCCTGTCCCTGCAATCTCACAGCCTCGGAACCGCAAACCGGACAATGATCAGGTATTCTATAGGGGTGGCTATGAGAATCACGACACTCACTCCTAACTTTGACTACCTCCGGGATGACATCGCCTGCACGCTGTATTAAAACAACATCTCCTTCTCTGATGTCCTTGCGGTCTATTTCGTCCTGGTTATGAAGAGTCGCTCTACTAACATTAACACCTCCAACATTAACAGGCTCCATGATTGCGACTGGGGTCAGCGTCCCTGTCCGCCCAACCCCAACGTCAATCCGGACTATCCTGGTCTCCGCCTGCATTGGTTCGAATTTGTAGGCCACAGCCCATCGGGGCGATCTGCTTTTTGTTCCCAGTTGAGTTTGCCAATCGAGAGAATTCACCTTGATTACACTTCCATCGATTTCGAATGGGAGCTGATTCCGAATTTGATTTAATACTCTGTAATGTTCCAGGACAGCTTCAACACCACCACAAAGTTTTGCATGTTCCAGATTCGAGGGTATTCCCAATTCAATGAGACCCTGAAGCAAGTCCAGTTGGGTATTCACGGAAGCGCCTTCTATCCTCCCCACGCCGTGCGCCAGAAACCTCAGCCGTCGCCGAGCCGTGATAGCAGGATCCAGCTGACGAATCGAGCCCGCCGCCGCGTTCCTGGGGTTTGCGAACGAAGGTTGACCTGTTTCGTCCCTCTCTTTGTTCAGGGCGTCAAAATCAGATCTGGCCATGAATATTTCACCGCGAATGTCAATGAGATTCGTCTCCGCAAGAAGCCCATTCCTCATAAGACTGAGTGGAATGGTTCGAATCTTCTTTATATTAGGTGTCACATCTTCGCCAACAGTACCGTCTCCACGAGTCCCTCCTGAAACAAGCACGCCATTCTGATAAACAAGTTCGATGGCCACGCCGTCCAGCTTGGGCTCTACAAGATACGGGATCGGCTCCACCGTTCCCAAAAGTTTTCGAACTCTTGAATCAAAATCAATCAATTCTCCAACTTCAAAGATGTTTGAAAGAGATAGCATCGGAGAGGCATGCGTTATCTGTTCAAATCTTTCGAGAGCTGCTCCGCCGACCCTCTGTGTGGGTGAATCAGGAGCCAGGAGCTGTGGATAATCTCTTTCTAGCCGTTCCAGTTTCTTGAATGAAGTGTCATATTCCCTGTCGGAAATCTCAGGAGCGTCCATGGCGTAGTAAAGATAATCGTGATGTCTGATAAAATTCCTTAAGCGCTCTATCTCGGCGTGGATATCTTCTAATCGATCGGTTTGATGATCTTTTCCAGGGTCCATCATTCTCCACTCAAATCCTGTTAATAGAAGTCATGTTAAAGTTGTCACAAAACAACAAAAAAACAACAATTACCAAAAAAGGCCCAACTAGGGCCTTCTAATGGAAACCCGCCTGCGGATTCCCATCAAACAAAGTTAACGGGCCAAATTACTCCAGCCCGTTAGCTACAACATGGATTAATTTACTTCTTGGGCCACTTACCTGTGAATGTAACTCGTAGCTCTTTTCCTTTTTCATCCTTGAATAGGGCAGTGCCTGCTGTGACCTCAATGGGGAAGGAGAAGTCACCAACATTCTCCCACCATTTTTTTACTATGGCACCGGCCGCCAGTTTTTTCTCCTGTAGCTTTTGCACATTTTCAGCGGCTACCATGAGGCTTGTGATTGTTGGCAGGGTTTCATTGGTGGTAACAACCTTAAGCTGATTTGTTTTACCTGCAGGTATCCAGCTATTTTCGTATGAAAAAGCGGTGTTCACTTCAAAGCCTTCGAAAGCTGTTGTAAATGTTAACTCGTCTAGCATCACTGGAGTCTTGTTGGGGTTTTTTATATCGAAGATATAAGCCATGTTTAAAATGGCTCCTGACGGCAACTCTTTGCCGGGTTCCTTTTCGTTTTTATACCCAATTCTGGGTTTCACGAAGAAAGGCTGAATGCTTGCGACTTCAACTCTGTCCAGAGTGATCACAGGAGCTTCAAAAGCCAGGCACGCTGATACAAAAGCCAATGAAGTCAACAACGCCATAGCGAATAAAACTGCCCTTTTTTTCATATTCCCTCCTTTTGCCACCTTAAATGACATGGTTAAGAGAGCCATCGTTTTCTTCGTTTATAATGCTTCACGTCTCGGAAACTTTTTCGCCCCCCTACGTCTGTTAGTCCCAAATAGAAATCTCGAATGTCGGGGTTTTCCCTAAGTTTCTCAGAAGTATCATCCATTACAATTCTGCCATTTTCCATTACGTATGCGTACGGCGCGACAGTTAGGGCGAGTTTAACATTCTGTTCCACCAGGAGGATCGGGATCTTTTCCTCCCTGTTGAGCCGTTGAATGATCTCGAAGATTTCTTTGATAAGCAATGGCGCAAGTCCCATAGAAGGTTCATCCAGAAGCATCAGCTTTGGCTGAGCCATCATTGCCCGTCCGATGACGCACATTTGCTGCTCCCCACCGCTGATAAATCCCGCCATTAGGTTTCGACGTTCCTTGAGTCGAGGGAAATAATGATAAACCATTTGAAGCCTTTCTTTAATACCTGTAGGCCGCAAATGCCCCCCAACAATCAGGTTCTCTTCAACAGTCAAGTGCTCGAAGACTCTTCTTCCCTCAATTATCTGGATAATACCCCTCTTGGCTATTTCTTCAGCCGCGAGTTTATGTATCCTATCACCCAGGAATTCTATACTACCATCTGTAACTTCGCCCTCTTCATGGATTAGTAACCCTGAAATGGCCTTTAAGGTAGTACTTTTACCGGCCCCATTGGCACCCAGCAAGGCCACTATGCCATCGTGCGGGACCTCTATCGAGACACCTTTGAGGACAAGTATGACTTCGTGATACCTGACTTCGATGTTGTTAATCTTCAAGATGCTGTTGTTCTCGGCCACAACCGTCTCCCTTTTAAGCCATGCTGTCTCACCCGTTTAGGCGTGTCGTAAATTTTGGAGCGCATTGCACTCCCTAATCATGGGTCTACCAACCAAGCCATTTAGGCCATTGTTCTGGAAACTGTTCTTTCATGTTGATTTTTGCGAAAGGAATAATCTTCCCATCCTTAATTGTGTATAAACTAACCACTGGCGTTGGGCGATGGTCCTTATCAGTTATGGTATATGGTCCTGGTACACCAAGAGCATCTTTGGTGTCAAAAGGATACCAGTCTCTCAAGCTTTCCAGAGCAGCTTTCAAGGTGGGCCCATCGAGATTACCCTTCTTGTCGGCAATTTTTAAGCCTGCTGCGCCCAGTGATACCTTCAGCCAACCCTGCACAGTATGAATGTCCCGTTTGTCCATTGGAACTCCAGGATTTACCTTCTTGCAGTACTCCCGAACCTTGTCCATGTATGGAAAATTATCTTCCAGGAAGGCGCAGGGCGCTGGGACTAGTGTGTTCTCTGCAGCTTTGCCGGCCATTCTGACGAGGTTTTTGTCAAGACCCCAAAGGTTAGTTATGTTATCAGCGTCAAATTTCAGCGCGTAAGAATCCTTAATGGCTGTTGCGACTGACATGGCGGTATTACCGTGCCACACCACATTGGCGCCTTCTTCTTTGGCGGCTAGGACTTGGCTCTTCGCGTCAAGAGCAGTCAGAGAAACGTCCTGATCTCTCGCGATTTCTATGCCCAGAAGTTTGGCTTGGTCCTTGATTGCCTTTATCGGAGCGCTGGCATATGGAGAGGCAAACATGTAAAAGCACACTAGTTTCGGTTTCTTGCCGGCTTCACGGGCGGCTTTCCATTTATCACTCTTCTTCCAGACATTTTCATACCAACCAGTGAGACAACCTCTAGCACCGGTTGAATAGTCTGTGCTGTATACGAAATTGTAAGGCGTCTTGGCCGGATCGCACAAATGACCGGACATGGAGTCAGAGATCGTCACCATCTTGTCCTTATTAACAGTTGGAGAAAGGGCTTCAGTGTCACCGGTTCCCCATTGCAGCAACAGTTTGATCTTGTCTTGATCTCTGAATCGCTTATAGATGGTGATGGCCTCAGGAACTCTGTAACCATAATCGAATAGATGGAGTTTTATCTTCTTCCCATTTATTCCGCCATTGTCGTTGATGTAAGTCACGCACTCTCTTACCCCAAGAGCTGCATCCTTACCGACATCGGATGTTGCTCCAGTCAGGTCGTTGATCGAACCAACAGAAATCTCCTCCGCGGCAAAAGCCACCGAACAAACCAACGTCAACGCTAATCCGAAAACAATAATAAGCTTACTCATTCTTAACCTCCGCTTTGTTTTTCATCAGTCGTGAATGAAGTGTTTGCCTGCTAATGTGTCTATCTGTCTGAAGCACCTCCTTTCGGATAAACAGGTTGCAGGATTCTACTTACCGGTGTACGAAAATGGCCAAAGATTGAAATAGTTTTTTAATTGCCAGTATCTATATGAAAGCCCATTGGGTTCATAGATGAGGAAAAAGATTATTGCCAAACCGAAAGCAGATTCTTTGAAGAAAATTATTTTGGTCGTAACCCATCCCAACTCAGGGTAAGAAGTCATTAAGAAATCACTAAGGGTAAGAACAGACATCTCCAGTAGTTTGAACACCATTACGACAAAAGCTGAACCGAATACAATTCCCTGTATGCTGCCTACTCCCCCGATGAGAATAATTCCCACCCACAACAAAGAATAGAACCATTCGTAGTTTTCGGGACTAACAAAAAACAGGGCGCTAATCCAAAAAGCCCCCGCTATGCCTGCAAAAAAGCCTGAAACAAAGAATGCCAGGAGCTTGTAGACTATTATGTTAACTCCCATTGTTTCTGCGGCTATATCATTGTCCCGTATAGCTATCCAGGCCCTGCCGATTTTAGATCTGAGCAAATTCCCCATAACTACAAGACAGACTATCACCAGGATGATTGAGAAATAATAGATTTTCTCATCACTGTCGATAACCCAAGGCCCAATTTTTATTATACCCGGGGGCAATGGAAAGGACTGCTCTCGACCGCCTATTTTACTCAACTGCGTAATGACCAGTCGCAATGTTATCCACTGCGCCGCCATCGTTGTCATGATCAGGTAGAAGCCTTTGACTCGGGCGGAGGGCAGACCGAATAAAACCGACCAAATACCAGCGGTAAAACCCGCGCAAACAATGCTGATCGGATAGACGATACCGGAATCGACCATAAACTGAGGCCAGGGAAGAAACAGCACCATCATGGCGCTGGTATATCCTCCGACAGCGACGAACGCAGCGTGTCCCAGCGTTATCTGACCACAGTAACCTATCAGAAGCTGAACTCCCAAGGCGGCAAGAATGTAATAGTTAATCGTATAAAGGACGCTCATCCACTGCGCGCCGACGATGTACGGGGCCGCCGCCAGCACAACAACCAACGCAATCATCTTGCCTTTTATAAAATTTGTGCGCCACCATTTCTGATCATCCGCGTAGGACTCAAAATAGGTTCCACAAGGTAGATAGCTCATTGGTTAAACCCTTTCTATGCGTTCCCAGCCCCAAAGGCCGTAAGGTTTGAACAGGAGAAAAATTACCATGAAAACAAACGGCGCTACTTCTTTGGACCCTGGGATAAAAGCCTCTCCGTACCCACCGGCCAAATTCTGCAATATACCTATCGTAATGCCTCCAACAATAGCCCCCGGCACAGAGTTCAAACCACCGAGCACCACTACCGGTAAAACCAGCAAACCAAGACTGCTGACTGAATAGTTGAGACCATTTATGTTCGCCAGTAGTGTTCCTCCAACACCCGCGGCCATGAAAGCTATCGCCCAGGCAAGCGCATAAACAAATTTAGCGCTTACTCCAAGAGATAGCGCGGCCATTTCATCATCCGCGCAGGCCTGCATGGACAAACCCCATCGAGTGTACTTAAAGAAACATATAAAAACGACCATCAGAATCATGGCTGCAATGAAACTCCAAAGGTAGACGGCGCCGACAGCGATACCTCCGACTACAATGGGTTCTATGGAAAAAATCCTTGGTAGAAAGACCTGCGTGTCAGTGTCCCAAATCATAAATACCAGGCCCTTGAAAAAGAAAGACAGCCCAACTGTCACCATGATGACAGCGAGTATTGGTTGCCCTATCATCTTCCTCAAGAAAATCCGCTCAGTAAGCAACCCCAGGATCAGTCCTACGAAGATTGTACCGATCAGGGCAAATATGAATGCGTAATTAACGGGCATAATGGTCACGAATCTTTGATAGAAAGCCAGACAAACGTAACCTCCAATCATCGTCAACTCGCCCATCGCAAGGTTTAAGACCCCGGAACACTTGTAGATTAGCACCCAGCCCAACGCAACCAGAGCAAAGATAGAACCGAGCATTACCCCAGTAACTATTAATTGAAGAAAGAGTTCCATTTATTTGCCACTCCCTCCTTTAACACTCTGAAGTCGAATGTCGGCTTTGATCTTCGAGACCCTGCCGTCTTCATATGTAATAGTCGTGTCCATGTGCATCATTTCTTTTTCGTCGTACATAGCCTCGATAATTTCCTTGTATCTATCTTCTACAAATGCTCGACGGATTTTCCTGGTTCTAGTCAGTTCGTCGTCATCAGCGTCAAATTCCTTGTAAAGATTGGCGAACCTGTGAATCTTGGCTGCTTCCGGGATGGATTTGTTAACTTCCAAGATGGCCCGCATGACCAAATCGTAGACTTGGGGAATCTGGCCCAATTCAGTGTAACTAGTGTAGTTTATCCCGTGGTCCTCAGCCCACTTTCCAACCGTGTTGTAATCGATACATACAATTGCGGTCACATACGGCCTTTTGTTACCAACGATTAGAGCCTCTCTGATATAAGGGCTAAATTTAAGTCTGGCCTCAAGAAACTGCGGAGAAAATTTGCGGCCGTCGTTCAGGATCATTATGTCTTTGGATCGGTCAAAGACCACCAGATGACCGTCCTCGTCTATGAATCCGGTATCGCCCGAGTAAAGCCATCCATCTATGAGAGCTTTTGCCGTTTCTTCCGGTGATTTGTAATAACCAACAAAAACTGATGGACTTTTTGACAGAATTTCGTCATTTTCCCCTATTTTTATTTCTGTGTTAGGTATCGGTGTCCCGACAGTATCAAATTTTATGTCGCCGTCTCGATGGACTACCGAAATTCCCGCTATTTCCGTTTGGCCGTAAATTTGTTTGAGATTAACTCCAATTGCGTGGAAAAAACGAAAATGATCAGGTCCCATAGCTGCTCCACCCGTGTAGGCGTGCCGCACATGGCTTAATCCTAGCTGATCTCGTACCTTGGAAAACATGGTCCATTCCGCCAGCTTCCGCAAAATCTTCCATTGAAACGGCACGGGCTTCTTTTCAAATTCCAATTCGGCGGTATGATACCCTATCTTCATTGCAAGGGTGTAAAGATTGCGTTTTAACCACGTTGCGTCCAAGTGTTTGACCTGGACAGTTCTAGTGAACTGTTCATATAGTCTGGGGGGGGCGAACATGACGTGAGGACCAATTTCTCTCACATTGCTCTGTGCGGTTTCAGGCTCTTCAGGGAAGTTGATGGTATAACCGATCTGCAAACCGCACGAGATCGACATCATCTGTTCCCCGATCCATGCAAACGGCAAATAAGAAACGAAATCGTCTTCCGGCAGGCAAGGATCAATCCTCATTAGGTTTTGACCCATTGTTAACATGTTGTAATGAGTTAATAGCGCGCCTTTAGGCAAGGACGTAGTCCCTGAAGTGTAAAAAAGCAGTGCAATATCGTCACCTTTCCCTTTGGAAACAAGTTCGTCAAAGAGATTGGGATCTTTAGCCATGCGCTCTTTTCCGAGCCTCATGACTTCTTCGAGGCTTATTAACATGGGATCATCGTAATGGCGCATGCCTTTGGGATCATCCCAGATAATTTTCTTTAATTTCGGGCATTCATCGCGTATGGCCAGGGCTTTGTCTACTTCTTCCTGACCTTCTGCGACATAAAATTTTGAATCCGAATGGTCGACAATGTACTTGACCTCGTCCATCAGACAATCCTGGAACAACCAAACTCCAATACCGCCCCCACACATCGCAGCCATTTCAGTCCAAAGGGCTTCGGGTCTGTTGTCGCCGATCATGATGACTTTGTCACCTCTCTCAAGTCCAAGCGACACAAGTCCAAGGGTTATCTGTTTGACGTTTTCAAAGTATTGACTCCAGGTAACAGGGAGCCATACTCCATATTCTTTTTCTCTCATGGCGACTTTGGTGTCACCAAATTTTTTCGCCTGAGTTACAAAAAGCTTGGGTAAAGTAAGGTCTTTTGTAATTTCGATTTCACCTTTGAAACCCTGTTCATCTACGGCTGACATACAGATCCTCCACCTCGCCGAGATAGGCCTTGATAACTTCAGGATTCTCCTGGATTTCCGCCGGCGTGCCATCAGCAATTTTCACCCCAAAATTCAATGCCATGACGCGATCCGACAGGTCCATGACCACACCCATGTCATGTTCGACCAGAACACATGTTATATTCCAACGCTTGTCTTCATTTATATCTATAATGAAGCGGGCCATATCCTCGACTTCTTCGAGGTTCAAACCGGCTAAAGGCTCGTCTAAGAGGATAAGCTCCGGTTTCACGGCTAAGGCCCTTGCTAATTCGATTCTCTTCTGAAGCCCATACGGAAGCATCCCGGTAACTTCGTTTCGGACCGCTTCAATTTCGAGAAGATCGATGATCTCTTCTTCAATAAATTTTCTGGTTTCAATCTCTTCCCGGGACGTTTTTCCCCAGTAGCAACAAGAACTCAGCAGTCCGGACCTAAGATGTAGATGTCGACCAAGACGGATATTGTCGAGGACAGTCATTCCGCCGAATAATTCTATCTTTTGAAACGTTCTCGATAAGCCCATAGAAGCGCGTCGATGCGGCGAATATTTGCTTATATTCACACCTTTGAAGAAAAGATCTCCCGTCTTAGGATGATACAAGCCGTTAACGCAGTTCATCATGCAGGTCTTACCAGCGCCATTAGGGCCTATGATCGAGAAGATCTCTCCCCTATGCACCTGAAAGCTGACGTTGGTTAGAGCGGCCACTCCATGGAATGATAGAAAAATGTTCTTCGCCTCAAGTATGACTTCCGACATTCAAATCCCCTTTGCGAATCGCATGAAACAAATTGAGCGTCTCGGCGACGGAACAAACTATTTTAGTAGCGGTAATCCAACATTAAGCACGTATCCCCACCGAAATGGCAAGACGGGAACACCTGCGTGAAGATGAGAATTTTACTCTACCAAAAATAGCCGTTACGATCAACTTAATGTTGATCTGACGATTCGACGCGATATTTCGAGACTAAAGACCGTTTTTGAAATTAAAGAGACTGGGAAGAGTGGTTTCCCATGGCTCTGACAATTTGTCAAATTTATGTCATCAATCAAACGCGGATCACGCAAACGCGGAAAACCATGACCCGTTGTATTGAAATCAACAGCCACACCACTTAACTGATCTACGCTTGTTAGCGATAAGCCACAGCGATCAAAGACATTCATATGGTTAGATTTTAGATTAAATCGATGAGTCATTAATAAGCTAATCATGAAGAATCGGGAGTTGAAAAGTCAAGACGAAAAATGTTATAGAACACATGTTTTTGAATTTCATCCTGAACTTTCTTCTAGTTAGGCCATTATTTTTTTGTGATCAGGTTAGGTGATTTTGTCGTTTTGGTTCACAACTGGTCAAGTAACGGCCTATGACAACTCGAACCAAATTCTTTTGACCCATTGGCAAAAATAGTTCACTATAATGAACTGATTGTTCTCGGAAGTTTCGAAATTGTTCCGCATTGGCGGCATTAGCGATAAGCTGCTAATTTGGAATAACTTAAATTCTAGCCTTTACACAAGTAAGGCTAATAGAGTTTTACTGTTTTTGCAATCATGGATTTTCTCAGTCGCAATTCATCACCTATGGAGGAAAAAACATGGATGAAGAAAACGCCCTCGTAAAGGAATCACGAGATGGCGTCCTGATTTTGACCATTAATCGCCCTAGCGCGTTGAACTGTTTCAACGTGCCACTCCTGGAAACTTTTCAATCTACAATAAATAGCCTGGCGTTTGATCGAACAGTCAAGGTTGTAATCATTACCGGATCAACAGAAGGAAAGAATTCCTTCAGCACTGGAGCCGATTTAAAAGAACGCGCCGGTATGGCACAGGATGAGGTCAGGCAATATATCAGGACAATTCGTGACCTCTTTACATCTGTGGAGGAATTCCCAAAGCCTGTAATTGCAGCTGTTAATGGCTATGCTTTTGGAGGGGGGTTAGAGC
>JAJYDQ010000115.1 GCA_021777225.1 Deltaproteobacteria bacterium
ATCATTCACCGGCGCTATCATGTCAATCGGTGTGGCGATGGCGAATGCGATCCTGCTCGTCATTTTCGCAGAACGAGCCAGGGTTGTCGGATGGCGAACACGTTTCCTTGGCGAGGATCAGGCTGGATCAAATGGTGGTAAGTCTGGGACTCACAAGCCTGCTGAAGGTTGGTTTTTCGATAGACGGTTTGTGTCCACGGCCATAGACGCAGCGCTCATTGGCGCGAGTACCCGTCTACGTCCAATTCTTATGACCAGTTTGGCGATGATCTCCGGGATGATACCCATGGCGTTGGGCCTTGGTGAAGGGGGTGAGCAAACAGCTCCGCTTGGCCGGGCGGTTGTAGGCGGTTTGGCTATGGCGACACTTGCGACGTTGCTGGTGTTGCCATCGGTGTTTGTCCTTCTTCAGGAGCGCACCCATGGCCACTCGGCATCGGTTCATCCTGATGACCCGGAAAGTTTATTGTACACCTCTGGCGGTCCTTCTACAGACTCAGGAACCAAAATCTGACAACAATGAGATAGCCTTGTTGAAACAAATGGATTTGTCCCTGTGTGACCCCGAGCGGATTTCCGAGTGATCAAACTTAGAGTGAAAAAGCATCTAATTGGTCAGCAATCTGATTTTGATCTTGATGTTTCGACTACAATTGAGACCAACGAACTAGTAGCGCTTACCGGAGCTTCAGGGGCGGGGAAGACCACTTTGCTACGAATAATTGCCGGGCTGGATACGCCTGACCAAGGCGCCATTGTTGTCGATGGGGAGACCTGGTTTCACGGTGGGCGCCGGGTCTGCGTTTCTCCGCAAAAACGGAGTGTCGGGTTCGTTTTTCAGAATTACGCTCTTTTCCCGACCATGACGGTTCGCAGAAATCTCGAATACGCTGCGGGGCGGCGAAAAGACCCCAGAATAGATGAACTTCTGAATGTCGTAGAATTGGAAAACCTTCAAAATCGTTATCCAGAGACATTGTCCGGAGGGCAACAACAAAGGGTAGCCTTGGCCCGGGCATTGATCCGCCATCCCAAAATACTCCTTCTGGATGAGCCGCTGTCCGCCCTTGACCACTCAATGAGAAAAAGACTTCAGGACGAGATTCTTCGTCTACGACTTGAACTAGGTTTAACGGTATTGTTCGTGTCGCACGATCAAAATGAGATCTGTAGATTGGCGTCCAGAGTCATTTGCATGAAACATGGCGAAATTGTATTTCAGGGGAGCGCTGAAGAAACGGTCAGTAGACAAACAGAAGCTTTGGCAGGTTGTGGCGCCGGCAAAATTAAGGAGATCCGAAAAACTCCCGAGGGATTGATATTGGTGGTGGCTATAGGCGCAACGCTGGTCGAAATCCCCATTTCAGGAGAATATTTAGAAAAAATCCAAAAAGAAATTTCTTTTTCTAATTAAGCTTTTTCAATATTATGAAGATTATTGTGGACACACTACCCAGAATAAGAGTTAAAATCAACGCCCTGTGAAACTCGCCGGTAAAAACGGAATTGTAGATTTCCAGCGACAATGTGTTTGTTTTGCCGACAATGTTTCCACCAAGCATTAGCGTAAGACCAACTTCACCTATGGATCTTCCAAACGCGAGAGAAAGTCCGCCAAGAATACTTTTCTTAATGCTGGGGATTACAACATAAAAGAATGTTTGCCATTCTGATTTGCCCAGCACGTAGGAGGCCTCAACCAGGCTGCCGGCTGTGCTTTGGATCGCGGACTGAACCGGTTTTACGATCAATGGCAAACCCGCAATGAATGATGCGATAACAACGCCCCAGAAACTGAAGATGATTTGCACACCTAATATGTCATAAACGACTCGGCCTATCGGTCCACCCTTTCCTAATATCAGGAGCAGCATGAAGCCTAGGGCAATTGGAGGGAAAACCAACGGTAGCGTAACAAAAATATCTATCAGGTCACGCACACGTGATTTTTTGTTGCTCAGGTAGTATCCAAGAATAATTCCAATCGCCAGGTGCAATACACATGTCACCGACGCCACTTTCGCAGTGAAAATCAGGGGAAACACTATGCCGGGGCCACTGATTCCGTCAAGCCACGCAAGGGTGTTCATAAACTACTGCTCTTCTTTAAAAGTCCCATAGGCGTCACTGGCTACAGACCCGATTTGTTAATTATGGTTCTAGCGTCGGGATCTTTAAGTAAGAAATCCACGAATTTTGAGGTCTCTGGCTTATTCGCAAAACCTTTAAGCACTCCTATCACCAGATTTATGGGCTCATATTTGTCCTTATCGAGCGCCAGATAGCCTCCGATTCTGTCTTTTACATATATTGCATCCGTAAGATTTATGAACCCTGCTTCAACATCCTTGCTGATTATATAAGCTGATACTTGTGGGACAGTAGCTACTACGAGGAGTTTTTCCTCGATCTTTCCGGCAAGACCGGATTGTTTCAAAAAGTCTTTAGCGGCTTTACCGTAAATCGCTTGTTTAGGATCAGGAATGGCGATTTTGGATATGTAGCTTTTGGTCAGATCTTCCGGCTTGTTCAACTTGACGCTTTTGCCGAAAGCTATAACCAGGGTCCCATTGCCAACTTTGTGAAATGAATCGAACTGAATGTCAGAAGCCTTCAAGAAATCGTGTTCACCAAAAATGATCGACACGACACCACTAGCTTTCGCCTGCATTACCACTTGACCCATGTGCCCGTAGACTTGATCAACTTTTGCTCCGGTTTTGCTCTCATAAACCCTGATAACTTCTTCCAGCATGCGTTTATAGCCGGCTCCCGCCGCAATTATGAGTGAATCAGCCAAAGCTCCTGAAACAAAAAAGTTGAGAATTATCACAACCGTGATCAAGAAACGGGCCATCCTGGACTCCTTACCTGAAGATACCTGTACATCACAATTCCTTATATAGCCCTGATATGAGAAACTAACCTTTGTCGCTGGCGAGTGTCGTTCTATGACCCGTAAGGACAAAATCGAGTCAAACCGAAGCAAGCGGCCGGTCCCGCTATGGTTACTCCGAATACCAGAGTCCGTTTAATTCCGATGAGATCTTTGAGTGTGTCGTTTGTCAAAGCGCTGCCGGTTACCAAAGCCAGATCGCACCAGGCAAGATTTCCCGGTGAATCTTCCGGGGGGCCTATGGTGACCCCAAATTTCTCCCGGCCAATGTTTTCGTCATCCATGTCGACCACCCTCAAATCGAATTCTTTCGAGAGAGCCTGAACCATTCTTGGCTGTAACCCTACCATGGCTATACGTGGCTGACCAAAGTTTTCCCGGATATAGGATACGAGTTCGAGAGCGCACCGTGGGGGCGCATCGTCTTTGCAATGGACTGTTTTGTCGGCGATCCCCAGATAACGCGTTACAGCGTTAAACGAAGCGAGGAAGATTGCTCTTCGGAAATTGTTATTTAGTTCCATCCGCAGCACGTCGTTCATGTTTCCGGAAAAATTCCCGTACATATCGGTGAAAGCCTGGCCAAAACATCCCTTTAACTCAGCCTCCATCATGCGCTCTCTTCCTTTTGTCAAAGGATAATCTTTATCTTCGGGATTACCTATAGCTTCTTCAGGAGAGAGAGTTCTTACACGAACGTTAATAATTTCTGCCCCTAAATTATTTTCTTCTGACAACCGTGTAAATTTATTCCTTATTCTGCGATAAAAATCCATTGCAAACTCCTGGGACCAGAAAACAATTGTTTTGGCGTGATTCTAACATTTTAAGTGGGTTTTTGAATCAAAAATCAGATGTCTCCAATAGCTAGATTAGCACGTTCTATGTTGCTGTGGTTTCCTAAAAAAGGCCAATCAGCTTTAGCTCCATTCCCAAAACCGGATCAATCCGTCTATCAGGCCATACACCCCAGCCAAAGTTCGCGCCCCCAGTTGGCATGTTCCAGTTAGGAAGCGCTTTGTCTACGCAAGCGTAGCTGAACCATTTGCCAGGCTGCCAGTAAGCAGTTGTAAGAGTCATTGTAAAACCTTCCAAAAGTTTCCAATCCAGGCCAGTTCCGATTTCATAACCCAGGTTAGCGTCAGGAATATTGGGAGCCCCTTGACGCTCAGACCATGTGACCATTCCGGGGTGGGCGGTGTCTGGTCTGATAAACCCCCAGCCGTAACCACTCTTGTTGGTCCTGTCAGCCCAGAAGAAGCTACCGAAAATGTTGAGGTTTGCCGCAACAGCGTAATCGATCCGCCCCGCGTAAATCGACGCGTCTTCAGCGGTTCCATTCAGAGTATCCGCATTCATGTGGGTTCCCAATCCATAAGCGTATACCATGAGATAACTGTAAGGTCTGAAAAATCCGGTATTTGAGAATACATTGCCGCGAATGCCGACATCAGTCTGAAGATGAGTCTGGTCAATCTGAGCGCCGTGTCGTCGGTCAGGGCCGGCAAGCCATGCGTATAGCAGGCTAACTTTACCTGGTCCACTCAAAACTCCTGCGTTAACCATCCAGCGCCAATGTTCCCGGTATTTGGGGCCGCCTCCGGGAGCCGGCGCTCCTGAAGCCATGAGTTTGTGCATTTGTGTGGTTACATAAAACCAATCCACCTCTGAGTTGAAAAAGAATCTTCCATTATTGTACTTAAAATATACTCCACCAGTATGACCGTAAAAATCTCCGTACGAGGTAGTATTTCTGACCAAAGGCGTGTTCAGAATACCTTCACCACCCGTGTGCCAGGAGTGATGGCCCCACATAACACCTGAATCTATATTCCCGCTACGGTAGTGGAGGCCGGTCATAGTGTTCCACATTCTGATATTGTTATTGTCAAAATCCTGATTGTAATATGACTGGTTTGTGGTCCCCAGCATATATGGAGTGAAACCAAACATCCCTGTGAATGGTCCGTAAAAAAGGCGAAAGATTAAGTGTTCGAATGTTCTATTTTCAGCTCCGTTCCATGCGAGCCCTGTGCCCCAGACAATCGGGCGCTTACCCAGGAGTAGTTGTCCCCAAGGTATCTGGACAGTCATCCAGAGGGTGTTCCAGTACCCCGGCGAAATTGAACGCTGGATCCCATTAGCGTGGTACATGAGATATTGTGACGCTACAAGTTCCCCTGCCGATGTTGAGATTCCGGGCGTTTGCCACTGCCCTATGTGATAGCGGCCCCTAACACGTAGGGCCTTGTTGAGATTGAAGTCCATGTTGGTGTCCATGTACACCGTGTTCCATGAGCCGTTTGAGCCGGAGGCAAAGGAAGAGCCACTTGTGGCCAAATTCTGGTCATTTCCAGGAAGATTGAACCCAAGCCAGAAGTTTAAAGGCGCGAGATAACCGGGACCGTATGCGGTAGTAGCTCCGGCTGTAACTACTGTCTTTTGCGCGCCGTTTACATCTGTGACCGTGGCTGTGCCTGTAGGACCTGTATATGTGGCTCCGCTGCCTGCATCCACATCGTACGGACCAAAAAAGCCGTTCGTGCCGCTTTGGCCTCGGGAATCGTATTCCCAGTTAAACTGATTATCGACAGAAAATTCAAAGGCGAATATTTTCCCTTGTGTCAGAAGAATTTCTAATGCCGCCACAGATAAAATCAACCACACCCTGTATTTTTTCATGTGACCACACGTTAGTCATAATATGACTAGTCATATAGTGACTATTGGACTTTTAAAATTCGCCAAGGCCTACGGTTTACGCTACCAATGCGTATCGGCAAAATACCAAATTCGCCTTGGTTAGATTTTACAAGAAATTGATGGGCCTTATGCCTGGTTATCCGTTATGTCTAAAGGCCTGATTCGGTAATTATGGATTTAATGTCCGGATCGTTTTCCAGGAAATTTACGAACTGAATTGTTTCAGGTCGATTGTCAAAGCCCTTGATCACCCCAATAACAAGCTTAATGGGTGTGTACTTTTTCTGGTCCACGATCAGATAGCCACCAATCCTATCTTTGAGATATATCGCTTCAGTTAGATTTACGAAGCCTGCCTGTATTTCTCCTCCAAGCAGGGACTCCAGTATTTTAGGGCACGTGGGTATCCGACTGAGTTTAGTGTGAAGCTGTTTGTAGAGGCCGGAATTTTGCAGAAATTCGTTGGCTGCTTTGCCATAAATTGTTTTATCCGGATTCGCCATCGCAATTCTGGATATTTCTTTTTCAGTAAGGTCTCCAGGCTTATTGAGCTTAACGTTTTTGCCGAACGCTATCACCAGGATTCCTTTGCCCAGATTGCAAAAAGAAGCGAAGCTAATGTCAGAGGCCTTCAAAAAATCATGTTCGCCGAGAACCAAGGCTACGGTTTCGCCTGTCCTCGCCTGAGTCATAACCTGCTTCATGTCACCATAAATCGGAACAACTTTGTGACCAGTCTTGTTTTCATATGCATGGATGATATCTCCGACCATACGCTTGTAACCAGCCCCTGCCGCTATGGTCAGTGTGTCCCCAAAGGCGCTGCTGACCAAAATGTTTATGGTCATAACCAACAAAATCAAGAAACGTGGCATCCTAACCTCCAAGTTTTTGCAGCCTAAAAAACGCCAATCAATTTCAGTTCCATTCCCAGAACCGGATCAATAGTCCTGCTGGGCCATACACCCCAACCAAAGTTGGCGCCTCCTGTCGGCAGGTTCCAGTTGGTAAGCGCTTTGTCCACGCACGCGTAGCTGAACCATTTCCCCGGCTTCCAGTAGGATGTGGTAAGCGTCATCGTAAACCCTTCCAGAAGCTTCCAGTCAATCCCTGCGTCGAATTCATAACCAAGATTCGGGTCAGGAATGTTTGGAGCCCCTGGCCGATCCGCCCATGTTACCATTCCCGGATGCGCAGTGTCCGGCCTGATAAATCCCCAACCATAACCACTCCTGTTAGACCTGTCCGCCCAGAAAAAACTACCAAAAATGTTGAGGTTCGCAGCTACTGCGTAATCGATTCGGCCTGCGTAAATCGAAGCGTCTTCAGCGGTCCCGTTAAGAGTGTCCGCATTCATATGAGTCCCCAGCCCATAGGCGTAAACCATGAGGTAACTATAAGGCCGGAAAAACCCAGTATTTGAAAAAGGATTGCTTCGAATGCCGACGTCGGTTTGCAGACCTGTCTGGTCTATCTGTTTGCCACCCCTTCTGTCCGGCCCGGCAAGCCATGCGTATAGCAGGCTCACTTTAGCGGGCCCAACGAGCACGCCGCCAAGGGCCGCCCAGCGCCAATGCTGGCGGTATGAATCCAGTGAAGGTGTAGCGGGAGCGCCGGTAGCTGTAAGTTTATGGAACCTTGTGGTCACATAACACCAGTCGGCCTCGGAATTGAAGAAGACACGGCCATTGTTATACTTGAAATATATTCCGCCCAGGTGTCCTGAAAAGTCCCCGTAGCCGGTGGTATTTCGAACAGCGGGGGTGTTCAGAATACCTTCCCCGCCCGTATGCCAACCGTATTGGGCCCATACAACGCCGGCCTCTATTTTGCCGGCTTGATAATAGACTCCGTCCATGTTGTTCCAGATTCTCAAATTGTTCTGGTCAAAATCCTGGTTGTAGTACGAAGAATTTGTCATGCCCAATTGATACGGACCATAAGCTACCATCATCTTTATTGGCCCATAAAAGGCTCGTAGCATCACGTGCTCGAACGTCCTGTTTTCTTCGCCGTTGAAGCCCAGCCCGGTACCCAAAATCATAGGCTCCTTGCCTAGGAGAAGGTGTCCCCACGGTAGGTTGACAGTCATCCAGAGCGTATTCCAATACCCAGGCGAAATTGAGCGCTGTATGCCATTAGCGTGGTACATGAGATACTGTGAGGCTACCAGTTCTCCCGCAGAAGTCGAATTTCCAGGGGTGTACCACTGACCAATGTGGTATCTACCTCTAACCCAGAGCGCCTTGTTGAGATGGAAATCCATCATGGTATC
>JAJYDQ010000041.1 GCA_021777225.1 Deltaproteobacteria bacterium
GGGGAGACAACGGACCCCAAGAGCGACAGTTTCAGAAACGGCAGCGTCACTCCAGCGCCGAGTGATTTTTCAAAACTGGCTTAAGAAACGGACGTCGTTTTCGTAAAATAATCGGATGTCGGGTATGCCGTATTTAAGCATTGCCACTCTTTCAATTCCCAAACCAAACGCAAAACCCGAATAAATATCAGGATCATAATTTACGAATTTGTACAGCGTCGGATCTACCATTCCTGACCCCAAAATTTCCAGCCAGCCGGTAAATGAGCAGGTTCTGCAGCCCGAACCGCCGCAAATTACACATTGTATATCCACCTCGGCTGAAGGTTCAGTGAATGGGAAAAAACTGGGTCGAAAACGTAAGGCCAACCTGTCTCCGAAATATTCCCGGGCAAAAGCCGTCAATACCCCCTTCAAATCAGAGAAAGAAACCCTTTTGTCAACCCACAGACCCTCGATTTGCATAAACATTGGGGAGTGAGTCACATCAGCGTCACGTCTATAAACTTTGCCAGGACAGATAACCTTAACCGGCGGCTTGCATTTCTCCATGGTTCGAATTTGAACGGGAGATGTATGGGTCCTCAACAGAACATTCTCTGAAAAATAGAACGTATCCTGCATATCTCGAGCCGGATGGTTCTTCGGCATATTCAGCGCTTCAAAATTGTAATAATCTATTTCAACTTCCGGACCTTCGGCCAATTGGAACCCCAATCCGGAAAAAACATCAACCAGTTCCTGGGTGACCCGGTTGAGAATGTGAGACCTACCCAACGGCAAGCGCCTGCCCGGCATAGTAATGTCTATGGACTCAAGAGCTAGCTGAGTGCGTTCAAGCTCATCACGCAAGTATGCTTCCCTTGTATCAAACAGGGATTCCAGGTCTGCCTTAATTTGATTTGCGAGCTTACCAACAGCGGAACGTTCTTCAATAGGAAGGTCTTTAAGGCCCCTCAAGACACTGGTTAACTCGCCCTTTCGTCCCAAAATTCTAATTCTTGAATCACTTAAGGTTTTCAGATCGAATGTCTGTTCTGTCAGAGCGACCGTTGAAGCTCTAAGTGAATTAAGCTGATCTTTCATACCTCAAGGACCCTTTCTGGCAAATCCATCATGGAACGCTATACGCTGGAGATCCCGATTTATATCAGTGAATCATCATCAGTCAACATGGAAACGGTCCTGAGGACCGTTTCCATGCCTACAAACAATCATGAAGACATACTCGTGTGGGCTGACAAGACCGGACAACAGCCACAAGTCGTGTCAGACCTGCAATGCCTGTTGAGCTTGCTGAACTATCCCCGAGAAGGCCGTAGGGTCAGCTACGGCTATGTCTGCCAGAATTTTTCTGTCCAGTCCCAAGCCCGCTTTTTTAATACCTTCCATAAAACGGTTGTAAGGTAGTCCGTTAAGCCTGCAGGCAGCATTGATCCTTGTTATCCACAAACTACGAAAATCTCGCTTGCGGACTTTCCTGTCCCTGTATGCGTAACATAGGGCTCTTTCAAGGGTTTCTTTCGCCTGCTTAAGAGTCCGGCTTCTACCACCGACAAAACCCTTCGCGGCCTTTAATATTTTTTTTCGCCTCGCCCTACTGGCGGGTGAACATCTAACTCTGGGCATTTCTAACTCCTTAAAATCTTCAAATTAAGAAAGCCAATTGACGCTTTATTCATAAAGCGAATCCAGGCGTTTCCAATTTTCTTCCGACTTAATTCCACGCGACGAATAATCATCCGTAAGGCAGCAATCTCCTGATTTGCGCCGCGTCCTCAGGGCTTATATATGCGCCTTGCCTCAGCCCTCTCTTTTGCTTAGTAGTTTTTGAAGTCAAAATATGGCTGTGATAAGCCTTCTTTCGTTTTATTACGCCGCTCTTCAAAACCGTAAATCTCTTCGCGGCGCCTCGGCATGATTTCATTTTCGGCATATTTAGCTCCTAAGAATTCGGGACCGGAAACGTTTCGCGCTCAACCGGCTCAACCAAAACGCGCTCATTTTTCAGCCCGCGTTTGATTGTGAATTGCGATTCAGCGCGTTATTTAACTCATTTTCACAAAAAAGTCTCTTGGACCGACAGTTGCGCCATAAGTCACAAAAACGGGCAACCGGGCTCAAGCGCCAAGCCAAACGTCAGTTAAATCAAGATGAGGCGTACACAAATTGACCGCGCCATCAAACTTCTTTTTATACATTATAAAGTTCGAGGAAACAATTTTTTTATATTTTTTAAAATCATTATTTGACATGGGCGCTTGCCGATGATAACAATGCCGTCCGAATCTGATTGACGTCTGTTCTCGAGAGGCCCCCCATCAAGCATTTTACTGATTGATAGGTCGTTGGCTAGTAGCAGTGGTCTTTTACATCATTATGAATTGTTAAGTAACGACCTGGAATACAGTTGGATAAATTTCTGAATCACCTGAATCTTTTTCAGCAACCTGTGGTCTTAACATAATAAAAACTATCCTGCACTCGAGAAGACGTGTCTTTTTACGGTATTGTAGTTTTTGAAACTACCAATCGCCGGCTAGACCTGATCACAGATTCTTCAGTTATCTTGGAAAGTTATGTATTAAATCAACCGACTTTTTCGGACTCTGTCTCTATTGGAAATGAGTTCGTCAAAGTCATAAACTGCAAATTTGCCCTAATTAGGAGGAAGCGTTTTGGAAAGATGTAAAACATGTGGGAGAGAATTCTCGGCAAACCAGACAATGACCTATTCAGTATACGGTTATTGTTCATGGGAGTGTTTAATGAACAAAAGAGGCCGTACGCCTCAAGCGCCAAGGAACCAAAAAAAGTCCAACTCACACAAGAATTCGGGACAAAACAGATCCAGATGGGCCTGATCCATTTTGTGGGGCAATCCCGGCATCGACTTTGTGGTTCTTCTGCAAATCCAATTTCTTTGCAATAACAGTTTTGTCCTTAGTGAAGACATTATCATAGCCCGCAATTGATATTTTCGTATAATATCAGGGCCAAATCCTGCTAGTTTGTGGTCTGTTTATCCTGATGATAGATGTTTTCCGGAATAGCGCTGGTCGCAATCGGAAATCACCATGCGGTAGCTTTACCCAAACCACCATCATTTAGGAAACTGATCTTTCAGCAAAGTCCATCCAAGACTTTTCGGATGAATTGCTGTTGCCTAAACGCTTGATCAATGTCTTAAATGTGAGGAGTGGAAACTGTCGCCGCGTGGCCTGGAGATTTAAAATGAACGAAGCCGATTATCTCAGTGTTGTTCAAGGTCTTGACGAGGCTCATCGTAAACTTGCGCGTCTTGCGCTGGATCAAAGCGTAGGAGCGGCTCAAGGGAAAACGTTTTCAGACGTCATCTCACCAGACTCGATTTTGTTAAGTGAAGCTGTAATTGCCGACCTTCGAGGGATGGCCGCCTCTGAATCCGACACTGAGCGAAGGGATATGATCGAACGCGTTTTCATAGCGTGTATGGATCTCGCAATTGAAGCCGAAACATCTTCTCTTGCCGACATGTTCAGGTTTTATATGGAAAAGGGGAGAATGATCGTTCAAGGCCAAAAAATCCCCGCTCTGGAGATTGTCCCCTGGCTTCAAAATCAGGGTAGCTTTGAACTTCGAGAAGAAATGCGAAAGGAAATTGGCATATTTTCCAGGGCTATCCTAAATCCGATCCTGTTAAGTATCCTGGACACTTTGACACGCACGGTGAAAGGAAGGTTTGGGTTCCAAAATTACGTTGACTACGTGGAATGCAAGAGGAACAGCTCCTTTGAGGGCTGGCGGAATGAATTTGTAACTTTTTTGTCGGATACTGACGATCATTATTTTAGCAAGGCGCGTCCGTGGGTTGAAACCCGCCTGGGTCGCCCCCTGGAAGATTTGAACCGGAGCCATGCGCTTCGTTTGCTCCGAATTGACGCTTTTGACAGGTATTTCCCAAAAAATTCCATCATGGAATTTGTTCATAAGACATTCGTTGGGTTAGGGTTAAACCTGACCCGGCAAAAAGATATAATAATCGACATTGAAGATAGTCCTGAAAAAACTCCCAACGCCATTTGCATACCAGTTGATTTGCCTGGAGAAATTCATATCCTGCTTAAACCAGTTGGCGGCATGGTAGACCTTGAAGCATTATTGCATGAAATGGGACACGCTTTTTTCCTCAGGGGGTTCTCAGCCAAATCCCCCGTCGAACATCGAAGGCTTTGTCGGTCGTCGGCGCTCGATGAAACATTTGCCTTTCTGTTTATGCAACTGATAGAAAACCCCGCATGGTTAAGGGATGTCGTGAAAGTCGACACTTCTGAGGCTGACGAGTTGAGCGCAATTGTCGGAATAAAAAAATTGTTGCTGATTCGTCGTCACATTGGAAAATTTCTTGCCGAAATGGAATTTTTCGAAAATGGTGTTTTTAAGGACTCCAGTTTTTACTGTAAATGGCTCAATCGCTCTACAGGCTTCAATTACGAGCCTGATGGCTACCTTATCGATATGGACATGGACTTTTACTCTGCTGAGTATGTCTGGGCGTGGGCCGGAGCCGATATTATCCAACAGTATTTATACGGCCAGTTCGGAATTGACTGGTTCCGCAAACCTGAAGCGGGCGATTTTCTCAGACACATATCTTTTGAGGGTCGAAAAAATTCACTCCCCGAAGCTCTGTCGAAATTTTGTGGAACAACGCTCAGAATGCCCAATTTTAATTAGACATATGATGACTTTGACGCAAAGTAGTCCTAAAATCAGTTGTGATTTACGAGTTTAAACGCATTAAATAGATCGTCTGCACATGTGACGGAGGCTGGCAATTGGATCAAATCGGAGTAGTAGAAACTCAATATCTCCAATTTGATGGCTTAAGACTGGAGTCGGGGGGGTACTTGGGCCCCTTAACTGTCGCGTATGAGACCTACGGTAAATTCAACGACAAACGGGATAACGCGGTGTTAGTGCTTCACGCTCTCTCGGGGGACGCTCACGCCGCAGGATTGGACGAAAACGGCCGGACTGGTTGGTGGGATGGCATGATCGGTCCAGGCAAAGGGATCGATACAAACAAATACTTCGTAATCTGCTCGAATTGCCTTGGCGGATGTAAAGGGACAACTGGCCCGACAAGTATCAATCCCGACACCGGCGGCGCTTACGGCAGGTCATTTCCATTGATCACAATCGGTGACATGGTAAATGTGCAGGCCATGCTTGTGGAAAAGCTGGGTATATCGAAGTTGCATACCGTGATTGGCGGGTCTATGGGAGGGATGCAGGCGCTGGACTGGGCTTGTCGTTACGGTGATCGACTCAAATCCGCCGTGGTAATTGCGGCTACAGCGCGCCTTTCTCCCCAGGGTATCGCATTCAATTGGGTCGGCCGAAACGCTATACGTTCCGATCCTGTCATTCCACTTAACCAATCTGATTCAACTTCCAGCGACAGAAAGTCCGGGCGTGGCCTGGCGGTTGCCAGAATGATCGGACACATTACTTACCTATCTGAAGAAACCATGCAGGCCAAATTCGGAAGAAAGCGTACCTTGCGAGACATGGACGGGACAACTTACAGTCTCGGTGAAAACGAAGGGTTTGGAGGCGAATTCGAGATTGAATCCTATCTTCAGCATAAAGGGAGTTCCTTTATGGAAAGGTTCGATGAAGACTCTTACATCATAATAACCAAAGCAATCGATTATTTTGACCTTGTTAGACAATGTGGAGACATGGTAACCGCAGTTGAAAACATTACAGCCAAAATGTTCATCATATCTTTCACTTCGGACTGGCTCTATCCGACCTCGATGTCTATGGCGATAGTAAGGGCTTTGCAAGCTGCTAAAAAGCACGTATCGTTTGTAGAAGTAGATTTACCTTATGGTCATGACTCTTTCCTGGTTCCACAAGGTATGCCTACGTTAACCAGAATAGTAAGAGGCTTTCTAAAGGGTGTCTGAACAAGTATTGGAAATCCGCACCCCATTTCATGAATTTGAGGTTGGGTTCAACGTCATTATAGATCTGATAACCCCCGGGACCAGGGTTTTGGACTTGGGTTGTGGTTCCGGCACCCTACTTGCCAGATTGCGCGACGAAAAAGACGTTGAAGGCTGCGGCGTCGAGCTGGACCAGGAAAAGGTGATTCGCTGCACGGAAAGGGGAATAAGGGTCATGACTCTCGATCTTGATCATGGTCTGGAGGGATTCCCCGACCTGAGTTACGAGTATGTGGTGCTCAGCCGAACACTCCAGCAGATCATCAATCCTGAACGACTGGTGCGTGAAATGTTGAGAGTCGGCTCTAAATCCATAATTGCGTTTCCCAATTTTGCAAATTGGAAGATAGCTCTTAGATATCTGCTAACAGGCAGAACGCCTATCGTCAAAACCTTCCCGCATCCCTGGTTCAACTCCCCAGATATTCATAGGGTTACGATAAGCGATTTTCGCCATTTTATTGACGATATCGGCGGGAAAATTGAAAAAGAGATTTTCATAACTAAAGATACGCCCGGAACAAACATTTTTTGGCCTAACGGCCGAGCCGAATGGGGTTGTTTTCAGATCTCCGCGCAATAGTTCACGTTGGGTCTTTGTAAGCTCTCCGTAATACATTTCCGGTTTTATCAATCGTCACTTTCTGGGCTCACAAACGGTTCGTTTAGCAGGAAAGTTGCAGGATCAAATTGATTTTGGAGTTTTCCAGGACAATTACCGGCGATAAAGCTTGACCGCACGTAGGTTGTTGTCTTAATCTAACTATTTTGTGTGAATATAGTCGTCTTTTGACGATAAAATACAGGCGTTGATCAATGATCGGTTTAATTAAAGGTTTCCACGATATCCTGCCGGACCAATCTCTGAAATGGGCATTCATTATAGATACGGCTAGAAGTCGTCTTTCACGATTCGGTTTTCGCGAAATTATTACTCCTGTTATGGAAAAAACCGAACTGTTTCAGAGAGGTATTGGTCAGACTACTGACATCGTTGAAAAGGAAATGTACACGTTTTCAGATCTCGGCGGCGACTCTCTGAGTCTAAGGCCTGAGGCTACTGCCGGCATCCTTCGATCTGTGGTTGAACATTCCCTGCTAAGGCATGAACAACAACTAAAGCTTTTCTCAATCGGACCAATGTTCCGTCGAGAGAGGCCTTCCAAGGGCCGGTTTCGTCAGTTTTTCCAAATCAACGCCGAAGTCCTGGGTGACAATTCCCCTTTGGTTGACGCGGAGACTATCCTTGTCGCAACCTCAATTTTAGAGGGCATCGGAATTCAGGACTTTTGCGTGGATGTAAATTCCGTAGGTTGCAAAGATTGTCGGAATATTTATCGAGCTGAGTTGAGACAATTTCTCAAACCCTCGTTCGGTCGTCTCTGTCCCGATTGCCAGAGGCGATTTGATACGAACTCCCTCAGGGTCCTGGATTGCAAGGAACCAGAGTGCATTTCCATTTGCCGGAACGCTCCACTAATTTCTGACTGGCTCGATACAGCTTGTAAAGATCATTTTGGGCAGGTTATTAACGCTCTGGGTTCGCTGGGGGTAAACTATCGGGTCGAGCCTCGTCTGGTCAGAGGATTGGACTACTATACCAGGACGGCCTTTGAATTTGTTCATTCCAAATTGGGCCGAACCAAGGCAATTGGTGGTGGAGGACGTTACGATTCCTTAATCTCTGAACTTGGTGGACCAGACGTCTCTGGCATCGGTTTTGGAATTGGAATTGAACGGCTTTCCATGAACCTTCCGGATGAAGGGCCTCTGTATCAAAGGAAAATCGATATTTTCGTGGCAATAATAGGTTCAGACGCACGTAATAGGTGCTTTGGAATAGTCAACCAGCTAAGAAAGGGTGGGTTATCCGTCGAAGCCCGATATTCCGACATGAGCCTCAAAGCTCAAATGAAGTTAGCGGACCGTCTTGGCGCGCAGTGGGTAATAATGGTCGGCGAAAATGAGTTGACTCAGGGACAGGTCACTATTCGCAACATGAAAACCAAGGAACAGTTCCTGGTGGAACTCGGTGGAATCGAACAAGCGGTTCGAGGAGAAAAAAGTTGACTTTACAAGCATTGGATGGATGGAAACGCACACATCTTTCTGAGGAATTGACAGAGAAAGATGTTAACAAACGGGTCATCGTCATGGGATGGATCCTAAGACGCCGTGATCATGGCGGAGTTATTTTCATTGATTTGAGAGACCGTAAAGGCTTGGTCCAGTTGGTTTTTAATCCTGAATTTTCTGAGCAGACTCATGCCCTGGCCCACAACCTGAGGCCGGAATGGGTCATTGCGGTCAGGGGAGAAGTTCGCCCGAGACCGGATGATTCTCTAAATCCGGATTTGGTCACGGGCAAGATCGAGATATTTGTAGATGAACTTAAAATACTCAATTCCTCGGATCCCCCTCCATTCCCATTGGATGAGGAAACAACCCCAACTGACGCTGTTCGATACAAGTACAGATATCTCGATCTGAGGAAACCCGCTGGAGCCCGTCAGAACCTTCTTTTCCGAAATCGCCTGCTTTCTCAAATCAGAAACTTTTTGAGTTCTGAAGATTTCGTAGAAATCGAGACCCCCTTTTTAACAACCAGCACACCGGAAGGCGCCAGGGATTACCTTGTTCCAAGCCGTTTGAATGTAGGTAGCTTTTATGCCCTGCCGCAATCACCACAACTTTTTAAACAACTATTAATGGTCGCTGGTTTTGAACGCTACTATCAAATAGTGCGCTGTTTCAGGGACGAAGATTTGAGAGCTGACAGACAACCGGAATTTACCCAGTTGGATATAGAAACTTCCTTTATCGAAGAAAAGGACCTTTTCACAATAATGGAGACAATGATACAGGGCATTTTTAGAGAACTGCTTGGTATTGAGCTGAAGACGCCCTTCCCCACTATTCCATATTGTGACGCAATGGCCCGTTATGGTTTAGACAAACCCGACGTTCGATTCGGACTTGAGTTGACTGACATCACATCGGCAATCCGTGAAACCGGTTTTGCCGTATTCAAAAACGCTGTAAACAATGGTGGGATAGTAAAAGCAATTAAAGTCGACGACGGCGCCAAACTTTCGCGCAAGGATCTTGATGACCTGAGAGACTTCGCCGCCGTTTATGGAGGCAAAGGTGTTGCGTACACCAGGATCAAAGACGGGGGAGAATGGCAATCTCCGATAGCCAAGTTTTTGTCTGATCAGGAGCGATCCGAGATTAACCGGATGGTCGGGGCTGAGCCTGGGCATGTTGTCCTGTTCGGCGCAGATGACTCGAGGATCGTTAATGATGTCCTGGGTAATCTTAGAAATCATCTGGGCGCAAAATTAGGACTGATCCCTTGTGGGAACTTCGAATTCATTTGGGTTACGGAATTCCCCATGTTCGAGTTCGATGAGGATGCGAAGCGTTTCAAAGCTATGCACCACCCCTTCACTTCTCCGATGGAAGGAGACCTCGCCCTTATGGAGACGAACCCGGGTTCAGTCCGTTCAAGAGCCTACGATCTCGTCCTGAATGGGTCTGAAATCGGTGGTGGAAGTATGCGTATCTATAGGAAAGATGTCCAGCAAAGGGTGTTCAAGGCCCTTGGAATTGACGAAGAGGATGCTGAACAGAAATTTGGCTTCCTGCTGGAAGCCCTGCGATATGGCGCTCCGCCCCATGGTGGCATCGCATTTGGTATAGATCGAATAACGGCCATTTTAACCGGGTCTGAATCAATTCGTGATGTGATAGCATTCCCCAAGACCCAGAGGGCCACCTGCCCGCTTACCGGCGCCCCCACCCCGGTAAACCCGGAACAACTGAAAGAATTGGGTATACGTATTGTCATGAGGAAAGAGTGAGACCATCTTATAATTGATACCATGTTGGGATTACATCCATCATGAATTTGCACAAGTAAGACTTTTTAACGTCAGGAAATAGACCAATTTTCATTATGAAATTTTGAAGAAGATTAAGGAGTTCGGCAATGGCTACATGGGATGCTAAAAAAGGAGTGCTGTATCATGAGTTTAATAAGTTTTATAAAGAACGGTTCCTTCGTGAAGTCGACAAACCGAACTTACTAAGAAACATTTTCCCATACTCAGAAGTGCCAAAGGTCGACTTCGACTTTGCCATGATCCCAATAAATCCGGCCAGGAATTTTCTTATGACCGATACCACATTCAGGGACGGTCAGCAGGCGAGACCACCGTTTACAGTTGAACAAATTTCGAGGCTTTTCGATTTCCTGCATAGGTTATCAGGACCCAGAGGCATAATACGGCAATCGGAATTCTTTCTTTACACCAAAAAGGACAGGGAAGCCGTCGAGGTTTGCAGAAGTAAAGGGTATCAATACCCACAAATTACTGGGTGGATCAGAGCCCAGAAAAAAGATCTCGCTCAAGTCAGAGCCGTGGGGTTAACCGAAACAGGTATTCTTACCTCGGTTTCGGACTACCATATTTTCCTGAAAATGGGACTTGATCGCCGCAAAGCCATGGACAAATACCTGGATATGGTTAGAGCAACTATCGAAAAGGGAATTGCGCCACGATGCCATTTCGAAGATGTGACACGCGCTGATATCTACGGCTTCTGCGTCCCTTTGGCCCAGAAAATCATGGAAATACGTGAAGAGTCGGGCATTGAGATCAAGATTCGTCTTTGCGATACAATGGGTTACGGGGTCACATTTCCGGGTTCCGCACTGCCAAGGAGCGTTCCAAAACTTGTTCGTGCAATGATTGATGACGCGAACGTCCCCGAGGATCTTCTCGAATGGCATGGACATAACGATTTTCATAAGGGTTTGACCAACGCCGTTTCAGCATGGCTATACGGTTGCTCTACCGTCAATGGCACGCTTCTCGGTATCGGAGAACGCACTGGAAACACCCCTCTGGAAGCGTTAGTAATTGATTATATGTCTTTGAGAGGACACGCCGACGGAATGGACCCAAGAGTAATCACTGAGATTGCTGAATACTTTGAAATGGAGCTTGGTCACACGGTACCAGATAATTACCCACTTGTTGGACGGTCTTTTAATACCACTAGCGCTGGTGTTCATGCGGATGGCGTTTTGAAAAATGAGGAGATTTACAACATATTCGACACCACCAAGATCCTGGGTAGACCTCCTCTGGTCAATATCACCGATAAATCAGGACTCGCTGGAATAGCTCACTGGATAAACACAAAGCTTTCGGTGCCGAAAGAAGAAGCGCTAGATAAGTCACATCCGGCAATTTCACGTATTTACGACATAGTCATGGAACAGTATGAGAATGGCCGTGTAACGGCTATGTCGGACAAGGAAATGCTGGCCCTTGTTAAACGGTATTTGCCGGAACTATTTATATCAGACTGGGATCGAATGAAGCTCATAGCCCACGAAATGGCTTACAAAATCGTGGAAACATTCATATCCTCGACCCCGATGACCAACCTGGATGTAAAAGCCATGGAAACCGCCATGTACGACTTCCTCAGGAAATATCCTTTCATACAATATTGCTATGTTGTTAATATGGAAGGTAAGAAAATCACAGCTAATGTTACTGATATCGCTGAAAAATCCAAATTTGTAGAGTTCAAGGAAAATGAGGATTTTTCTGACAGATCCTGGTTTATCATGCCGATAAAAGACGGCAAGATTCACGTCCTGGGTCCATTCACGTCCAAAATCACCGGGGCCCTTTGCATTACCGTCTCAGGACCACTCAGAGACAAAAACCATAAAATGATTGGTTTGTTTGGCGCTGATATAAGAATGGAAGAATTGCTAAAGGTCGAAAGAGAACTCATGGAAGAACACGGCATGGAGTTCACTGAAAAAGACATCAGAACATTGACAAAAAAATACAGAGATTAGATTCCCGCCTCAGAGTCACAAAATAGATGACTCTGCATTTCCCGCCACCCGATCCAAAATCTCTCAAGAGCGTTACTCGTGAGAGATTTTGCCCCCCCTATTCAGGAGGAGGCAAGATCGACAAAGGGGATTGACCAATTTTGCTATGTGAAAGGAAATATCATGAGAGTCCTCAACCTCTATTTTTCAACCACCGGCAACACCGAGAAAATGGCGAAGCAAATAGAGAAAGCGGCGAAGGATGCCGGTCATGAAGTAGAAACAATCAAAATTACCAAGAATGCCGAAGTGGACATCCTGGCATATGATTTTGTGTTTATTGGGTCAGGTGTCTACACATGGCTCCCCGGTAAACCGATGATGGAGTTCCTCAACCAAGCCCGTGAAAGATACGGTCAGTTGGGCGAAATCAAGCCTTCATCACCCAGAAGAGCTGGTAAAAAGGCGGTAGTATACTGTTCGTTCGGAGGAGGCCACACGGGTGTCAATGAGGCTTTGCCCGCGGCAAAGTTCATGGGGCAGTTGTTTGACCATTTGGGCTACGAAGTAGTAAGCGAATGGTATTTTGTCGGCGAATTCCACGGGCGACTTCAGCATCTTTCCACTACCGGTCGTTTGGGAAACATCAAGGGTCGTCCCAATGAAGCTGATTTGCAGGACATTTACCAGCGAGTACTCGGCATACTTGGTGTTTAACAATTCATGGGTATAAACAGGGATTATTTGCCATCCGACAACGAAGAATCCGAATAATTCCTGGCCCAGCAAAGAGTATTTACTAACTGGACCTGATCTATAGCGCGACACCTGATGCTGAGCAATAAGGGATTGACCACAAGTATGGACAGGGCCCTGGCCCTGGACATCGCGACATTAAGACGATTCTTGCTGTAAAGAAATTCTATCCTGCGAGGCAAATATTCCCCGCTCGATGTGGTCATAGAGACTATCACAACCTCGGATTCCTGACCCTGAAACTTGTCCACCGTGCCGATTCTCGCCCCTTTTGGTAAAACTCGTTTCAAAAGATTCACCTGCATGTTGTAAGGAGCGACCACCATTATATTTCCAAGGGTCATGGACTGTTCGTTTCCATCGCGATCCCGATACGATTGTTGAACAAGACTGGCCATGATCTCTTTGATCAGATCGGCTTCTTCCTGGCTCTTCTGTGAACAGCCATCATGCTCTATCGGCACGAAGCTAACCCCAGACGGCTTGAGACTCTCGTGCGCTTGTGAATTCAGGACAAGTCGCTGACGCTCGTTAAGTGGTTCCGGCCTCAGCCGGGAGTCATAAACCGCATCAGAAATAAACCCACACACATCCGGACACATACGCCATGTTGTATCCAGGAACACACCTCTATCCGGCTTGATGGTAGCATCGCCGTCGAGCAGATATTCGAGGGTTGATTCCCCAGACCTGCCAGGATGAACACCCTGAATGGGTTGTCCAAGCTGCATCTGATCGCCCAGAAGGACAATGTTTCTTGCTGACACGCCCATGGCTACCAGATTCGCCAGAGAAACCTGACCGGCTTCATCGACAAACAGAAAATCCAGGTCCTGGTCCATCCCGGCGAATAGCCATGCGGTGCCAGCGACCAGATTAGCTCGTGACTCATATATATCCCGGTTACTCGTCACATCTTCTATGAATTTTCCTTTAAACCATGTGCCCTTGTTATCTGTAGATTTTTTTAGACCATGGAATTGCAGACCAATTTCCTCGGCTCGTAATTCAACATGTTTCAAGAGATTGTTGATCGCCTTGTGGCTGTTGGACGACACCCCTATCCTGTACCCTCTTCTCAGCAATTCCGCTACTACATGAGACCCCGTGTAAGTTTTGCCCGTCCCCGGAGGGCCTTGGATAAAAAGATAGCTATTGCGAAGACCGGCTACAGCTTCAATTATTTCGTTGGGATGAGGATTTTCGGGATTTACTATCGGCTTCCCGGACCTGTGACCATTAATATCAGGTATGGATCTCTTAAGAATGGCTTCAAGAGCGGCATAGCGCCTATCTCCCCTGATTATGCTGTCAGCAAATCGGAACACAGCTTTGGTCAATGAACCGGACCTGATCGGGCCACCTGTTGAGACCGACAACTTCTCCGGCAATACGGCTCCAGACTCAGACGCAACCTGGACGAGCCGTTCATTTTCATCAATCCGGACTATCTTGAATTCTTCCTTGAAATCACCGGTGTGGACACATTTGTCCCCTTCCCCAAGCTTGAATTCCTGCTCTGGATATTGATAAACAGCGCCTCCGGCGTTTGGCTCTATCATTTTTTGCCCCTTGGCCAGAGCCATGCCTCCTATACACTCCGGGTCGTCAATCAGATCTTCATCCGTCATCTCCATCCTTGAAAAAACAGCCCACCACGCGGGTTTTTCACATCGTCGATGAAAATCCAGCAAATAGAACACCAGTTCACGGAAGTGCATGTCATCTGGATCAATCCTGTGGTCTTCGAGCAGGGCGAGACGATATGACTCAAGCTTCGTTTCCAAATCTACCTGACGGTTAGATTTTGGACGGGCCTTTTTATCGTCCCCTGGCTTGACCTGATTCATCCATGGCAGATCCGGAGGCCGAAAAGTGAGCAGCCACTCTCGTAACAGATAAGTTGAGCGGCAATCCTCATGATTATATACCTCAATGTCGTCAAGAAATTTTTTGTCTTTGGTTTGCAGCCACTTCTCATAGAAGACGATGCTCGACATAGCGTTTTTAACATCGCCTTCTCTCTTGTCCGCATAAAATGTTTCGAGATTCTTTATTGAGTATCTTGGTTCCGAGACACGGATGCTTTCCCTGACTACCTTGTAAAGATCAACGAGTTTATGGGAGCGGAGCAGATCATCCACCTGGGCTTCCTTTATCCCATGGGAACACATCAGTCGTTTGAGGGCCGATTCTTCATAACTGGCATAATGGTAAATGTGGGCTGATGGATATTTTTTTAACCGCTGAGCAACAAAATCCATGAACGCTTCAAAGGCCTTTCTTTCTTCATCCCGATTGTGAGCCCAGAACTTCTCGAATTTCGGCTTATCTCCATCGCGATAGTAGACTCCGAACAAATATTCCAAACCCTCCGGTTCCAGCGGATCACCCTCCATGTCAAAGAACAGGTCGCCCGGGTCCGGTTTTGGCAGGCGATGAAATCCTCTCAAGCCGTCAGGATCGAGCGGGAGCAATTCCAGTTCATTAGCTCCTGAATTTCGTTTCTTGAGCTGCAAAGACGCTTGATGACGAAGCTTAAGCAAGGTATCTGCGGCCAGCTTTTGTATTTTGACACGGTCATCATGTTCAGCCAGTTGCGCCAACGTATGAATCCCGGCTGACCGTAACTTTTTTATCTGGATTTTCGTAATATTGGCGACCTGATTGAGATGGTCGTCTTGAAGCCATTTTTCTTCACACAGACCACGCCATCGGCATAAACTGCAATGTTCGGTCGTTTCAGGATATGTGTCGGCGTCACGTGAAATGCCCTCAAGGAAGCGTTCTTTCAGTGTCTGGTAGTATTGACCGAACTGGTCGAACCTGAAGTTCAGTTCAGTCCTGTCTCCCAACACAACATGCATCATGTTCGGCCGAAAACCCTGCAATGTCGTCAGCAGGTCCGAATAAAAACACAGTTGAATGATGAAATATGTCTTGGGGCTTCTGGCCAGTTTGGTGTCCATGACTTCATAGCTGAATGGACCCAGACCTGAAGGCGTTCTGACCTTTCGAAGGAAATCGGGATACCCGCAAAAATTTCCCTGCATCAAGGTTCCCTGGTAAATTATGTCGGTTCCACTCTTCATGGCCTCAAACGTGGCGACTGCTTTGTCCTGAAGAGTTCCCCCAACCGCTGACAGGTCTGTTACATCAACCCCGCTGTCCTTGAGTTTCTGCAGGTGGGACTGCTCGTGTTCAAAGCCTTTGTTCTGAAAAAGCTGGGCTTCCTCACCATCTGGTGTCTGGGGAAGAGGAGTTAACAGATTTATTTTGTCCAAAGCCGTCAGATGTTCACATTCAAGAAAATTGCAAAGATCCGTGGCTGAAAACAGTATTCCATCATCTATTTTTCTCATTTCATTAGCTTACACCAATGGTTTGCATAAAGGGAAGGTAATCATATGCAGCAAGAGGCTCCAATTTTATGAAAATATGATAGAGTTTGGTATTATGTGAACTGCGATTTACAACTTGGTAAAGGGAGGACGAACAAAAATGAAGACAGCAGCTCTGACGGTTATTTTGATCGTAATTCCCGTCTTGTCGTTTGCCCAGTCTACAGACATCAGGGATCGCAACGGAAACCTCGTCGGAACCAGGAATTATGATCGCACAACAGGGGAAACTCAATTTCGCGACAGGAATGGGAACCTCGAATACACTGGAAATCGTCGCGGGAATGAATATGAGATTCGTGACCGATCCGGCAACCTCAAATGGACTGAAGAGTCCGATGATTAGGACCAGTAATGTCCGTCCCATCAGTAAAGATTCAAGCTATTTTTTGATTAGAAAATGTATAAATTACTAAAAATTACTATCACCCCTACGTCTTCGTACGTAGGCAGACGGCCTTGTGGCTTTTAAGCCGCAGGGCCTGAACATTTTTAGCACACATGGCGAACCATTGCGTATATAGATGATTTCAATTTTGTTCCGTAGTCAACGCTACGCGAATATTCTAGCCAAAAAAATCATCATCGGGAGCGACGGTTCGATACAATTCTTCCTTACAATAACGCCACTCCGGCATAAAATTATCCATCAGGGCCTTAAAACGGTCGTTATGACGACGTTCCAGGAGATGGGTCAATTCATGGACTATTATAAATTCCAGGCAATGTAACGGTTTTTTAGCTAATTCCAGATTCAGCCAGATTCGTTTATCCCTCTGATTGCAGCTCCCCCACCTCGTCTTCATTTTCTTGATACCCCAGTCATTAAGCTCAACCCCAATAACATATTCCCATTTTTCGATGAGACATGGGACCTGTTCTTTCAATTGGGATCGATACCACCCGTTAATTACTTTTTCCCGCTGGAGTTGATCGCTACCGGGCCTGACGTACAACTCAATGTAGGTGTTGTCACGGATTTCCACTCTTGGCGTGGCCTCATAATAAATGACGTTCAGCAGATACGATTTCCCTTGATAAAGGTGGTTCTCGCCGGAAATGTATTCAAGCTCTAACTGATCCCGCATGCCTTCAAATTTCAGTTGATGTTTCTTTATCCAACTGAGCTTTGAGACTATGAATGACCTGATGGAGTAGTCGGTTATCCTGTAAGGAGCTGTCACATGAACCTTGCCTTGCGGTGGACGCACTCGTAAATGAAGATTTTTTATATCTTTCCGGACAACATCAACAACAACATCTCCGACTACAATTTTATTTTTGAAACTACTCACTCTTGTCCTTGTCGATCACACCACTGTTTCAATGGAACTTAACATCGATTCATCAGTTTATTATTGTTGAAATGCATGAAATCACTATCACCCCTACGTCTTCCTACGTAGGCAGACGGCCCTGTGGCTTTCTTAGTTACAGGGCCTGAACATTTTTAGCACACATGGCGACCCATTGCGTATATAGATGAGTTCAATTTTTACTTTTCAGCAGTGGGTTGAAGTCCTCAAGGTAGAAGAAAAGGGTTCGGATGTAAACTTGGCGACCACCCTTGTGAATGATGCATGGAAGGACCTCTTTGATTGCGCAGTGAAAATCTCGAATGACGGAGACCTTGTCGAAGCGCTGCGCATAGTCTCTCAAGAACAATGTAAGAAACTAATTCTTCTTACACCACCAAGATTTAAGAAAAAACGATCCAAAGCTCTGAAGAAATATGCTTCCATTTCATTGACTATCAAAAATACACATCTCGCTGAATCCCAGCTTTCTGACCCTATTCCTGGCACAAACATTCGTAAACCTGCTTCATGGAACTCTACATGATTTAAATATTGGGCTTTAAAAGATGGCCATTTTATATAGATGACCGGCGCTGGAGGTTGTCCTTGCAACACAGCGCCCCTATTAGGTCAATCCTATTCCTTTAGACCCTCCCCCGCCTTTTTTCGGTATTTTCAACCGATGGCGGAATTCTCTTCCCAGTGGGAAGATTTTTTCTACTGCTCCCAAAATAAATCCATTACATGTGTCCTTGTTTGACACACGTATGTGGCATGATCCGGAAATTATGTTTGACCTGAAATAAAAACCGGAGCTATTATGGGCAAATAATACCTTCTTAAAGTTGGTGTGGGGGTTTTCCATGAAATTTCATTTTGGGTGTTTGGACCACAAACACTCAATTGATACGCGCGTTTGAACTCCATGGAAATACTGCGCTGCAACGTGAAAGGTGACCTTAACCAATTGTGAATTACCCAAGGGGCTCAAATGCTTTTCAGCAAATACGAATTTTGTTCCATTTTCAATGACGAAGCGATCCTGCCACCCTATAAAGGATCAACGTTTAGAGGGGCGTTCGGAGTCGCGTTGAAGAGGGTTACCTGCGCTCTCAAGCAGAGAGATTGCGTGGCTTGTCCTTTAACTCAGCGTTGCGTTTATTTTCGGGTTTTCGAAAACTCGTCAAATGACAGAGGAGAAAAAACGGCTAATAAGCCTCACCCATTTGTGATTGAACCGCCGGAAACTACAAAACAACGTTTTGATAAAGGCGATGATTTTAATTTCTCTTTGCTGCTGTTTGGCATTGCTAACAGCTATTTACCCTATTTCATTTATGCGTTTGAAGAGATGGGTAAGGTGGGTTTGGGCAAGTTTATCGAGGGGAAACGGCCCGGCTTTATTCTGACACGGGTAAACTCAGACAATAAAGAAGTTTACAATAGCGCAGACCGTTTAGTGCTGACAGGATCAGAAATCGACATGGCGTTCGACAATGGTCCTGTGGATGATGATCAAGAGATTGAGTTATCGATTCGACTTGAAACTCCTTTGCGGCTCAAATTTGAAAATAGCTTTCAGACCCAATTACCTTTTCACGTATTGGTACGATCGATGTTGCGTCGTATCGCCATACTTAATGAACACTTCGGTTCAGGGGAACCGCTTCTGGACTACAAGGGGCTCGTAAACAGAGCGCTCAAAGTCACCGCAGACAAATCATCTCTTCGATGGCTTGATTGGGCGCGATTTTCAAACCGTCAGCAGTCCAGAATGCAGTTCGGAGGACTCATAGGAGAAGTCACTTATAGCGGCAGGCTGAAGGAATTTGTGCCGCTTATCAAATATTGCGAAAAAGTTCATTTGGGAAAAGCTACTACGTTTGGACTGGGAAAGATAAGGCTTGTCCATTAGCCTAAGGAGAATGCCAAGCATCGTTTTATTAGAAGCATGTAGGCGTTAACCCGACAGAAGCCATCTGCGTAAATTGAAAGGAGGATCAATGGATGACACTACCTTAAAAAATCAGTTGGGCGGTTTCTTCCACGATGTTGGAAAGATACCTGGAAAGGAGGACTTGGATCTCGGCGCAGAGTATGTCAGCAGGAATCAAGACATTTATCAACCGAGTTTTGATGGACGATTTTCACATGCTCACAGTTTGCTCACAGCGGCATTCATTGAAAAATTCGCCGACGTCTTGCCGCGGGAATTCAATGAACCGGGATGGGGAGATGGTGATTCATTCATAAATCTTGCTGCATGCCATCATAAACCAGAAACCCCTATGCAATGGATTGTCACGGTCGCTGACAGGATCAGCGCTGGTTGGGATCGAGCAAGTTTTGACGCCAAACATGATGCAAAAATAGCAGTCAAAGAATATCAAAAAACCCGACTATTTTCCTTATTTGAGAAACTTGATCCAGATGGAGAACAGGGTGAACCGGGACATAAATCAGAATATGCGTACGAACTTAAGGCACTTTCTCCGGAAACCATATTCCCCAAAAAATTGGGGAATATCAAACCGCTGAGCACGGAACAGGCCCGAAGCGAATACTCAGAATTGTTTAAACAATTCTGCTCGCAACTCGGCAATCTGGCGCATCGCAACGAGAATCTGGAACTGTGGTTTGAACATTTTGACAGTTTGTTTCTTGTATATTTCTCGTCTGTGCCGGCTGCTCGCGCTGGTGAAATTATTCCTGACGTTTCGCTTTATGATCATAGTAGGAGTGTCGCCGCATTAGCCGGAGCGCTCTATGTTTACCACCGCGACACAAATTCACTGACAGAACAATCTGTCCGAAATATGGATCAGAAGAAATTTCTGCTTATCCAGGGTGACTTTTTCGGAATTCAGGACTTTATCTTCAAGACATCCGGTGATCTTAGAAAACTGCGATCCAAGCTCCTTCGTGGGCGGTCTTTCGCTGTTTCACTGTTTTCAGAGCTTGCAGCGGATATGATATGCCGTGAAATTGGACTCTCGTTCGCTTCAGTTGTCCTGAACGCTGCGGGCAAGTTCACAATTATAGCTCCAAATGTGGACCGGGCTGGACAAGCGGTTAAAAACGTCGAGAAAACAGTCAATGACTGGCTTATGAAATTTACTTATGGTCAGAATACATTCGGTCTGGCTACATGCGAAGCGTCGGGCGCCGAATTCCTAGAGGGCAAATTTGTTGGACTGCGATCCGAGCTGCAAAGAAGAATGGAACTGAAAAAGTTGAATCGAATCAACTTGGGAGCATTTGGTGGAGTTGTGGCGGGCTATTTGGACTCGTTCAATAATGATCTTGAACCTGCTCTTTGTCCTCTGTGTGGTAAGCGGCCAGCCACTTCCGATGCGTCAACCGATGGTTTACTGGGTGATATTGCTTCGGCGTGCAACATATGTCGAGACGACGTTTTTCTGGGAACTAATGTGGTCAAAAAACCCAGGGTGGCCATTCTTGACTCACAAACGACGTTCTTGGATAAAAACAATTGCTTACTTGAACCTATTTTTGGCCGTTACCAGGTTTCTTTCGTTGAGAAAGGAAATTTGACTAAGCAAGCGGCTCATGGAAGCCTCCTGAGATTTTGGGATATAGCTCCAGACCTTGGCCCAGAATCGATCCGTGAGATTACAGCAAAGTTTATCAATGGTTATGTGCCAGTTTTTACAGAAGAAGACAAATATCGTGATCAATATTTGGCGGGCGAGAAAGCGGAGTCGCGGACTTCTGAGATGCTTGACCAAATCGAGATTGGATCGCCAAAAACCTTCCACCACATTGCGGCTATGGCATTAAACCCCGTTGTTTCCAGAAATGACAAAATGGATTTCAAGGGAGTGGCTGCGCTAGGGGCTCTCAAAGCCGATGTTGACAATTTAGGGGCATTGATGTCGTTTGGACTGCCTCAGAAGGAATTAACTCTGTCACGATTGGCTACGTTGAGCAGGCAAATCAACTTCTATTCTAGCATCTATCTGCCACACTTGCTCCGGTCTACGCCGACATTTAACGACATCTATACTGTCTTTGCAGGAGGCGATGATCTTTTCGTAATTGGCCCGTGGAATAGAACTATAGATTTAGCCAGAGAATTATCCACTTCATTTAGAGATTATGTTTGCCATAATCCAAAGATCACTTTTTCCGCCGGTTGTATAGTCAAAAAACCAAATGCGCCGGTCGATAAAATAGCTGAACAAGTCGAATACGCATTGATGGAGGCAAAAGACTTGGGCCGAGATCGGTTAACGATTTTCGCTCAAGCAATACCATGGGCCGGTCTTAACGAAATGGACACGATAAAAAGGACGCTCACCGACTGGTACGAGAATCAGTGGATAAACAACGCAATGCTCTATCGGCTCAACGGATTCATCGATATGGCAGACAGGGAAAGTCATTTAGGGGATGGCAATGTTTTGCTTTCTGACATGGATTGTGTGAAATGGCGTTCCTATCTGGCTTATACTTGTGAACGAAATGTCGCGAAGGATGGTTTTTCAGGCAATCGCAAAGACATAGTCAAAAATGTCAATCAACAACTTGCTATGTGGTTGACACATTTAGGGGCAAAATTACGAATTCCTCTGTGGGAAATCCTTTATAACAAGCGATAGGAGGCTTGGAATGACAGACATACAGTTCGTAAAATCTGACGACACAATTGATCCAAAGCTTTTTTCAGATGAAGCCGAGGCAATGGCAATAACTGTGAAAAAGGATTATGAGGCAAGCAAAGAAAGACAGAATCGAAGGTCACAGATTAGGAAATTTTATGACGAAATCATAAGATTGGAATCGATTGTGGAAAATCGACCCGAGTCTTGGTCTGTTGTTCTGCCTCAGATTCATATGTTAATTGCCAAAGCAGCCTATGCGCAAGGCAGAGGACTTGTTTCAATGACTTTTCTGAATTTTATTAGGAATTCCGTCAAACAGGTGGATACTCCCCGAAAACTTAGAATATTCTCAAACTTTTTTGAAGCCTTTATGGGGTTTTATAAATTCCATTGTCCAAAAAGCAACTAGAGGAAAATCAAAATGAAGCTAACATCAATAACGGAAATCAGGGGTTCGATTATACTCAAAAGTGGTTTACATATAGGCGCTGGTGACATGGAAATGAAAATAGGTGGTGTTGACAACGCTGTCATCAAACATCCACATACTCAAACACCGTATATACCGGGTTCCTCCATCAAGGGGAAAGTGCGTTCTTTGTTGGAAATGAGAAGTGGTTTGATGGGGCAAACCGGAGGAAAGCCCGTTTCGGTCAAAACACTGAACAGCCTTTCGGGCGAACAGAAATACGAGTGTGAAAAAATTCTCAAGCTGTTTGGCTGTAGCGGAGCGGATTCGGAAGAAAACGTCAAACTTGGGCCAACTCGAGTTTCATTCGCCGATTGTTCCATGAATGGAGCGTGGGTTGAGAATTGTGCTGTACGAAACCTGCTACTCACTGAAGTTAAGTCTGAAAATTCGATTAATAGAATAAAAGGGACCGCAGAAAACCCGAGATTCACTGAGAGGGTACCAGCGGACGCAAAATTTGATTTCGCCGTGACTGTCAAAATGCTGGGTGATGAAGACGACCTCCTTGATTACCTTCTTGAGGGTTTAAAATTACTAGAATTGGATGCCCTAGGCGGTAGCGGCAGCCGTGGCTATGGTCGAATTGAATTTCAGTTCGATGATGACAAAATAAGGGAGAAATTTGAAAATTTGGCGCCCTTCAAAAAGGAGGGATGAAATCGTGAAACTCTATGATGTGACTATTCACCATCTGGCTGCGTTTGGAACGCCGCTCAAAGGTGACACCTTATTCGGGCAGTTCTGCTGGCAATTGGCATATGATTCAAATTTGGTAGACGGTGGTCTCGAACACAACCTTGACTTTTATCAAGAGGCGCCGTTCCTCGTAATTTCTTCAGCGTATCCAAAGCTTAAGGCTGCAACAGGTCAATATCTTTATGCTTTAAAGAAGCCGGATTTGCCTTTTAACGTATTGTTTCCTGAGCTGAAAGACGATTTGCGAAAGCAAGTGGAAGAACGTAAAATCATCAAGAGCAAGAAATGGATGCGCTTGTCTTCGGATTTGACCATAAATGTCAAGAAACTCCAATTTGTTAGTGACTCCGAACTAATCGATACTGCGCCTGAAAAGCAGATCAACAAAGTTACCGTCATTGAAAAAACCGGCGACGGCCAGACGTTAATCAAATCCTTTGCTCAACCGCACAACTCAATAAATCGGGTTACCGCCACCACGGGAGGAGGGGCCCAGTTTGCTCCGTACCAAACGGAGTTGTTCATTTATAGCCCCAGTACCCTCCTGAGTGTCTTCGTCTTGCTGAATGAAAAACTGACTGACGTTCAAAGGGTCGTCGCGGGTTTTTCAAGGATTGGCTCCTATGGTTTCGGAAAAGACGCATCCATAGGCAAAGGCCGTTTTCGTGTGGAGAGTTTTCGAGAGTTGACGGCGCCTAAAATACTTGACGCCAACGGATTATACTGTCTTTCGCCTTGTGTGCCTAAATCTGGCTCTTACTCTGACGCGTTTTACCATCCGTTTGTTCGATTCGGTAGGCATGGTGACAGCGCGGCAAGTTCATCAAATCCATTTAAGAACCCTGTCATAATGGCTGATGAGGGCGCAGTTTTTGTGCCGACGCAAAAAGATGATCTGACTCGTGGTTATTTTGGTTCAGGCATGACAGGTGTTTCAAAGCATCAGCCGAAAGCTGTAGCGCAGGGTTATGCCATTAGCCTGCCACTTAAAGTGGAGGTTTGATATGACTTCTCCCGAAATAGTTTATAAGACCCCGCCCGTTTCAAAAGCACCATCTTCTTCCATGGGCCAAGGCCGCCAGAATAAGGTTACGATAGAATTTGCCATTCAGACACTTTGCCCTGTCCATCTTGGATGTGATGACGTGTATGATCCGCTGAGTTTTGTTCTAGACATGGAGAAATCGGAACTGATAGTTTTTGATACATCCGAATTCCTAACGAACCTAAGTGATACTGATCTTAGGGAATTTTCAAAAATCTGCAGCGAGGGTAACCTATCCTCAATAATCAAAATATACAAGTTTATGCGTGACCAGAGGCCACTGGGCAAGCGAGTAGGCGTATGCAGTGGTTTCTCAAGGCATTATGAAAAAGCCGTTTCAATCTCAGAAAGAGACCAAAGAAAAATTCAGCAAGAACTCAACGGTTTTATTATCAATAGAACCGCTTACCTACCAACAACAGACCGTCCCTACATTCCTGGATCCGCTGTCAAGGGATCCATCAGAACGGCTTATCTGAATTTGTTGGCGTCCCAGCGAAAAGTAAATCCGGAACGAGGGAAAGGGAGAGACCTTGAGAAACAGTTGCTTGATAACGGAGCGTTTGCAACAGATCCCTTTCGGCTGTTGAAAGTTTCAGACTTCATGCCTGTTGGTGAGATCAAGACTAAAATTGTTTACGCAGTCAATGAAAAGAAAAAACCTAGCCTCCATGAAGCAAAAGGACCATATCAGATACTTGAAATTATTGAGCCGAATAGCCTGTTTATGGGGTCAATCACCGTAGAACAGCCAGCACATGAGGCTAGCATTAGAAACCCTCTCAAAATTGGGACACTTATCGCTAGCCTTAAGTCATTTTATTCCAAGGAAAAAACCCTTGAGGATCAGGCGCTGCAAAACGTCAATATCCCAGTTCATGAAGCGGCGCCCAATGGCGCCACTTTATTGCGGCTTGGTAGACATTCAGGCGCTGAATCGGTGACCATAGAAGGTTTTCGAGATATCAGGATCATGCAGGGACGAGGCGCACAGAGCAAGTATCAGCAAACCTCGACCACCCTGTGGCTAGCTTCTGAGGTCGACAAACCTCAAAACAAGAGTTCATTGAAACCATTTGGCTGGACCACTCTAACGCCAATAGACGCAGACCAAAAGGCGCAATTCGTTGCAAAGGAGGTCGATTGGAGGCGTATTGCAGAGGACGACCGTTCTGTCGCTTTGCAACAGATTCAGGAACGCATGAGCATCATGACTGAAAAAGGAGATAGGTCTACCGTAACCAAGCCATCAGTCCCAAAACCACCACAATCCGAGACATGGAAAGGGGCGACGCTAACCTGGAATCCCGGTCGGGCAGAATTGATAGCTCAATTTGGGACCCAAAAAGCGTTCTCAAAGGATAAAGAGCTTGTTCCCGAGGCTAAACGAAAAAATCTCTTCGTTAAGAAAAAAGGCGTCACATGCGATGTGGAAGTAGACGGCTCGTTCAAGATCACAAAAATTGAGTGAAGAGTGACTAAACTATTTCTAATATTCAATCATGAATTTACTGATGATCAAGTTGCCGATGCCCGGGTAACGCTCGGGGTCGGCCCAATTTTAAAATTGCCCGATGAGTTACAGGATCTTTGGGCCAACATCCCACCTGATCTTCCGGCGATACGGCCTTATCTCCAACCTCTGATGGATTGGCTGAGTTCTGTAGCCAACCCCAAAGACTATACCCTCGTCCAAGGGGATTTCGGGGCCTGTTACATTATGGTCAATTGGGCCTTAAGACATGGGTCCATTCCAATTTATTCAACTACAGAAAGAATAGCTCAGGAATCGGTCGCTGATGACGGTTCCGTCGTCAATACACACAAGTTCAAACATGCAATTTTCAGAAAGTACGGGGGTTAGGATGGCGAGAGTATTTATATCGGTCTTAGGCACTACCAAATATGGAGAGTGCTCATATTGTTTTGGCGAGCAGCCCATATGTCACAGCGTGAGATTTGTTCAGGAAGCGCTGGTAAATCACATTTGCTCCAATTGGGGAAAAGATGATCGAATAGTCGTGTTGGCGACGGACCTGGCATATGAAAAAAACTGGTTGGACAATGGTCACGGGGACGAATCACCTGGTCTGGCAACGCTACTCAGAGCATCAGAACCGGAAGTGAAAGCGAAGATTGAGGAACCCGTAATAATTCCATTTGGAAAGGACGGAGACGAAATCTGGGATATTTTTGACAGAATATTGAGCATTTTTGCCCCAAATGACAAGGTGACTTTCGATATCACTCACAGTTTCAGGTCATTGCCCATGCTGGTCATGACAGTGCTGAACTACGCCAAGGTGATTAAGAACATTGAGATAGAAGGTGTTTATTATGGCAACTACGAAGCACGCAATATGGCTTTAAATCGTGCGCCTGTTTTTGATCTCAAGGTTTTTGACAATCTCTTGAACTGGACGGTAGCCATCGATGCATTTTTGTCATCTGGTGACGCTTCTAAAGCCGTAAGACTAGCAAAAGGAAAAGCTGATACAATTGCTAGGGCGAAAAAAGGTTCCGATCCTTTGATAAAGCCCCTTAGAAAGATAGCGAGCTGTTTGGAAGAATTCAGCAAAACCATGTCGACATGCAGGGGGACCGCAATTTCAGACAGTGTCAATAAACTCAAGAATTCAATTCATGAAACGAATGATATCAAAATGGATCCAGCCTTCAAACCCCTTCTTAAACACCTCGAGGCCCGACTTCAAACATTCACCGGCTCAAAGATCGATGATGGGATTCGAGCAGCGGAATGGTGTGCACAACATAATCTTGTCCAACAGGGCTTCACAATTTTGCGCGAGTTCATGATTGGCTATGTTTGTAACGGTTACGGGACGGATCCAGAGGATTACCCTGCACGTAAAAGAATTGAGGACTGCATTGGATCGGATGTCCATGCATGGAGCGAGCACAAGAAAAATAAACGGAAGAAGATTGACGACTTAGATATAGCGCCGCCATTGATGATTCTAAAAGGAAAACCCGAATTGCTAGATCTGTTCGGTCGTCTTTACGATTGCCGAAATGACATAAACCATGCTGGTATCAGAAAGAGCCCCTCGGATCCAAAAACATTAATTGATGGATTGAACGAACTGATTTCACAGGCCAGAACCCTGGTTTTAAAAAATTGAGCTTACATAAAACGCAATTCCCAGGCCTTCAGCCTGGGCTGATATAATACGCCCCTTCAGGGCTTAATAATGATGTGATGTTGTCAATCAACATATTATGATCGGTCGGGTTGGTCAAATTGGTTGATGTATGAAACGTTATTGTCGAAACGTGCATTTAACGAGCCCTGAAGGGGCGCCTGAATCCAGCCCAGGCTGAAGACCTGGGGGATGGGTGAAAGAAACAAACGCCCCCGTCCCGGTAATGATTGAATTGGTTTATGGCCAGGACTCGTAATTCGCCGATTGACGGTGTCGGGAAATTATTGTGAACCGGGGATGTGTTCGGGATGTTGGGACACATGAACCGCCCTTGGGGTTGGTGTCATGGCGCTAACATGGTACACATTCGCCACAAACCCCAGGCCTTCAGCTTGGGCTGATATAAAACGCCCTTACAGGGCTTAATTTTGATTTGATATTTAAGAGCCCTGAAGGGGCGCCTGAATCCAGCCCAGGCTGAAGGCCTGGGTAAAAAAAGGGGGGCACACAATGCCACAATCATTGGCAAGAATTTATGTTCATGTGGTGTTTGGCACAAAACACAGGATTCCATGGTTGGTCGATAAGATACGACCAGAGATTTTCACCTTTATGGCCGGATCGCTCAATCAAATGGGTTCTAACCCTGTTTGTATTGGAGGCGTATCGGATCATGCTCACCTGTTGTTCAGGCTTTCGAAGAGCCACTCCCTGAGCAGGGTAGTCGAAAGGGTAAAAACAGATTCATCCATCTGGTTAAAAACCCAGAGAGAGGATTTCCTGGATTTTGGTTGGCAAAACGGTTACGGGGCGTTTTCTGTTGACCAATCGAACCTGGAAGCTGTGAGGAAATATGTTTCAAACCAGAAACAGCATCACCAGCACCTTTCGTTCAAGGATGAAGCAAAACGAATTTTTATTGCCCACAAACTTGAATACGATGAAAAATACTTTTGGGATTGAACCTAGCGCCATGCCTATCAACGATCGTTAATTACGGAGAACGCCATATGATCAATGATCCTCTTCTGTCTCAAGTCAAAGCCGCATTAGATTCCGGTTTGTCTGACGAAGCTCTCAATATCGCGCAATCCCGCAATACCAGAGATATAGCGGACGCAGACCTGCATCTTGCCTGGGCTGACATTCTTGAAGAACTCGTAACCACAGATGACGTGATATTCGAGTTGAACCTTGCCTTGCGAGACGATCCGGAACGGATTTCCACTTACGAACGTCTGTCAGAAGTTTACCTTGACCAGGGGCAGCCACAGAGGGCGGCAAGGGTCCTTACCAGGCTCGTTGAGAAACAACCAGATGATCCGCAACATTATGAAGCGTTAGGGTCGGCTCTGAAAGAGGCGCGGCAATTTGAAAAAGCTCGAGAAGTTTTTGAGGCTGCGCTGAAAAAAACCGGTGATTCACGATTTAGCGGATTCATAAAAGAACTCAGTTTTTTGGAAAGATCTGAAACTGAACATCGCGGGAGGATGGCGGATGGTCCAGGTCAGATTGAGCCAGCCAAGCATAACTTGATAACATTTACAACGCTGTTCGCTAGCCGGGAAGGAGTTTACGCAAGACAGTGGGTCAGTCCTACAGGTGAATCCGGATACACTCCAATTCAGGAGCCCCTTACAGTTACGGTAGCGGAAAATCATATTCTCGGAAATTACACAATAGGAGCCTATCCAGTTCGCTTGGATAATAGCGTAAATTACATAGCTTTCGATTTTGACGTCGCAAAATTTGCGGTTGCCAAGGCAATCTCGAGTGAAAAGCTATGGAACGCCGTCATAAATAAAGTCCATTCCGCAGCGTGTAAATTGGTGGACGTCTCGGCCGCGAATGAAATCCCAATATATATGGAGGATTCAGGATTCAAAGGCCGACATTGCTGGATATTCTGTGAAAGGGCAGTGCCGGCCGGAGTAGCGAAAAAATTCGCTGATCTCCTGGTAGCTCAAATCCTGCCGTTGCCGAACGAAGTCACTGTTGAGGTTTTCCCGAAACAAACGTCAGTAAAAAGAGGAGGGCTTGGCAATCTCATAAAACTGCCGTTAGGCATTCATAAACGTACAGGTAAGCGCTCTCTTTTTATTCAACCGGATGGGACGCCATATGAGGATCAATTGAATTTTCTAGAGTCTGTGAGCAAGGCTTCGAGGAGGACTGTTTATGGTTTGATTCAGCGGATTTCCGCTGGGGTATCTCCTCGTGTAATTGCTGAACAAAATGAAGTTGAGGAAGCGCCGCCTTTCGATATTGGCGCAGAAGACAGACCGAGCGCCCCTGCCCACAATTACAAACACACATACGAGCCCCCGTATGATATAGATAGCGACGCCCAGTTCCAGCAACTTATGCTGAAGTGCCCAACATTGAAGGCTATTGTGGACAAAGTCAATCAAACTTCTATGTTATCCAAGGAAGAAACGCTTGTTCTTGTCCATAGTCTAGGGCACATGAAGCGCGGCCCGGAAGCTGTAAACACAATATTTCAGCGGTGTATGAACGCCGACCCTTCACTTTTTCTCAAATCACAACTTAAGGGTAATCCCATAAGTTGTCCCAAGATCAAGGCTAGGGTCCCAGAAATAGTTACGCGTGTGCCCTGCGACTGCACTTTCGATATGTCTGTAAATCTTTACCCGACACCAATCATTCATCTCAGAAATATGCAAGGCGCAGGCCGCTCTGAAACACCACTTGGCCTGACCGTGGATTCATTGCAGTTTCAGAATCTTGTCCAGGATTACCTGAAGCTGCGTAAACAGCTCCGAGAAACACAGTTGCTTTTAAAGAAATATGAAGAGAACCTTCGGAATTTCTTCGAAGAAGCCGGAGTAGATTGTGTGGAGACACCGGTTGGTCAACTACGGCGCCAGAAGAAAGAATCAGGGGAAATCTCATTTGTTTTAGAAATATGAGAATTTCCGTGTCCAGCGCGGAAAGCGAAGGGATTGAGGGCGTGTGGCGATATTATATGTTACCGAACAGGGATCGTCATTAACCAAGCAGGGTGATCGTCTTGTGGTGATGAAGCAGGGCAAGGCGATACACTGGGCGCACGCATTCAAAGTGGAGCAGGTTGCTTTGATGGGGAATATTTCCCTGTCTCCTGCTGTTGTCGGATTCCTGTTGGAGCAAGGGATTGATACGGTTTTTCTGACTTATTTTGGACGTTACCGAGGTCGCCTGATTTCGCAATTTGGCAAAAATATCGAACTAAGGCGGCAGCAGTTCAAGAAGATTGATGACCTGGAATTCAAACTCAAACAAGCCCGATCATGCGTAAAAGGAAAAATCAATAATTGCCGGGTGTTTCTTAGGCGCAGGAACCAGGAATTTAACAATCCTGACATTACCAACGCAGTCCATAGATTAAGACGGTTGGCTTCGCAGGTTGATTCTGCCGACTCAGTTGAATCACTGATGGGGGTAGAGGGCGCTGGCGCAGCGGCTTATTTCGGTTCCTTCGGAAAATTAATAAAAAATTCTAATGTAGTTTTTTCAGGTCGTAATCGGCGGCCGCCGAAAGACCCTGCGAATGTCTTGCTCAGTCTGGGCTACACTCTTCTCGCTAACGCCATTCATACACAGGTCAATATTGTGGGGCTCGACCCGTATCTGGGGTGCCTCCACAGTGCAGAATACGGACGACCATCTCTAGTGCTCGATCTCATGGAAGAATTCAGACCGGCCCTTGTGGATTCGACTGTCATATATGCGGTAAATACTAATATTATCAAGCACACCGATTTTTATAAACCGGATGAACGCGAACCAGCGGCATTTGATTTTGCGGAAAAGGAACCGCTTCGCGAGGAATATCCAATTCTGCTGAGACATGAAGGTATGAAGAAGTTTGTTTCATTATTTGAGGATCGGCTTAACAGAAAGGCGATTCACCCTGCGAGAGGCCTGAGGTTGACATACCGAAATATTCTTCTCGAACAGGTTCGAATGTTTGCTCGAACCATCACCGATGAATCGGCATACATTCCATTCACGATAAGGTGATCCTTGTAGTTTGGAGGCCTGATTGTTTGTAGTTGTTTCCTATGATATCGTTGATGACAAGAAAAGGCTACGTGTTGCTAAATTGCTCAAGAGTTATGGAGAACGAGTTCAAAAGAGTGTATTTGAATGTAGACTGGATGATAGACTCTATTTGAAGATGAAGCGAGAGATCGAAAAAATAATTGATTGGGAAGAAGACGGGGTCAGGTATTATATTTTGTGCGCCGGTTGTCTTAAAAATGTTGATATCAGTGGTGTTGGCTATGTTCGAGACGACGAGGATGTCATTGTTGTTTAGGGTCATGATGCTTTAAGTGCGATGACTTTAGAAATTTTGCAACTCCAGCATAACCACTCGAAATCATTACGAGCTGAAAAAACGGTGATCGTAATTGTAACTAACGGATTTTACAGAATGTTTCTAGTTCTTGATCTGACTGCTGGGGTACCCGATGAAACGATTGAGCCACGTCGTCGTTTCGCTACGGCAAAGTTTAGTGAATCCAGCCACTTTTGAGGGGAGGGGTTGGACGGAGAGACCCGATTAGAGGGGATTGCGACTTAAAACGCCCTCTCAATTCCATTGGTTGACAGCTTGTTGTTGGACGGAGAGACCCGATTAGAGGGGATTGCGACTTTTCCGAACCGGATTGAAGCAAAACGGGCTCCACGTTTGTTGGACGGAGAGACCCGATTAGAGGGGATTGCGACTTACTTTCCTGATTATGCCGTCGGGGCATTGAACGGCGGGTTGGACGGAGAGACCCGATTAGAGGGGATTGCGACGTAATCAAACCACTGTATTTGTTTTTCTCACCAATAAAAAGTTGGACGGAGAGACCCGATTAGAGGGGATTGCGACGTAAACTTGCGCGCTAATCGCATTGTCTGCTAATTTCACGTTGGACGGAGAGACCCGATTAGAGGGGATTGCGACTCAACGGCGTCTAGTGTTAGCATGAAATCTCTAAGTCTTTGTTGGACGGAGAGACCCGATTAGAGGGGATTGCGACTTAGGGAGCAGAGTAGTCACTCTCCTATGACTATTTCTGGTTGGACGGAGAGACCCGATTAGAGGGGATTGCGACATCTAGCATCCCCTGAGACACATGTTTAGGAAGAAGTGGGTTGGACGGAGAGACCCGATTAGAGGGGATTGCGACATATATCAGATGGTCGGCTTCGCATAATCCGGCGCAATAAGTTGGACGGAGAGACCCGATTAGAGGGGATTGCGACTTCAATTCCGCTTTTTTGAAGTTGAGAAAATGTCATAAGGGTTGGACGGAGAGACCCGATTAGAGGGGATTGCGACTTCCTCTTCTCACCCTTATGTTTTACTGTCAGCTTCCCGGTTGGACGGAGAGACCCGATTAGAGGGGATTGCGACTCTTCCGGCCATCTTCAGTGCGGCAGAATAATTGTTTGTTGGACGGAGAGACCCGATTAGAGGGGATTGCGACAATGATTGCCTTTACCTTGCTGTTGCTCAAAGAAATAGGTTGGACGGAGAGACCCGATTAGAGGGGATTGCGACTGAATGAAAAAAATCACCTTAAAACCTTTAAGGGCGCAGTTGGACGGAGAGACCCGATTAGAGGGGATTGCGACTCAGGTTTCATAGCGTAACAGACTTCTCGACATTTACGTTGGACGGAGAGACCCGATTAGAGGGGATTGCGACTTAGGATGATAAATCTAGTCCCAAGCTTGGAGTTTCCAGTTGGACGGAGAGACCCGATTAGAGGGGATTGCGACTGTATTGATACAGGATCATCTTATGGTATTGGAATACAAGTTGGACGGAGAGACCCGATTAGAGGGGATTGCGACAATTGCGCCTGCGTGATATGTCCTTGCGACAAGCACAGTTGGACGGAGAGACCCGATTAGAGGGGATTGCGACACTAAACACAATCCTTGTTTCCTGGATTCACATAGAAATGGTTGGACGGAGAGACCCGATTAGAGGGGATTGCGACCACTTAATGTCAAATTTCTGTAAAACTGAGCATACATACGTTGGACGGAGAGACCCGATTAGAGGGGATTGCGACAAAGTTAAAAACATCAACATAGCGTTCAAATTTATCACAGTTGGACGGAGAGACCCGATTAGAGGGGATTGCGACCCATTAGCTGATTTGCAAGCTTTGCAAAGATTTAAGATGTTGGACGGAGAGACCCGATTAGAGGGGATTGCGACCAAAACCAGTCATGGATATCTGACCATTCAATCCTATACCGTTGGACGGAGAGACCCGATTAGAGGGGATTGCGACTACTATTAACAAGTTTTGACGCTATTGTTAGCATCCTGTTGGACGGAGAGACCCGATTAGAGGGGATTGCGACCATACGCTAACTTCTCGACACAATCTTGATTCAATAAATGTTGGACGGAGAGACCCGATTAGAGGGGATTGCGACACAAACCTTAAAGGACAACAAAATACATTCAATTGCAGTTGGACGGAGAGACCCGATTAGAGGGGATTGCGACAGAAGATGGTTCCACACTTGGCGCATATTTTCTCTGCGTAGTTGGACGGAGAGACCCGATTAGAGGGGATTGCGACAACCTGGGTTTAGACCCTCTACATTAGGCAGGGGAACAAAGTTGGACGGAGAGACCCGATTAGAGGGGATTGCGACTAATCCGGCACAATAGGCTGATAGGCCGCGGTACTCAAGTTGGACGGAGAGACCCGATTAGAGGGGATTGCGACTAATCCGGCACAATAGGCTGATAGGCCGCGGTACTCAAGTTGGACGGAGAGACCCGATTAGAGGGGATTGCGACGTGCTTCGGCTTTTGTGTTAATTCTGGACATGGCGCTAGTTGGACGGAGAGACCCGATTAGAGGGGATTGCGACTAACAAGGCAAAGACCTTTTGCTCTTGATGAGCACATGAGTTGGACGGAGAGACCCGATTAGAGGGGATTGCGACTAACTGCTTGTTATACTCATACAAGACTGCTATTCGGTTGGACGGAGAGACCCGATTAGAGGGGATTGCGACTTCACCAGCTCGGTGAAATATTTCTCGTTAACTGTTTTGTTGGACGGAGAGACCCGATTAGAGGGGATTGCGACTCAGGCACAAAGTGTTGGCCACAGTTTCCGCAATACTGTTGGACGGAGAGACCCGATTAGAGGGGATTGCGACTTACTTCGTCATTCTATCTAAAATAGCTTGGAATTGTTGTTGGACGGAGAGACCCGATTAGAGGGGATTGCGACTCTTCAAGTTGTTTTCTGGTTGGTGGCATTATCCCATCCGTTGGACGGAGAGACCCGATTAGAGGGGATTGCGACTTTAATAGATGAGCGCAAAATGGCGGTTTTTAATCCCGCGGTTGGACGGAGAGACCCGATTAGAGGGGATTGCGACCATTTGCCTTCTCCTTTTTTATAAAACTTCAAGGTAATGTTGGACGGAGAGACCCGATTAGAGGGGATTGCGACAAAACCATGAACAGAATTATGGTCAATTGTTACCTGAATAGTTGGACGGAGAGACCCGATTAGAGGGGATTGCGACTTCAACTGTAACTTTCATAGCGTTTACCCCTTTTTTAGTTGGACGGAGAGACCCGATTAGAGGGGATTGCGACGAATTCCCATTAATCTTGGATATCCGCCATTGAAAATAAGTTGGACGGAGAGACCCGATTAGAGGGGATTGCGACGTAAGTTTTCCAGGCTATCCAAGTTAAACGTTGCCAGTGGTTGGACGGAGAGACCCGATTAGAGGGGATTGCGACGTTTTTACTGAGTTCCGCATCTCAGTTTGTGTCCTGTGGGTTGGACGGAGAGACCCGATTAGAGGGGATTGCGACCTAACATGTCCATAATCTGATCTATGGCAGCGTCATCAGGTTGGACGGAGAGACCCGATTAGAGGGGATTGGGACAACAAGGCAAAGATTCAATACCCTCGACATGCAATTTGTAGTTGGACGGAGAGACCCGATTAGAGGGGATTGCGACAATTCCGCCGCTTGTCCCGATTTTATTAATGCCATTAAAAGTTGGACGGAGAGACCCGATTAGAGGGGATTGCGCCATAGCGCATCGCATCGCTGGAAAGCACAAAGTAGCGAGGTTGGACGGAGAGACCCGATTAGAGGGGATTGCGACGTATTTTCGCTTTGAAATTCGTTCAATTGCGGTTTTGGAGTTGGACGGAGAGACCCGATTAGAGGGGATTGCGACTTCAATGAATGATTCTTTAGGATTACCCGTGGAGAGTATGTTGGACGGAGAGACCCGATTAGAGGGGATTGCGACGTTTCATGACAGCCTCCGTCCAAAACTTTAATCAGACCTGTTGACGGAGTGGTCTGGTCCGCAATATGGAAACACTGGCGTTGCAACATGGGATTGATGCGGCAGGAACCTTAGTGAACCAGGGCTAAAAGTTCAATTGAAATTGGATTATTTTGAATTTTTGCGCTCGTGACATTTTTAGCCTATGAAGCTATAATCAACCCAAGAAATGCTGTCAAAGGATTATCGCATGAGAACACTCAAAAGGATATCATTTGACCCGAGGGTTATGGGCGGAAAACCTTGCATCCGCGGAATGCGGGTTACGGTTGGAATGATAGTTGGTATGATTGCCTCGGGCCACTCTAGAGAAGAAATCTTGGAGTTCTATCCATATCTGGAGCGGCAAGACATAGATGAGTCCCTTGAATACGCCGCATGGAGGGTAGAGGAGGTTGATGCGCCGCTGGTTCAGACCTACCAATGAAGATTCCTATAAACCCGAATCACCTTGAATCTCTTGTTGTTTCGGTTTTGAGGCAGTTCCAGGACAACTTGATGGACGGGGCATTGAGAGGCTGTAAAATCTTTTGTGTAAATGGCCAAATTGGGTTTAAATCCGACACAAAGGAGTAAGAAGATGGCCATTACCGAGGAACTACTTGATGAACTGATCAGAGATTACA
>JAJYDQ010000116.1 GCA_021777225.1 Deltaproteobacteria bacterium
AATCTCTGATCAGTTCATCAAGTAGTTCCTCGGTAATGGCCATCTTCTTACTCCTTTGTGTCGGATTTAAACCCAATTTGGCCATTTACACAAAAGATTTTACAGCCTCGTTCTCATGTTACAAGACGATCTCGAAAATTCCGACATTTAGCAAGGCCATAATTCGCTCACTCGTCGTAGCTCACCAGGACCATTTCCGCAGCTTCGCTTCTCAGAGGAATGAGCGCTTGATAAGCCTTGGACTTGTACCATTCCTTTAGCGCATCTTGATCCGGGAACTGAATGACTACCGTGTCGGTATGATGATGTTCACCGGCTAACACATCTGAACGCTGACCGCGAAAAATTAGCTTTGCGCCCCAAGGTTCGAGAGTGCTTGGGACTTGTTTCCTGTATTCGTCCCACTTGCCTGTGTCCTTAATTGTCATGTGGCCAATTAAATAGGCGCTCATGTTCAGTCTCCTTCTGAAATTCTTCTATTTCTGCTTGTATCTCGCCAGAGCCAATGTGATCCATCATTGTCGATACTTTCGGAAACAAAAAATCACCTGGTGCCCAACCGCTTGCGTAGATCATCCCCGATGCCGATAATGCAAGCATAACTCATAGGGAGGCTAAAACCAATGGCTTTGGACGAAATGGCGGTTTTCCTCATACGCCAGGGCTTTCCCGCTCTTAAGCAGACCATTGAGGGAAAACCCATTGTTTTTTTTGATTCCCCGGGTGGAAGTCAGGTACACAATTCAGTTATAGACGCTATGCAGAGATACCTTGTCACGTCGAATAGCAATGCACACGGCGCCTTTTCGGCCAGTATGCGAACCGATGAGATGACTCATAAGGCTCGGGAGAATTTTGCGGATTTTCTGAATGCTGACAGACCGGAAGAAATTATATTTGGCCCAAATATGACCACTCTCACTTTTAGGATCAGCCAAGCCATTGGTCAAACGCTTAAGCCTGGCGACGAAGTGATTGTAACAAGGCTTGATCATGACGCTAATGTATCGCCCTGGTTAGCGCTCAGGAATATCGGCGCCGTTGTGCGCTTTGTTGATTTTGATCCCACAGACTGCACTTTGAGCATGCAGGACGTAGAAAAGTTTCTCAACCAAAGGACCAAAATTGTAGCGGTGGCTTACGCATCAAACTCTGTGGGCACTATCAATGATGTGAAAACTATTACCAGGATGGCTCATGAAGTAGGCGCACTGGTATACATTGACGCGGTGCATTTCGCTCCACACGGTCCGATTGATGTGACTGAACTAGGGTGTGACTTTCTCGTGTGTTCGGCCTACAAGTTCTTCGGTCCTCACATTGGAGTTCTATATGGAAGACATGATCTGCTGGAAGCGCTTCCTGCCCTCAAGGTCGTTCCGGCTGGAAATGAGCCGCCAGACAAATTCGAGACCGGAACCAACAATTTTGAAGGAATTTGTGGCGCATCGGCTGCGATCGAATACCTGTCGTCTCTTGGCGCCCAATTTGGCTCTGAATACAAACCTCAATTCAATACTCTCAGCAGTCACAGGCAAGATTTGAAGGCCGCGATGATCGCCATTCGGTCTTATGAAAATCAGCTTTGCCGAAAATTGTTATCGGGGCTGTCACAAATCCCAGGCATTCGCGTATATGGTATCTGTGGACCCGAGAATCTCGATCACCGTGTCCCAACTGTTTCTTTCACCCTGGAAGGTATTGGTCCTCGGGATATTGCGCTGAAACTGAATAAGGAAAATATTTTTGTATGGGATGGACATTTTTACGCTGTGGCAGCGATAGAACAACTTGGCTTGCTAGATAAGGGAGGTCTGGTCCGTGTGGGCTTGTGTCATTATAATACTCAACAGGAAGTTCAATTTTTGTTGGAATCTCTTTGGGAAATAGGAAACGGATAAGCTCCCTGAGACTCGTTCGTAGACATGTAGGTCGTGTGTAGAAAAATTGTTTGGATGTTGCCCCAAGATTATACTAATAGATCGCTGTTTCGCTCTAAATCAGGAGGAGGATTTTCATGGAATCCGGTTCGCGCATACAGTCAGTGGCACGAGCGCTTGCAATCTTAGACGGGTTGGCCGAAGCGCGTAGAGAACTCGCGCTCCACGAAATCGCTGAACGGCTCGGATTAGCGAAGAGCACTACCCACGGCCTGATTTCAACTCTAAAGGATTTCGGGTACATCGAACAGTGCGCCTTTACATCCAAATACAAGTTAGGCTTGAGACTTTTCGAAGTGGGCAGTATCGTAGCTCTCGGCTGGGATGTGCGTACAGTCGCGGCCCCTTACATCCAAAAACTTCTCGAGGAAATGCGAGAAACAGTTCATCTCGTAATCCTTGACAAACACGAAGTGCTCTACATAGACAAACGGGAAACCAGTGAATCTCTTCGTATTGCGTCGCAGGTGGGTATGCGCCTTCCCGCTCACTGTACAGGTGTAGGCAAGGTAATTATGGCGTACCTCGAGCCAGAAGAGACACGAGAAATTATCGCCAGGAAAGGGCTTCCCAGAATGACACGCAATACGATAACGGACCCGGTCGCTCTGGAAGTGGAACTTTCTAAGGTACGAGGGCAGGGATACGCTGTAGATAATCAGGAAATTATGGACAGCCTCAGATGTGTTGCGGCGCCCATTCGAAATCAGACTGGAAAGGTTGTCTCCGCTACGAGCATTTCCGGACCTATATCACGAATGCAAGGCGAGCATTTTGAGAAAGCGATTGATCTGGTGGTTAGAACTGCTAACACGATATCAGAGAAGTTGGGATATCGAACAGAAACTCGTGAGAGGTTGAATTGTTCGGAATAGGAAGGCTCAACGAGTTAGGCGTCGGAGAATCAAATGTAGAAGTGGCTCATTTTTGAGTTACATTTAAAATGGGCCAATTTTAGGCTTGACAGTTTTTTGGCGTTACGATATTTTTTTTCAGTAATATTAGCGAAGTGGTTGTGGTGTTATCATATCGAACGGCAGTCGGCATTATCGAACACTATGGACATTAGAACTTATCTCTTTGAACCTCTTACGGGCGAATTATTCGTCGCCGAAATTTCCGCTGTGGAATCAGGCATACTCTGTGGGACCGAACACGCTCGCAGTCGCGCTGCCGCACTAGGACTCAACCTCGAATCTGTCGCCCCAGAGGGCTCCCTTCTCCATTCCGGCTCTCCCATTCTGCGTTTAATCGGTTGTGCCGAGGATATTGCTCGTGGAGAAGAAGAACTCCTGGCCTGTGTAGGCAAAGCCTCGGGAGTAGCCACGGCCGCCTCCAAACTTTTGGCTCAGGCAAACGGCAACGTCCGTATCGTATGCGGGGCGTGGAAAAAGGTCTCGCCAGAATTGCGACAGTGCCTGAGACACGCCATCGCCGTGGGGGGCGCAGGTATTCGTCTTCTTGATCAACCCTTTGTATATCTCGATAAAAACTACGTGCGTATGTTTGGGAGCGTCAAAAGGGCCGTAGAGAGGGCCCGTGGTATAGATGGGCGCACTATAGCGGTCCAGGTCCGCGGCGACACTAACCTGATCGCTGAAGAGGCGACTCAGGCTCTCAATGCCGGCGCACGGGTAATCATGGTTGATACCGGAAATGTCGCTGACCTCCGGATCGTTGTGGAGGTCGTGAGCCGTAAAGGTTTTAGGAGGCATGTCAAAATCGCTTTCGCCGGTGGGATCAACTCATCGTCTCTTGATGAGGTGGTGGAGGCCGGGGCTGATATTGTCGAGGTGGGTCGTGAAATTATTGACGCTTCTATTCTAGATTTTCGGTTTGACGTAATTGGCAGAGCCTAATCACCTGACAGAGGAAATGAGGCTGCTACATGGAATGGGACCTCTTGGAAAAAACTACCTTCTGGGTTGAAGGGGCTCGACTGGACGGAGCCAATCTTGGAGAAGTCGCGGCGGCCGCAGCCTCGGCTCTTGGGCTGGATCATGACGAGGTAATGGTTGTTGATGTTCAGAATGAGATTGTGGCATTCGATGTGCTCCGGAGAAAAGTCGATGCGGATTCAATTGTCGGGAAATTCGGAGAGATCTTGCGCCGAATGGGGGCGATCTCTGGCGTGTCGCTTTCAGAGTCCGCCTCCGTCCATTCAGAGGGAATTCTTGGTCTGATCGCTTTAGATCCGGGGATGTCAAAAGATGTCATATCCCGTTCAGAGGAGATGGGGAGCGCGGTCGCTGACGCCGTCTCGCGTAAAGCCTGCGTTTTTGCGTCTGGATCCGAGGTCATTGCGGGAAATATTGAGGACACAAACTCTCCTTATCTTATTAACGCTCTTACCGAGGCCGGCTTTCAAGCAGAATTCGGTGGCATTATCGAAGATGACGTCATAGTTGCTGTCAATCGACTCGAGGGCGCTTTGATTAAGGGTTTTGGTCTCATTATTACAACCGGTGGAGTTGGGGCGGAAAGCAAAGATCACAGCGTTGAAGCGGTTTTGCGTCTCGATCCAAACGCTTATACGCCCTGGATTCTGAAATTCACCCCGGATATGAAGCGACACCACAAGGAAGGGGTCCGTATCGCTGTAGGACGAATTGGGATATCTAGAATCGTAACGCTACCTGGCCCACATGCCGAGGTACGCCTGGGATGCCGAGCGCTCCTGACTGGACTTGATCGCGGTCTGGATGACGCTGCGCTCGCTGACACCATGGCTTCAGCTATCCGTGAGCGCTGGTTGACTCGCATGGGAAAGGAAATACAACACCATGGACATTAAGGCTATCGCAACTAAACTGTATGAAGCTGAAAAGAACGTTAATCCAATCGACCCTCTGACATCCACATACCCGGGGATTTCCCTTAAAGACGCGTATGAAATTCAGCGTACTGGGATAGACATGCGGTTGGCTCAGGATGGGCGAAAAACAGTTGGTAAAAAGATCGGGCTCACTTCGGTCGCCATGCAAAAGCTTCTTGGTGTAAGTGAGCCTGATTATGGGCATCTTTTCGACCACATGCTCGTTATGGAGGGAGTGCCAGTTTCCCGAAAAAGGCTCCTTCTGCCTAAGGTTGAAGGAGAAATCGCCTTTGTGCTCAAGAGCGAGTTGAAGGGACCGGGAATTACCATAGCGGATGTACTTCGGGCTACTGAAGGCGTTATGGCCGCTATTGAGATAGTGGACAGCAGGATTAAAGACTGGAAGATCAAACTCCCCGACACAATAGCCGACAATGCTTCAAGCGCTGGATTTGTCTTGGGAAGCCGCCTCGTTCCGGTGAAAGAATTGGATCTGCGCCTTCTGGGTATGGTCTTTGAGAAAAATGGCGAAATCATCAATACAGGGGCAGGCGCAGCGGTTTGGGGACATCCAGCGGCTTCAGTAGCATGGTTGGCCAATAGTCTGGCAGTTTTTGACAGCAGTCTTAAAGAGGGCGAGATCATTCTTTCAGGGGCCCTTACCGCCGCTGTTGACGCTCAGGCTGGAGACTGTTTCTTGGTATCTTTTCAGGATTTGGGTACGGTTGGAGTACGATTTATATGATCTTTGTGTCCTAGAAAAAAGGAGGCGCCAAGAGATGAAACTTGTAACTCTCAAGCCGGTTGTAGATATCGACAAGTGCAAGGGGTGTAAGACCTGCGTGAAAGTGTGCCCGGTTTTGGCCATGAGCATGGAGGAAAAGCTGGCGGTCGTCAATGTCGGACTCTGCCGAGGCTGTGGTGATTGCGAGCAGCGATGCCCGGAATACGCTATCACTATGGTTCTTCGGGAAGAACCTGCGATGGCCAAGGTCGAAATCGAAGGGATTGATTACCAGGAAATCGTCAATCTTTGCCGCAAGGCGAGGTTTCATCCAGAGCAAGTCATATGCTATTGCACAGCTACCAGAGCGGATGAAGTTGCGGCGGCTATCATGCGTGGAGCAAAAACCCCTGATGAGATTTCTTTCGTGACCGGGATACGAACTGGCTGCAAAGTAGAATGTATCCAACCGATCCTGCGTATCCTCGAAGCTGCAGGCATAGAGCCCAAACCGTCTCCTGGCGGATGGCAATGGTACGGGCGTACCATAACCGCTTGGGAGATTCCGGAGGAAGTAAAAAAGAAATATGCCAATCGCGGCTTCTATTTTGACGAAGACATTGATCTTTTAAATCGCGTAATAAACGCCCCTCTTCAGGGAAAGGAGTGATAACCCATGCGCCCTCCTATTCTTCCGATTTCGCCCCGACCATCTCAGTATGGGATCGATCCTTCGCTTGTTAAGACACGAGTATGTGAACTCCCTGGCATGACATCAGTGACACTTCGGGAACTTTTTCCGGACCTGCCTCCTGTGATCTTTCCGTCGGATGAGGGTATCTCGGCAGTGCGCCGCTATGCCGAACAGGCGCTCAGAAACATCGATATGAGTAAAATAAGGCCCGAACAAAAGGTGAATATCCTATCCTCGCATCATGGATTCACACTTCTAGGTGGTGAACCTTACGCGGAGATGCTTCGAACCATTCGCGATGTCATTGAGGAAAAAACAGGCTGTAGCAATATTCGTCTCCGGGCCGGAGTAGGTTTACGTTTCCGTGAAACCGAGGAATACATACGTCGCTATAAACTCGATGAATACTTTAAAGGAAAAGCGAGAGGGGTAGCTCCGGTGGATGAGGGAATTCCCATCGAAACTGAAATTGGCACACTTTACGGAATTAAGCGCATTTATGACGCGGACTGGATCGTTCATGCTCATAACAGCGACGTGCGCGAGGTCCATTTCCACCGGATGGTTGACCGTGCGGTAAAGCCATTTGGGATGTCGTACGCCCGGATTGAAACACGCTCAACCTACCATCAGAATTTAGGACCTCGAGCAGCCAATTTCATAGCCAGAGCTATTTTTGACTCACCTTTTGTACAGGACAAATTCGCGTTCTCCTGTTTTTTGACCGTGGTCCCACACGGAATTCTAGGTGTTGACGCTGACAGTGATTTGTACGCCCTGAATAGCAGGATAACCGAAATTGGTTGTCGTTATTACGGCAAGATGATGACTCTTTTCGGGGAGATTGATAAATGCGTTGCGGCTCTGGATTTCCCTTGCCCAGTGGTTTACGTGTTCTCGGCCGGTGTCATTTACGCCAACTTTGTAGGAGCAAATACAGACCTTTTTGATCTGGAAATGCCTCTGCCCGCATACACCTGGTATACAGAGGCTTTTTATGGCAGAAAAGGCCGCCCTCTTCTTCCTGAGATCCCACTGCTAAATCCCGCTGTGAAGATGTGTGTGCACAATTATGCGTGGACAGGCTATCCCAGCGCATTTTTTAGCGAGCATATTCCAACGGTAGTTGTGGGGCAGGCCCAAGCGGACCTTTTCAATCGCGACCCGCAGAATCTGAACTATATGCAACACGCAGTGGTGTCTGAAAACGCTGAGGCGGCTATGGATTTCGCCAGAAAGGCCTCAGGAACCGACAACGTCCTAATCTTCGATGGAGCGCCCGGCGGTATAAACTTGAGCAAACCACTAGCGGATTTCCTTCTGGGAAAGGCCCCAGCGGTAAATAAAAGA
>JAJYDQ010000117.1 GCA_021777225.1 Deltaproteobacteria bacterium
AGGTTTTCCCGTGGTTTGAATCCCGGCGGATAGCGCCAATTTTAATCATTTTGAGTGATCCACTTATTTTAACGCGGAGATTGACTGTTGGGTTGTTGGCGACAGGATTCAGTGAGGAGATTCCGCTTAACCGATGGGCCTGTGATAATTTATTTGAAACATATTATAAAAATGATCCGTTCCGCAATTCAAATTCGCTTCAGGTCCATTGGGGATGTACGCAACTATAAAGAGACTTTTTGAAATCCTAAAACTGTTTTTTGCCTTGCAGGCTTTAGCTCGACATAGAGGAACAGAGATGATTCTGAAACAGTTATCCCGGACAGGAAAAGAGGTTTCTAAAGACTCCTATATGATGGTCTAGCGATATGGAAATGTCGGTTGCAGTTCATGCATAGTGACCATTCCTTTCGTTTTGAGAAACAAACAATTGGCGCAAAGTTTATTTCTCCCTCCGGCGAAAAGGTTGAGAAACGCATCGAAATTCGAATCAACCCGATTTCCGAAAGGACTAGCAGAATCGCATTAGGACGAAGCGACGAAAAAGATCCAGGAACGGAAAGATTGCCATTACCCCCTCCAGATGCTAATGATGCAGCCAATTGCGCTTTTTGCAGACCGCAGGTGGTTCTATGATTCATCCGCACCTTCAAATCAATGCCGACAGCATAGCTTCTAATCATCACCGATTTTTGCGAAAGAGGGCGGAAGAATATTTCAACAAGAACGGCTCTTATATTTTTTCCGATTATTTATCGCACGACAGAAAGGATGGCAGTCGTCACATCGGAAAAACGGTCCATGGGAATGGATAGCCGCTTATGCTCCAGAGGGGTTTTATGAAATCTGGGGAGTTTTGCCAAAGACAACGTCCTTGACTCAAACAACGGAGTCGGACTGGAACTTTCTCGCCCAAGGGATTGTTAACACGCAGCAATTTTACACGAGCCTTGGCAGAAATGGATACAATCTTGGCGTGTTGTTTGTGGAGGATGGGAATTCTTGTCTGGAAATTAGAATAGTGATTATGGTCAGATCCAATTATGCGGCGTGGGTGAGAAATGACCGAACCGGTTTCGAAATCATGCTTAGAGACATGGCGACGTTCACAGTCCCTGAAGATATTGCGAAAAAAAACTAGACCATTCTGGTCGTGAATTCATTCAATCTACATTCAAATAGTCCTCCACAATTTTCTGAATAGCCCCGAGGAAGATATAACGCCGCGACTATATTCTCGATCGCAGCCGAAAATCCGCATACTACAAATTAGCAGGAATCTCCTGAGGTTATAATTGGACAGTGCTATTGAGAATTGTATATGTTGAGGATTGCATGATTTCGTGGGTCACGATTAGCTGCAAGGGTGATCTAAACGTAACCCTCTTTTCGAAATAAATACCGTAACCCCTAATTTAGCATGATTTAAGGTAATCAAATGAGTGGCGGGGGTATATCATTTGCCACGATATACGATCAGTCCATGACTAAGATCATATGGAGACAGGGCTACAGTCACGCGGTCTCCAAGGAGCACTTTTATTCTAAATCGAGACATCCTTCCCGATAACTTGGTCCGGATGCTCTTTCCATCATCTGTCTCAACCTGATACATACCGCCTGAATGGACCTTGACCACAGTTCCTTCAACCTTTACATTGTCATCTCGGCTCACTTAATTCGTATCTCCTCTCTTTTATCCATAGGTCTGCAAAAAGCAATTTTAGCATAACCCAGACCAACACATCTAAATCGTCATATTACACTACTATCAGTAAATGTCTATACTGACTATCTCATTTTAACCTTGTGTCAAAATCAAATCGACTTGCCATATTCTTGTTTGACCCGTTCCAGATCCTCAGGGGTATCGACCTCGACGGAATCCATGTCGGTAATTACCACTTTGATCTTATACCCGTATTCAAGGGCCCTGAGTTGTTCCAGACGCTCTGACTTTTCAAGGTTCCCTACAGGAAGTTTGTTGAATTTTTGAAGGAAATCGTTTCTAAAAGCATAAATTCCATGATGTTTAAAGTAAGTTCGTGTTTCCTCCGAATTTCTGCAAAAAGGAATTGTAGCCCTGGAAAAATAAATTGCGAAACCGTCCGAATCAAAAATCGTCTTTACCGCATTAGGATGATCAATCTCTTCGTTCCGAATAATTTCATATATCAATGTCGACATGGGAATTGACTCGTCTTCGATAAGGGGCCTCAGAACTTGCCGGATCATTTCCGGTTCCACCAGCGGTTGATCTCCCTGAACATTGACAATAATGTCTTGAGGCGCAAGTTTAAGTATCCTGGCCGCTTCGGCTATTCGATCGGAACCTGACGCGTGGTTCTCGTAGGTCATTATGGCTTTTCCGGAATGTTCCGATACTGTCTGGTAAATGAGACTGGAATCGGTAGCAACATAAACTTCTGAAAGCAAAGCGCACGATTTTACCCGCTCCAGGACGCGAACCACCATTGGCTTCCCAAGAATGTCAGCCAACGGCTTACCTGGAAACCTTGAAGATTCAGCGCGAGCGGGGATAAACCCTACTATCCGCCATGGGTTACGCATAAAATTACGATAGAATCCCTTTCGTTGAATAAAAAGCGCCTTCAAACATAATTGATTGTAGAAATTGATCTACAATGTTTCCTGAGCAACACGGCTAAGGTCTGACGCAAGTCTTTGAGCTGCCTCTACAGTCGTCCGTAACGAAACTGGAATTACTATAAGGCGTTGAAGCAAACTCGCCGTAACGGGTAGAGTAGACTGACTATAGTCTACTTTTCCTGAATAATAGGGGTCTCCAAAAGGAAAAACTCCCGGCCACGCTGTTTTGTGATTTATCAAGTGTTCCCAGTTCCCGAGAAAATGCCAAAGGTTATTCTTGAAACTGATGGCCGAAATTCCTTTTGCAGTGACTTTTCTGTGGAATTCCATTGCGCTGTCCGCGTTCGGAAGGAAGAAACACACATGGGTGTTACTATCTCGACCATTTTCCGGGAGCAACCTCATCGTTATCCCACTGACTCTGCTCAATGCGTTGGAAATAATGGAGTGGTTAGTTTTCTGAATCTCAAGGATCTTATTGATCCTGCCCAATTGAGCCAATCCAACAGCGCCTTGGAATTCATTCATTCGGAAGTTGAACCCCAGAAAACTTCTTCCCTCCAGCGCCCGCCCCACATTCGGGTTGTGATCATGTCCGTGATCGGCGTATTCAGACGCGGTTTTGTAAATTTCAGGATCATTTGTGGCAATCATGCCACCTTCACCAGTTGTGATGGTCTTGTAAAAATCAAAGGAAAAGGTCCCACAATCTCCAATAGATCCCGTGATTTTTGAACCTATAGCGGCGCCGAGGGCCTGTGCCGTATCTTCTAAGACTTTAAGCCCGTTTCTGTCTGCAATTTCCTTTATTTGAGCCATTCTGGCCGGGCTTCCAAGCATATGAACCGGGATTACAACCTTGGTCCTGGGCGTTATTTTCCTTTCAAGATCACCCGGGTCCATGTTCAAAGTTTCATCTATTTCGGTGGGAACCGGAATTGCCCCACACTCAATTACAGCTTCAAAAGTTGCCACAAAAGTGAACCCCTGCGTTATAACCTCGTCTCCAGGCTTTACTCCGAGTGAGACCAACGCGACCTTCAAGGCAGCAGACCCCGAAGTTACCGCCTGGGCATAATCTGTTCCCACAAACTTGGCAAATTCGGTCTCAAAATCACGTACTTTGTAAATGCCCTTTCTCTCATTTGCGAATTCGTATCGGAAGAATATCCCATTATCGAGGACATGATTCACATGTTCACGTTCAGCGTCACCTATTAATTCAAAACCTGGCATGAGTCTCTCCTGATGTTTTCTACCAGCCATCTAACAGTGAAAGAGGGCTCTGGTAAGAGTTTCTGATTTGAGGCCGTCCTTGGAAAGGTCACTGTTCAAAAGCCGCCTCATATATCGATTGAGCTTCTTGAGGCCCCAGGAACCTGGGGTTGTTTTCTACGGGTCGAGTTACCTTCAGGGCTCCTTCAATCAGCATCGGAATGTCTGCTTCAGGTATTCCCAAGTCATAAAGACTTTCAGGTACACCAATGTCCGAAGCTAACGTTTTAACCGCATCTACCGCCGTTTGAGCCGCCCATCTTGGAGACAACCCCTCAATGGATTCTCCCATGCTTCTGGCGATCATAGTCAAAGACCGTTCTGCCGCAGGCAGGTTAAATTGCATAACGTGTGGTATCAAAACCGCATTAGCAAGACCATGAGGAATTCGATAATTGCCGCCAAGAGGATAAGCCAGAGCGTGAGCTGCTCCTACTCCAGCGTCAGCGAGAGCCAATCCACCGAAGAGACTTCCCAGAAGCATTTTCTCCCGTGCATCAATATCTGAACCGTTGTAAACTGCCCTTCGCAGGCTTTCAGATATTAGCCTGACCGATGTGAGGCTAAGCGCCTCAGTAAAGACTGTGGCGGATCGGCTGGTCACGGACTCGATTGCGTGGGTAAGCGCATCCATCCCGGTGAAGGCAGTTACCTGCGGTGGCAGGGACAAAGTGAGTTCAGGGTCAAGCAACGCAACATCGGGAAAAAGAAATGGGCTGTTCATACCACCCTTAACCTTTGTTGTTCTATGCGTAAAAACCGCAGTAAAGGTTACTTCTGCCCCGGTACCCGCAGTAGTGGGTATCATGATGGTGGGCGTGGTCGCCTTGGTTACCTTGTTCAAGCCGACATAATCGGCAGCCTCGCCCCCATTTGTTATGAGAGTGGCCGCTGCTTTACCCGTATCCATGGCGGAACCGCCTCCAAGACCGACGACTAAATCCGCTCCCATTTCCCTGCCGATTGTGGCTGCATCATCGGCATTATCCAGATAAGGTTCCGGCTCAACCTTTAATGACGTTTCTACATGGATGTCCACTTTCCTGAGGGAAGCCATAGCAGATTCTATGGTTCCATGTCGCTCAAGTTCAGGATCAGCAACCAGGAGACATTTATGGGCTCCAAGTTCCCTAGCAACGTCGCCCAGATTCGAGATGGCTCCACGGCCCGAGAAAATCTTTGTTTTTAAATGAAAAGTCTTCAAATTTGTTAACATTCTAACTCCACGCTTAATAGGAGAATCTGCTGGCAATGTGACAAATGTAATAACAAAAAAGGCCTATCCGATCAAGGGTAACCTTCACCCAAGATCCGCCGCCTGTTTTTCGGGAGGGTGATTTTGGGGCGCTATTCGTCTTGACAATGCTCTTTACTATCTGCTATTGATCAACTATTAGCTATACTTCTCTCCACATCGGCGAGACCCGAGAAAACACCAAACACCTGATCAGGTGGGAAAACGTGTTGAATGCGATTCCCTGCCAGTTCGCTAGACGCCATCTACCGCCTTGTATCTTTGAATCACAACCGAGTCGATCGGTGCTGATAGCGTCTTTGATTTTTAGAGAGCGCTGTTTTTCATCTTTAATGAATCCCTAAAGGGGGCTTTAGAATGTCGTTAAATTTTGATCTTCCGAAGGATGCCGAGCTGACCAGAAAAGTCGTTAGAGAGTTTGCGGAAAAAGAGATTGCGCCAATCGCCCAGGAACTCGATGACAAAGAGGAATTTTCCTATGACTTGACGCGAAAAATGGGCGAACTTGACTTCTTTGGGCCCTTCGTTTCGGAAGAGTACGGAGGCAGTGATGTTGGCTACCTTAACTACATTATAATGGTTGAGGAAATAGCCAGAATTGACGGTTCACAAGCCGCCACAATAGCAGCCGGGAATTCTTTGGGCATAGCCCCAATATATTATTTTGGGACTGAACAGCAGAAGAAAAAGTGGTTACCGGACCTTTGCGCAGGAAAAATCCTTGCTTCTTTCGGACTTACGGAGCCGGACGCAGGTTCTGACGCAGGGGCGTCGAAGACTTCCGCTGTCCTTGACGGCAACGAGTGGGTCATAAATGGCAGCAAAATTTTTATAACCAATTCAGCTACTGACATCAGCGCTGTGTGCGTTGTGCAATGTGTAACGGACAGTTCCGACCCGCGGAAACCAGAGGTCAGTTGTATTCTAGTGGAAAACGGCACTAAGGGCTTTACTGCTGAAAAGATGCACGGGAAAATGTGTTGGCGATCATCCAACACAGGTCTGCTCACTTTTCAGGATTGTCGAGTTCCGAACGAGAATTTGCTCGGTGGACGGGGCGAAGGTTTTCACCAGATGCTGAAAACTCTCGATGGCGGGCGTCTGTCGATTGGAGCAATGGGTCTAGGCGGGGCGCAAGGGGCCTTTGAACTGGCGCTTGACTATTCAAAAAAGCGGAAGCAGTTTGGGCGGCCAATCGGTTCTTTCCAGGCAAATGCATTTAAGCTCGCCGACATGGCGACTGAAATCGAAATGGCCAGGTTACTTCTCTATAAGGCATGCTGGTTGAAAGACAATGATCGGCTTAATCCCAAATATGGCGCAATGGCAAAGCTGGTGTGCTCGGAAACGTATTACAGGGCGGCTAATCATGCGGTCCAGATGCATGGCGGGTATGGTTTGATGAAGGATTATGCGGTGGAACGGCACTATCGGAACCAGAAACTTCTAGACATCGGCGAAGGAACATCTGAGGTTCAGCGTATAGTAATCGCCAGAAACATCGGCGTTCCGGGCCGATCAATGTGATCTCCTGAATCAGGGCCATTTGTTCGGGACCATACCAATTGAAAGGATCAGACATGGACGAAGAGTTCAAAGAGACTTCATATCAGTCTTTCCGCAACACTGTAGATGGATACGGAGACGAAAAGGGCGTTGATTTGCTCACCGACCCGGTAGCCGTTGAAGCGGCAAACCGCGAATTCCAAAAGGAAAAGGACGTTGATCATGGGCCTAAACTTCGAGCGGCCCGACAATCAATGGGATTTTCACTTCAGGAACTCGCTTCAAAAATTGGGATCACCGCCAGTTTACTCGAAGAAATGGAAGAAGGTAAAACGATTCTGCCTCTTGGTCAGCTTATAAAATTGAGCAAAACCCTATCTCTAAGGATGTCGGATTTTATTTCCGAGGGGGACAAGGCTTTTACAATAGTCAGAGCTGGAGCCAGAAAGAGTTTTAAGCGCTTTGGAAAATCCAAGGAAGAACACCGAGGCTATGAGTATGAATCCCTGGCTCCTGGGAAAAAGGACAGACTCATGGAACCGTTCGTCGTTACGCTCCACCCATCTGACGCAGATGAACCTTCGGCTCATGATGGGCAGGAATTCATTTATGTCCTGGAGGGCCAAATGGATGTCTTGGTTGGGCAAACAAAAGATGTCTTAGGTCCTGGTGACGCTATTTATTATGATTCCAGTGATGTACATCTGGTGAAAGCCCATGGGAACAAGCCCGCCAAAATATTGGCTGTGCTTATAAGCTAGCGCCAAACGCTATATTTTTTGTCGTTAGGCTTCTTCATGTAATTGGATTCTTCCTGGCTGCTCGCAAGTTTGTCCAGGACAAGAAATTTGCTCTCTGTTCCAAAACAA
>JAJYDQ010000118.1 GCA_021777225.1 Deltaproteobacteria bacterium
AGATGCAAGACAAAATGGAGCGAGCCCGTGATGACGACTTCTCGATAGGCGACAACGCATGAAGTCGACTTACAGTCGACAAACGGGAAGCCACCGCCTTATAGGCGGTGGAGCATTCACTTTTGATACGAGTGATAAAGGTTTGTGTTGCGCTACTGATCTTTCAGAGAACCCCTTCAATGTGCTCCGTTTTCATGACAAGACCCTATACATCCTCGTAATTGACCTTGTAAAAAGAGGCGCTGCTTCCAAGATGGGAAAGTTAAAACAAATTGTTATGGAGCGGGAAGACTTTGTCATTGATCTCAATGAAGCAGAACAACAGGTCCCGCAAACCTCTGGCTAGGCGCTTATTTGTTGTTTTTCGTGACACCGCCTCGTGGAAAATCCTGACTGACGAGAAGATGCTCATACTGTAACACTAGCTCACCTTCAATTTGACTGGATTTTGGCTGAAGACATTTGTGAACAGGGATGCAGGCGGCCGAAGGCCAGAGCCGTCACAGGTGGGTGGGCTTAGTCAAGGTTGCGATCTGTCCAGAGCAGCTATCGGGAAATAGTCCGTAAATAGGCCCTAAGCCTATAGAGACAGAAAAGAGTTTACAGATCGTCTATTAGGAGTGTGTTCCATGTCACTGCGGACGACAGGAAACTCATTTCTGGAAACGGAAACTATATTGATGTAAGGTAGACGTGTTATTGCCCCGACTAAGATCGGAGAGAAATTGTGGACGTTGTCAGACAGATTTACGAAAGCCTCCCTGAAACTATAGACATGCCGGATTCCTTGAGGAATCGACCGGTCGAGGTAATTCTGGCGCCATTGGACGAAGCGCCTGTCGGGCCGGATAAAAGACGGAAAAAACAAAAATTGGCTTATGAGTTTCTTGGAGCATGGAAAGGAGAAGCCCTCACGAGACCTGTACAGGGCGCATTCGAAACCAGAGAACCTTTGGGGTGATTTTTCAAAATATCTTTAAGGGATCTCAGCTTTTTCTTTTAAGCAATATAGGAGGAATTCGTGAACTCTGAGGACCGCATAACTGTCGATACTGACGTGCTTGTAGGAAAGCCGATTATAAAGGGGTCTCGAATCGCTGTTGAGTTCATCATAGGCCTGCTGGCCAATGGGTGGTCTCATGAGGATATTCTAAGAAATTATCAGGGGTTGACCACGGAAGATATTCTGGCTTGTTTGAGCTACGCCAGTTCAGTGTTGCAAGGAGAGAAGGTTTATCCGCTGGATCTGAGGCCGTGAAACTTCTTGCTGACGAAAATTTTCCCGGAGAAGCGGTCGAGGCGCTCCGTAACGATGGGCATGATGTTATTTGGGTTCGCACAGAATTCCCAGGAGCTAGCGACAAAGAAGTATTGGCTCATGCCGAAGCTGAGAATCGAATTGTGGTAACTTTTGACAAAGACTTCGGAGAGTTGGCGTTTAGATCAGGATTACGGATATCATGTGGGGTGATCCTTTTTCGTATAACGCCACGATCGCCGGAATTTGTGGCCAACCTCGCTGTGAAAGCTTTTAGAACTCGTAATGATTGGACTGGTCATTTCTCAGTAGTAGAAGAACATCGCATACGAATGATCCCATTGCCCGATTTACCCCAGTAGCAAATTAAATTCTTTTCTAGCATGTTTTGTTAAGACGATTGAAGAGGACCGTGATTGACAGGATGCAGGCGGCCATGGCTGGACTCTGTTTGGAGTCAGCCAGTAATGAACAATCCATAGAACCAGGGGTCATAGACAGAGTAAAGTGATTAGATAGTGTCTGTTTTCGGATGAGCGGCAGCGAATGGAACCCGGCAGGGTCGGAAAACTCGACATTATGTAAGAGCACCTATGTGGAACCGACAAGATAACTGGGACGCAACGACAAACAAAAATTAATCCGCGGGGAAACAGAATGGCTGGACCGCCTGAGATGGATGAGGAATGGGTCAGAAAGCCGCTGCGGGCACGCCTGGCGCCCGGTAAGGAACACGCGATACACAGCGCAGATATCAGATTGCATGGCCCGTGACGGAGGATTAGCAAGAGGCGTGATTTAGTCCTTCCTCTATACTTACCTGCAAAGTTGGAGGGGCACAGCTTTATCCGGCACATTGATGAGAAGGGACCTTGAATCCATTGTGGTCAATTCTTGAAAAAAGGTTTGGACTTGTTAAAAAGGATGTTGTTCCAGAGCCTGATATCAGAAGGGCAATCGATCGTAAAAGACAATTCATGATTGCCCCTGACTTTCATTCGTTCCTCGGGAGTGAGCGATATGTCTGAAAACAAAATTGAATGTGACGCTTTTGATTGGGCTTACGACCGGTATGTCAAAGGTGACGACAATCTGGTCAAGTTGTTCGATGAATTCGATACCAAGCTCGAAATAGCTCGCGAACTTTACGACCTTAGAATTAGTAAAGGTTTGACTCGTGACGATGTAGCCTCGCTAGTCGGAGTTTCGCAGGCGGTCATTGAGGACATAGAAGAAGCTGATTATCAGGGTGATTTTCTCGCGATGGCGACTCGCGTGGCGGCGGCGCTGAGTAGAAGATTGGAAATCCATCTTGTGGAGCTGGATCAGACAGATGTTCCAGGATATTCCGCTTTGTAACCAGGAAAAATTGAACAATGAATATAAATGCCTTATTTTAAGGATTTAATTCAAGTGGTCTGGTAAAAAAGGTAACATTTTTTGTGTACTGTTTCAGAAATGCCAACGGGAAAAAGCTGTTAGTTTCTGATTTGAGGACCGATTCTTGAAACTGCTTTCTTAATTTCAATCCTCTCCAAATTTGGGTTTTCTCTTTTCCAAAAAAGCTTTCAGCCCTTCCTGACTGTCAGGGGAAGCGTAGCAAGCGCCGAGGCATTGGCTTTCAATTTTCAAACCTGTTGCTAAATCTGCCCCCATCCCTTGGTTTATAGCTGTTAAGGCGTATTTCATGGCAACGGGGCTCTTCTCCGCTAGCTCTTCCGCCCATCGAAGGCTCTCCTCCATCAAGATCTCATGATGGACGACCTTGTTAACTAGTCCTATCCGAAACGCATCTTCCGCTGGAATGATTCGCCCCATAAGTATTAGCTCGGAGGCTTTCGCTTTTCCTATCAATCTTGGAAGTCTCTGCGTGGCGCCTGCTCCCGGAATTATCCCAAGGTTTATATCTAGCTGCCCGAGAGAAGCTTTTTCCGACGCCAGTCTTAGTGTGCACGATAGGGCCAGTTCAAATCCAAACCCGAAGGCATAACCGTTAATCGCAGCAATTGATGGGATTTGAAATCCTTCGATTCTGTTGAGAATGCTCTGTCTCTCAATAGAAGCTTCTATTCCTGTTAATGGATTCCGCTGTCTAAGTTCCTTTATATCTGATCCAGCAATGAACGACTTGTCCCCGGAACCCGTAAAAATTACAACTCTTGTTCCTGAATCATTCTCAACCTCATTTAGAGCCTTTTCGAGTTGCTTAAACATAGCGGCGTTCAGAGCGTTGTGGACTAGTGGTCTATTAAATCTCAATATTGCAACTCGATTAACTTTCTCCGTGATAATTTCCTTGCCGTTCATTTGCTATCTCTCTCTTGATCCTTTTTTCATGTACATATAACTCTTGCATCCGTGCATTTCAACAGTTTTGGTCTATTTCAATTGGGCTATGTCCGGTGGTAAAGGCTGAACTATTTTCAGACGCTTGCGGGAGCGCGAGGAAAGCAGAAAATCTTACGACCATCGAAAATCTGTTCAAATGTTTTTCATCCCTTTGTTTCGGTGATCGAGCGACCATAATATATGGAGACTTGAGAGCACGCCTGGTGCGCTGCAGGGAAAATACGATACAAATTGTCGGGGGAGGCACATGATCCGAGCCGGAAAACGCGCAGGAGGCGTAATAGGTAGCCATTCTGAAGCTGCTGAAGAAGATTGTTCAACGTTCGGAACAAATTGCGTACCATCTGTTACTGATCTGCTTGATGTTTCATCATCCCGATTCTTCCAGTAAAACTATTTCAATAGCCGTAGGCCGATTTTTCCTCCGCCCAGACACGGTCTTCGATGACCCGTAAACGACATGAGTAATCATCCAGTTCATGTTTGATCTTGGTGATTACATCTTCTGCTCCGTCGTGAGTGGGGTAGGCGCTAGCGGACCGCACTACCTGTCTATACACATCCGGGTTATCTATGATCATGCACGGTGTCAACAGATTCTCCGAATACGGCTGTTTCGATCTTATGGTGGTGAAAAAATCGCTGTGAAGGACATCGAGTAGAGATTTGTCATAGATATTGTCTACCGCAAAATGCGTGAAAACGCATGGCTCCACGTCACCGTTGGCATTAATGTGGATGTAGTTCCTGCCACCCGCAATGCATCCGCCGACATAAGGAGCGTCATTCCAGAAGTCAGCAATAAAGATAGGAAATTTTTGTCGTAGCGCTGAGCCCCTGCGTCGGAGATACTCTCGTTGATCGGGAGAGGGCATGAGCTGGACATCAGGGTTCTTGCCAACTGGCATGAACAGGAAAAACCAGCAAACCATAACTCCTTTGTTTACGAGGTGCGCAAAAAAATCGTCACTTGTGAGATGCTCCACATTATGAGAGGTTACGGTTAAAGAAGTCCCAAAAGGAACACCCCGCTGTTTCAGTCTGTCCATGGCAGGCATGATCTTTTTGTAAACGCCCTTTCCACGTCTGTCGTCCGTCGCTTCTTCGAAACCCTCCAAGCTAATTATAGCCCCAGCGTTTCCCAATCTATACAATTCATCGGCGACGAAATCACTTATGAGTGTCCCGTTAGTGTAGAACATGAAATACATGTCGCTGTATTTTTCGATGAGACGGAATAGCTCTTCACTCCGGGTTAAGGGTTCGCCTCCACTGAACACAATGAACATGATCCCCATAGAGCGAGCTTCAGAGAGGAGCCGATCCAATAAATCGTAAGGCAAACCTTTGTCTCGAACGTATCGTCCGGAGTAACAACCACGGCACTGAAGATTACATTGCATGGTGGGGCTGATGAGTATTGTGAAGGGTGGTGAGAATCCGTGTTTGGTCGCAAACTCTTCTCTTAGCGATGAACTCTTCAAGAGTCCGTTAATGAAAAGATTTTTTGCAACCGTTTTCAGACAATGTGGTGAGAGATCCGTCATTACTCGACGGAACATTTTGGTCGCTTGGCCGTTTTCACCTTCTCTGAGGCTGTCAAGCACCGCGCTAACCGCCGCGTTCGCACTTTCGCCGGCAACAAGTTGCGACGCCAAGACGCTCAATTTAAGGAATGTGCCAGGAGACACATATGAGATCATGTCTACCATGGTAGACGCGACCTGTTCCTGTGTCATTGATTTAAACCGATCTAACCATTCCATCAGAACCCCCACAATTCCGTGGCGATGGCCAGGGCCGGTGCTCGTTTGGTAAATCCAAAAACTACACAGTCTAAAATCCAATTAGCACAGATTTTGGCAGGCCGATGGTCAATCGTCTAATGTTTGTAGGACCCCCGAGAGGCGAAGCCCTTTAAGAATACTCAAAGATCTAATTCTTACTTTGTATTGAATACACTCTCAAATTGCTCCAAATCTATTTCACATCAATTTTTATTGAATTCTTCTTGGAAGGTTCGCTCTTAGGTAATTTCAGGTTCAGCACGCCATCTTTAAATGTCGCTTCCGTTTTTTCCTCATTAACTTCGCATGGAAGAGTAATAGACCGCAAGAAACTACCATAGCTCCTTTCGATCCGATGCATGCTTTCAGTGTTTTCTTCGCGCTCTTCTTTCTTCTCACCCTTAACTGTAAGGGTTGTCCCGGCGAGATTTACCTCAATTCCTTTCGGGTCTACCCCAGGTAATTCGACTTTGACAACTATGTCTTCGTCAGTCTCAGAAATGTCTAAAGCAGGGTTGAATCCACGACTAAAGTAACTTGTGGGAAGCCATCCCTCAGAACCAAAGAATTTACTAAAGAGATCATCAACCTCTTTCTTGAATTCGATCATCGCATTGTCAGGAGAGCTTTGGCTGCCTCCCCATTTCCACGGAATGAGACTACGCATTTTCTAGTTTCCTCCCTTCTTATTTCTCAGTATCTAGGTATCTGTCCACGATCTGAACGTGGAAATATGCAACACTCAACATCCTGTGGGGAGTTAGTGGTTCCGACGCTCTGATCCCTGATCAATTCGGAACCCCTATTGAGAGATCTCTTTTCAAGGAGCGCCATATGCCACTGGTATACTTCGCATGATTCACACGTCCTATGACAGGCCGGGATGTCTTTCTGGTTGGACAAGAAACGAAGCTTGCCCGTAATTAGCCAGCATGACCTACCAAAGTGAGGATATGCTGGACAATTCTCTTTTGAGGCGCATTGCCTGATTTCCCAACATTTTTCCAAGGCGTACATCTTTTGTTACACCCCCATTCTGACTATCGAGCCAGATTCGTATAGACAGTGGCAGCAATTAATTCCGAACAGTGTTTTGAACATGCTCTATAAAATTTCGTCAACCAATAAGTTAGCAATTTTAATGCCAGCAATTGAGCATGTCTGATATTAAATAGTTAAGAGTAATTCACGAAACAGCAGGGATTGTACAGTGTCAATTTGTTTTACAGTTTGTCAAAATGTGAGTCTCACCCCCCTTGCTCATTATTTATAGAACTACCTACTTGATTATAACCCTCAGTGGACCATTTTGTCTAGAAAAATGTAGGGAGAAAAAGATGGTCTTTTCTTGGTCTTTCGGCTAAAAAGCACTTGTCCAAAATTCGGTTCCATGGTCCCGAAAAAACAGTTGACCGAGATCGTTAAGGATTCTGAATAAAAACGATGAAGGCTATTATCTGGAAACGCTCAGGGACCGCAGGCGGATCGGATTATTGGCTCCATCTATAGGCATGTATTTCAAATAATGAGCTTTAACATAGGATGAACCATAGTACTCATAGCCGGGCCATAAAGAAAAGTTGTCTAACTGTTTGTTATCACCCTTTATCCAAGGCTCCCAATTTTCATTGTCAGTGGAAATGTCCAATTCCCACTGCTTGGGGACCGATTCTCTATCACCCCAAACAATCCTCGCTCGGCTAATCTCAAATACCTGGTTTAAATCAAGGACGATTTCCTGTCTGGACTCCGGATCGGGTATTTTTGATAAATACTCTGAGCGATTCGGATATCCTGATAGAATATTTGCTACACTATTTCTCTCATTGTCTGGCGGAGGGGCGTACAAAACTTTTGCCGTAACAGTTAGGCTCCAGAAGAAGCTACTGATATCATCAATTCGATCACCTTCGGTAAGTGGCTTATTGAAAATTTGTTCTTTGATGGTGTTGGTTAGTTGCTTAGCTATCAAATAATTTGCCCCAGCCGTAAGGTGACACCAGTCCGAAAAC
>JAJYDQ010000042.1 GCA_021777225.1 Deltaproteobacteria bacterium
ATTACGGTGTTTGGACTGCAATTTTTCGAGAGACCGCATCTGACTAGGCCACTGAGCAGTTTCAACCGTCCAAAAACTCAAAATGACAACTTTCCCTTCAAGTTGGCGTAAATCGATCTCGGCGCCATTTATGGTTGTGAACCGCATATTATTTGCAGGAGCTTCAAAGCCCAGTTCATGAAAATTTGTGCCTTTTAAACGATCGATTAAATTTGAGGCGTCTTCACCGCCTATAGCGCCGAATGCCCACTGAAAACCAAGAAATATTAAAAGAAAAATTGTTGCGCAAAGTCGAATCATCAGTGGGCTCCAGTAAAGATATAACAAATCTATTTAATTATATATCATAATCGCAAGTATTTCAAGGCTTTTGGCGTGCAACCAACTCTTGCTTTTTTGGAAGTCCCGCTATATAAGGCAATTGTCCGGGGTGGCTAGACGATCGCCCGCAATAAAGCGAGAGGAAAGTCCGAACTCCATAGGGCAAGATGCCGGGTAACACCCGGTGGGGGAAACCCTGAGGAAAGCGCAACAGAAAGTAAACCGCCTTCGGGAACGGAGGTAAGGGTGAAACGGTGAGGTAAGAGCTTACCGGTTCTCGTGGTAACACGGGAAGCCAGGCAAACCCCATCCGGAGCAAGACCAAATAGGGAAGCGATTGAGGGCTGCCCGTCCGATGCTTCCGGGTTGGTCGCTGGAGGTGGCGGGTAACCGTCATCCTAGATGAATGATCGTCGTCCGGTTTTCCGGAAACAGAATTCGGCTTATTGCTACCCCGGACTAATCTCTCAAAGCTTCGTAGCTCGATTTAGTTTAGTGAAGTGTTTCGTGATACGATTTTATTATTGACTGAATTTTGTCATATGGGCCTATTGCGGTGTGTCGCAGGCATATTGAAGTCATTTAGTCAGACCCGAATCGGGAACAAAAGGAGCTTGCAATGACTGCGTCAGATAATCATTCCGAAGACCCACAGATTACGGATGAGAATACAATAAAACCTGGTGATTCTCGGCAGGGGCCTACCAGATTATCTCTTATGCTGCTCATCGTAGTAGTTGTAATTGTCACAGCCGTATGTTCCGTATATAGAAATGAAGTTTTTTCTACAATGCGATTTGCGTCGGCGAAAGTTCTATCATTACTGGCCGGTCATTCACAAGTTCCCGATGTTAAGAGCACGAAATCGGTTACGTCTGGTCCAGAAGTTTCCGTAGTAGCCCCATCAACTCCTACCGCAACAATCGATACGGAAAAAGCCGACAAGTTAGCTTTGTCGTCTGAGACCTCCGAAAATGCCCCGGCGCCGGGGACTCCGTATTCCACTTCACCCAAGAGTCAGGAAACCCTTCAGGCTGCTCCCAACGACTCACAGGCTCCTACCGCTAATATCGCTCCTGCCACTTCCGCGCGGAACCTGCCGTCGTTGGTCTCGGACCTGCAAAAAAGCTCGTCCCAGTCAAAAACTGACACAGAAAACAAATCTAAGCCCATCAACGTGTCTCAAACAAAATCCGGTGACCAGGCTGCTGTCGCTAACCAACCCAAGGAGTCAGTCAGCAAAGGTGAACTTGCTGAGTCTTCTGTCGGGCCGCAATCAGGCGTAAAAAGTGGGGAACCGTCAAACGACGGGAAACCTCTTAAGGCAAATGTTTCCCAGGAATTTCAGTTGCCGGGGTCTATTCGCATCAAGATTCATAACTACTCTGGTGTGTATAATAAGTGGGCGCTCATGGTTATCATGGATAATTCAGCGGTCATGAATCGCGAGTCCAAACGCTGGAAACCAGCGAGGGTCAAGTTGTCCAAGGAGTTCGCGTCGGCGCTCCCGGAGGCGATTCCTCCGGGTTCAAAGATCGCTATGAAAGATTTTTCATGTAAGGGAGATCCAGCCAAGGAAACTGGCCCCTGTCCGGTTCACATTGTCTATAATTGGGCCGAATACCCATATAAAGGTCTTAAAGAAAAAATCAATGCTTTGGGATCCGGGAAAGTGACCAATCCTTGTGGCGCTGTAATAGGCTCAATTAAAAGGGACTTTGGAGGAATAAGCTCTCATGTTCCCAGGCTGTTGCTGGTGACGTGCGGACAAGCCAAATGCCCGTCAAAGGAAACTTCTCGGGTCTTAAATCGACAGAGTCCGGGAGCGAAGGTAACCGTGGATGTCCTGGCCATAGGCGCGCCAATCAAGAGACACCCCACCTATTCGCTACTTGCAAAGAAATCTGGAGGGCTTTTTCTAGCCATCGAAACCCCCGCTCAGTTGGAGAGCGCCATGGATCGTTACAAAAAGGCGCTCAGGGTTTCCACATTCCAAAAAGTGGAAATTAGAAACGACAAGGCCACCGTAAGTGTGCCACCTGATGAAGACATGGCTCTGGCCCCAGGAATGTACACTGTTATTTTACCCAAACTTAAAGGCATAGCGGAATCTCATAGGGCCATACCCAACGTCAAAATAAAATCCGGCCATGCTACACTCATTGAAGTGAACCCTAAGAAGGGAAAAGCCACGATACGAGTTGTGGATAAACAGCGTTCCGAGAAATAGAAGTACTGTACCGGTCATGACCGTTCAAAATACAACTATTGACTTGAAATCTTCACGGTCAAAAGGCCGCCCTTGAAAAAAATCCTTGGGGACTTGGTCGTGTATTACGGAAAACCTAGGGAACGATCAAGTTCCATACACCTTTGGATCTGCGCGGCCATATCCCATCCTTCATCCACATATATAGCCCCCGCCTTTTCAATTGCCCCAATGGTTCTTTATTCGTGTTTGGACCTGGATCAAGGCCCTGAAACCCTGTCTGCAAATTTTAATAGCCTAATCTACGAAAAATTGAGACGACAATTCGACAATTCTCCTCGTGTGGTAGCTGTCGAGGTCAAAAGGGCCGAACATTGGGACCGGGCTTGGGGAAAGCCCCTAAGATCCATAGCCAGTGGCTCTGGACCTAAAATTGACCGCCTGATCTGAATTTATTGCGGATCAAGGACTTATCATTTTGATGATGTCACTGTGTTCCCTGTAAGAGAATTTGTCTCGGCCCTTTTTGATGGAGAAATTGTTTAGGTTCAAACCAATAGTGATCATCCACAGCCCAATCCGTTTCCCGAGCATCCACAACCCTTTCTGTTCGTTAACGGTCTTGATTTCAGACTCGCCAAATTGCCACCCTCGTAAACAGTTTTTAACCCTTCAGCGATAAAGCCGTTCATCTCGATCGGGATGATCCCATTTTCCTCAAGGACCTCTCTCGGATTACCTCCAATTCCACTCACCAGCACGGCTCTGCAATCCTTGAAGATACGAACCATCTCATTCCATCGTTCCGTGCCTCCGCCAGTTTCAGGAGCTTCCCGTTCCTCCACAAGCACGTAGTCACCGTTCCCTTTTCCCCAGATCTGGAACTTGTAAGCCTCGCCAAGGTGCTGATTGACGAGCATGCCTTCAAGTGTCGCTACCGCCACATATGGCCGTCGGTCAAGCGAAGGGCCGGCAGTGGTCGCCTGCCTCATGAGTTCATTGGTCCTTTCCGGGCTCAGGTCTTTCCCAAGGAGCCCCACAGCATCGGCTCTGCAACGAGTGCAATGTCGCATCTGTGGAAGATGTTTTTCCGCTTCCTTGCGTATTGCGCCTATTTCTTCAGGAGATGGCTCCTTAATATTCTCAAACGGGGTCCCCTGATTCGGATAAATCACCATGCAATTCTGGATATCTACTCCGAGTTCAGCCATCTTTTTTGACACTTCCAGGACATGATGGTCGTTAATACCGGGTATAGTAACGGTATTCACCTTTACTATTATACCCGCTTCCTTGAGCGTCTTTACAGTGGCAAGTTGTCGTTCCAGGAGAATTTGAGCCGCCTGCCTGCCTCTATGGATGACTTTGCCGTCCCTTATCCAACTGTAAATCCTTTCTCCTATCGCCGGGTCAACAGCGTTTATTGTAATGCTCATGTGTGAAAGATTGAGTTGTTTGAGATCCTCGACATATGGCAATACATTCAAACCATTACTGGCGAGACACAGTAGCAGATGAGGAAATTTCTCACGCACTAGATTCAATGTCTTGATAGTCAGTTCCGGTTTTGCAAACGGGTCGCCAGGTCCGGCTACACCCACAACACTGAGGTTTGGGACCTCGGCCACTATTTTCTCTAGATAATCAACGGCCTGCGACGGGGTAAGTATTGCGCTGGACACCCCTGGCCTGCTTTCATTGATGCAGTCGTTCCGTCGATTGCAGTAATTGCACTTGATGTTACAATCCGGGGCTATTGGTAAGTGGACCCGGGCGTAAGTATGTTTAGCCTCAACATTGAAGCACGGATGAGTTTTCGTGTTAATTAGCTGGTTCATGGGTAACTCCTTAGTCTTGGCGCCGCTTGTATAATTGAAACCGGCTCATATGTAAGTGTAACCGATAGGGGAGCGGTCCTGCTTCGCCTGTATTACGGCATTGACAATCATATCAAAAAGGTCTTGAGTCCCTTTATAGCCTAGTTGGCAAATTCGTTGGGCCCCAAAACGGTCGTGGATGGGAAATCCCAACCTTACAAGAGGGATGTTCCATTTTCTGGACAGCTTGTAACCCTTGCTGGAACCGAGAAGAACATCTGGTTTCAATTCCTCCGCTGTCTCCTCTATGTCGTAAAAATCCACATTATCTAAAACTTCAGGTGATTCATCCAGAATTTCTTCCGTCACTGTTTTAATAGCGGTTTTGAAAAGTTGACTCTTGGCGCCGGTAGCGCAAAGGACTGGCCTAATCCCAATCTCCGTCAAAAAAGATGTCAATGCTACCACCATGTCGGGGTCACCGTAAATTACGGCCTTTTTGCCGGAAATATATTTGTGACCGTCCACATAAGAATCAACTAGTCGACCTCTTTCCAGTTCATATTTGATAGGAATCGTCCTGCAGGTAATTTCTTTCAGCGCATCCATAAAAATGTCTGTTTCCCTGAGCCCGATCGGGGTCCCCAGTCTCCTGGAGCGGACGTTGAATCTGTCCTCCAGGACGTTCGCAGCGCCCATTGAATTAGCCAGGCATCGACCGAATTCTATCGAGGATAGAGCCGTTCCCATTCCCTTAATGCTGGCGACCGGTGTCCCACCGGACGGAACTTTTTCGTATTCAGACGCAGCGGGACCGTCGAGCGTTTCAGAAATGTCCGGTAAGACGACCGGATTTAGTCCAAAATCATGGACAATCTCTTTGAGGTAACGAATATCCGCCGGAGACACAAAACCAGGCAACAGATTCACAGTATTCTCCATGGCTGGAACATTAGAAGCTAACTGATCAACAATCGCCCGGACCGCTGAATGGAACCCGTCAACGTGTGAACCTGCGTAACTCGGAGTGGAAACATTAACAATTGATGGGTTTCCGTGACATTCCAACTCATCAGCGAACTCGTCCCGGAACTCTTTCACCAGCCTTGGAGTGTCATCTCCAATTGTTTCGGTCAAACATGTAGTCGCCACTCCAATGACACCGCAGTGATACTTGGCCATCACGTTCTTGAGACCCAATTTGAGGTTAGGTCCGCCTCCGTAAATCGCGTGCTTCTCTCCCAGAGATGATGACGCGATATCAACAGGTTCCCTAAAATGACTTATTACGTATCGCCTCATATATGTTGCGCATCCCTGCGACCCATGGAGGAAAGGAACCGATCCTTCCACACCCTTGAAAGCCAGGCATGCCCCCAAGGGCGCACACTGCTTGCAACTATCAGTTGTGGCCACATATGGTTCTTTTTCAGTTTTCAATAGCTTTGATTTCATGACACACATCCGTTTCCAGGGCCTTTGAATAAAGCGCCTTTTTTCGTGGGGTAAAACGCCACACAGGACTCATGACTGTTGAATAAACTTCCTTGGCAAAATTCAACATCCCAATAAAGCCCTCGAGCGCCTCTTTTCGTTCGTGATTGTGGTCACAGAACCCTACGCCGAGTTTATATGCTATAGGACGTTCTTTGACTCCTCCGACGAATATGTCTACATCCTTTTCTTGAAGAAATGACGACAGTTCAAGTGGGTTGGAATCATCAACAATTATTGTCCCCGGATCAGTTATTTCGTGGAGTTCCTTATAATCTTCCTCAGTCCCGGTCTGGGAACCAACCAGTTCAACGGTCATCCCCAAATGCCTAAAAGCTTTTACCAGAGAAAACGCCTTAAAAGCCCCTCCAACGTAGATTGCGGCTTTTTTGCCTTCGAGCGCTTGCCTGTATTCCCTCAACTTTGGATAGAGTTCACTCAATTCATCCCGGACGAGCGCTTTGGTCCGTTCCATGACTTGTGGATCGACATCCTTGAAAAACTCCGCAATATTATAGAGTGACTCAGCCATATCTTCGACCCCAAAATAGGAAACTCTTAAAAATGGTATCTGATATTCGTCCTCCATCATCTTGGCGAGATCTATTGTAGATCCCGAACACTGCACAAGATTCAACGCAGCTCCATGGGCCCGACGGAGGTCATCAACCCTGCCGTCTCCAGTAATGTTGGCGACGACCTGTACTCCCATCCGTTCGAGGTATTCACGAACAATCCATATCTCACCGGCGAGATTGAAATCGCCGAGAATGTTCACACTAAGTGGACTAATGTCATCTGTTGGGGCAGTGCCCACAAGTTGGAACATGGCCCTGCAGGCAGCGTTATATCCCGCTCTCTTGTTTCCCTTGAAACCTTCAGATTCCACTGGGATCACCGGAATACCTTTTTCCCGTTCCACTTTCCTGCATATACCGGCCAGATCATCGCCTATGATTCCGACTATACATGTCGAGTAAACAAAAGCCGCTTTTGGACTAATCCGGTCAATCAACTGTGTAAGGGCCCTGTACAGTTTGTCTTCACCTCCAAAAATTACATCGCTCTCCTGCAAGTCAGTGGAATAGCTGTGACGGTGTAGCTCAGGGCCCGACGATAATGCGCCTCGGATATCCCACGTATATACGGCGCAACCGATTGGGCCGTGAACGAGGTGCAAAGCGTCCGTTATTGGATAAAGGACAACTCGGGAGCCGCAGAAAACACAAGCCCTCTGGCTTACAGCTCCGGCCAGGCTTTCTTTGTCACAGGCCATCTGAAAAGGCTCTTCGCCTTTTCGATGGACCTGATCTTTTCTTTCTGCAAAAATTGTATTTGTCATTGCAGGGACCTTCCTAATAATTTCATGCCAGGAGATGGGACTCGGCGGCGTGGCCTTTTTCCAGCGCGTCCAGGATCTCATCTACGACTTCCTCGCTGATAACCTCACGGTACCAATATCCCTGAGGATAGATGATCATCACCGGTCCATCCTCACAAAGTTTTAAACAACCCGTGCTTGAAACCATTGCGTTCAAGCCACGATCGGCCAGTTCTTCCTCGAGATACGGGATAAGCCGGAGAGATTCTTTTTTGATACATTTACCTTTGGCTTCCGTGCCTCTAAAACTCGCGCAAACGAAAATATGATAATCCGGTTTGTTCATGTATCGTCTCCTCTTACATCACTAGTTCAAAACTTTCTTCAGGGGCGTCCCGATCCTGTCGATCCAGGATAGCGTCAAGGATTTTTTCCAACAGACGCATACCACCACGATAGCCAACAATCGGAAAATAGCTGTGGCCGATTCGATCCAGGATGGGAAAGCCCATCCGAATCAGAGGAATGTCCTCATCACGGGCGATGTACTTCATGTAGGTGTTTCCCATAAGCAGGTCCACCGGTTCATTTTTGATCCACTGGTGCAACAGGAACATGTCTCCCGGCGCCTTTACATTTATGGGGTAAGGAGAATCTTTGGTAATTTCACGAATACGGGATTCGAATTTTTTCCCCGATGTGCCGGTAACAATGTGGATCGGCCACATGTCAATCGAAACGAGGAATTCAGTCATGGCGATCAGGTGGTCAGGGTCACCCGCCAGCGCGACCTTTTTCCCGTAGAAGTACTGATGCATGTCGGTTATGATATCCAACAACTGGCCGCGCTCATTATTGATGATGTCTGGCACGGTTATCCCAAGGGTTTTTCTCAGCGTATCCACGAATCGATCAGTTGCTTTGAATCCAATCGGCAGATCAAGGATTTCACACGGAACATTGCATTTTGTGTCAAGCGCCTGCGCCGCTGGTCCTGAAGCCAGTCGTCCCAGACCAATCGTAGCCAGGCTGTCTCCTGTAGTTTTCAGCGCTTCCACCGTCACGCCACCTTCGGGAAACATTTCGTATTTTCCAGTCTGTGGCCGATTGAGCACCTTGGATGTGTCGGGAAACATCACAACACGTACGCCCATCATTGCCGCTATTCTTTTGATTTCCTCCATGTCGGATGGTTCTACGTAACCTGGCACAATGTTGATTTGATCAATCTTGTGCCCGGTGGACTCTGCAAAATAGTCCACCATTGCTTTAGTCATGTTCGCAAATCCGGTCACATGCGTTCCAACATAACTCGGTGTATTCACATGTATGACGTATTTACCTTCAGGGATTTTGCCGTCCGCTTCGGCTTTACGTGTTATCTGAGGAATGTCGTCGCCGATTGTCTCGGATAGACATGTAGTGTGAACGGCTATCACTTCCGGTTCGTAGATGGTAAAAATGTTATCTATAGCCTGAACCAGGTTGGCCTGTCCGCCGAAGACGGAAGCTCCTTCTGTGAAGGAACTGGTGGCGGCCATTACCGGTTCTTTGTAATGGCGTGTAAGAGCGCTTCGATGATATGCGCAGCAACCCTGCGAGCCATGACTGTGCGGGAGGCAACCGTGAATACCCAGGGCGGCGTACATGGCGCCAATGGGCTGGCAGGTCTTGGCCGGGTTGATGGTCAAGGCGCTTCGTTCAGTAATTTCTTTTGGAGTATGTCGCAGTAACATTGGTCTGTTCCTTCCTTTTCGGCTCAATCGCAGGCGTATTTGGCCGCTAGTTCGGGGCTTTCCTGCCAGGGGGCCTTTATGCTCTTCCAAATCTTGCTGTTGACCATTCTGTCAATCTCCCGATAAAAATTGATAGCCCCCCTGAAGCCGGCGTATGGGCCTCCTGAATCGTAGCTATGGAGCTGTTTCATTGGGATGCCTTTCTTTTGGATGGCGAATTTTTCCTTGATGCCTGCACAAAAGATGGCTGGTTTGTAAATTTCAATCAGTTGCTCGGATTCGTATTGGCTTATGTCATCAATCACCAAGCTCCGATCAGACATCTCTCTCATCATGCCGTCATAATCCTTGAATCGGAAACCTTCATCCTGGAGCTTCTTCAGTTGTTCATTCGTTTTACGGGGCCGGAATCTTTCAGGGTCAGGGTGGATTTCCAGTTCTTCGATGTTACGGCTATCCGCATCGACTTTAATGGATGGCAGCACTGTCCGTCCCTCGTAGTCGTCTCGATGCGCAAATTCATATCCCGCGGAGATGGTTTTCATCCCTATTTCCTTGAAGAGTTCCTGATAATGATGGGCGCGTGATCCACCCACAAAAAGCATCGCCACCTTTCCCTCGCAGCGGGCCCTTACTTCATCACGGACTTTGATTACTTCAGGCATCTCCCTGGCGATTACCTCTTCGACTCGCTGTTTAAGTTCTTCGTTTTCAAAATAATTGGCGATCTTTCGTAACGTTTTTGCGGTGGCCTCTGCCCCAATGAAATTGATCTTGATCCATGGAATACCGAACTTGGTCTCCATCATCTCCGCTACATAGTTGATCGACCTGTGGCACATAATTGTGTTCAGATCGGCTGTATGGGCGTTAGCAAACTGGTCATAAGTGGAATTGCCGCTGAACGTGGACACCACTGTTATTTCACAGTCGTTAAGGATACGGTCGATCTCAAAGGCGTCGCCTCCGATATTGTATTCTCCAAGAAGGTTGATCTTGTATTTGCCTTCCTTGACGTTGTCATTGAGCCCAACAACATTTTTGAAAATCCCGTTATTGGCGATGTGATGGCCTGCCGACTGACTAACGCCCTTGTACCCTTCGCAACTGAACCCGAAAATATTGATGCCGAGTTCTTCTTTCATTTCACGGGCTACCGAGTGCACGTCATCGCCAATCAGCCCTACCGGGCAGGTTGAAAAAATGCTGATGGCCTTGGGTTTGAACAGGTCATAGGCTTCCTGTATGGCGGCACGCAGCTTCTTTTCACCACCAAACACGATATTTTCTTCCTGCATATCCGTGGAAAAACAGTAAGTCATGAAGTTTTCGTCTTCCGGGCCATCTGGACGGGTCTGGTTGCGACGTGTCAGCCAACTGTAAAAGCCGCAGCCTATAGGACCATGGGTGATATTTACTATGTCACGGGTCGGACCCATGATAACCCCTTTACAGCCGGCGTATGTACACCCTCGCTGTGTGATGATCCCGGGGATGGTTCGGGTGTTGGCGCCAATTTCCTGCATTTCCTGTTCTTCAGCAACCTTGTTGACTATGATCTGCTTCGCGCGTTTGCGAGCCACTTTAGTAGGATACTTTCTCAGCAATTCCTGCTTGACTTCCTGAGGATCAATTTGTTCGGTTTCAATCGGTATATTTTCATTCAATGCTTTCATTTCTTTCTCCTGGGAGAGACCGGGTTTATATTTCATCGAGGACTTTGTCGCCCCCTTCGCCTGTGCGGACACTTATGGAACTGGAGATCGGCATTACGAATATTTTACCATCGCCGGATTTACCGGTTTGGTTGACTTTGATGATAGTTGTAACCGCCTTTTTCTTGAGCTTCTCCGGGACGACAGTGAACAGCAGCCTCTTGGGAATCAGGCGTTGACTGTGACCGAGTTGAGCTATTGCTTCTTCGTAACCTTTTTCAGCGCCTTCAAGTAAGCTGTAGTCAACCAGACCCTTGCCTCTGCCCAGGACGTCCTTGGCGGTCATAGACGGTATGCCGGCGTCGGAAAGCGCTTTCTTTGTTTTGTTCATCATGTTCATGCGGATGATGGCCATAATTGCTTTCATATCTTTACCTCTTCAATTTCGCCGGAAGCTGTCTCCTTGATGCCCGAACTGATAGTGTAGACTTCATCCACCTGGCTCACGAAGACCTTGCCGTCGCCGAAAGCGCCCTTATCGCCGGTCCGGGCGGCCTTTATAACTGTTTTGATGACAAAATCCTTATCCGAGTCGGGCACTACCGTTAGAAGCATTTCCTTGGGGATCTCGTCGTAGGTGATTTCACCGATTTTTATGCCTCGTTGTTTACCGCGGCCAACGACCGATATTTTTGTTACTGCGGGAAAACCGGCTTCCATTAAGGCCGCCAGCACGTCGTCCACTTTTGTGGGCCTCACTATGGATCTGATCATCAACATGTCCTTTACCTCATTTTCCTTTTCTTTAATTTCACTATTTATAGATAGTTAGCCCGCCAGACCGTGTTTGATGAGCAGTTTTTCAAGGTCGTCAGTACTCATCGGTTTTGGAACAACGTGCATCTTGTTTTCTTCAATTTTCTTTGCCAGAGTTCTGTATTCGCCGGCCTGCGGATGTTCAGGCTCGAATTCGATTACAGTTTTCCTGTTAATTTCGGCCTTTTGCACCATGTTGTCCCTGGGCACGAAGTGGATCATTTGAGTTCCTAACTGTTCGGCGAAGGCTTCGATCATTTCGAGTTCAAAATCGACCTTCCTGCTGTTGCAGATTAGCCCTCCCAATCTCACGCCACCGGCTTCGGCGAATTTAACGATACCTTTACAGATGTTGTTGGCAGCGTACATGGCCATCATTTCACCGGAGACGACGATGTAGATTTCCTGGGCCTTACCTTCTCGAATAGGCATCGCGAAACCACCGCAGACAACGTCGCCCAAAACATCGTAAAATGCGTAGTCGAGCTTTTCAGCGTAAGCGCCTAGCTGTTCGAGCAGGTTGATGGAGGTTATGATTCCACGCCCAGCGCAACCAACGCCAGGTTCAGGACCGCCGGATTCCACACAAATGACACCATGGAAACCTGTCTTCCGAATGTCTTCCAGTTCCACGTCTTCACCTTCTGCTCGAAGAGTGTCCAGTACGGTCTTTTGGGAGAGGCCGCCCAGTAGCAGACGTGTAGAGTCCGCCTTCGGATCGCAACCCACTACCATAACTTTGCGACCCATCTCGGCCAATCCGGCGACTGTATTTTGTGTCGTAGTGGATTTTCCAATGCCACCTTTGCCATAAATTGCTATTTTTCTCATTGTGTCTTGTTTGTGACCTCTCACTGTTTTTTGAGCAAGGTAAGGCAACCTTCGTGCCATTTGGGCGTCATGACCGCAAAATAGTTTCAAGATGTTGGTATCTTTGGGTTAATTCTTTTGGGTGTCTTTGAGATCAGGAAGGAAAGAGCCGGTCAAAATTGACAATGTTTACAATAATGTAATAGTTGTTACAGTTTTGTACACATTGTTCTTGAATGTCCCTTTTTTGTTAGGATTGTTCAATTTTGGGGATGTTCAAAGAGTTGAAACAGGAGCGTCGACTTTCGATGAGAAACCAGCGTTGTCATACATTACACAGCAGTCTTAAGAGGCGGGTAAACAGAAAATCGACGCTCTAAAGTGAAATCTTCCGGAGTTTAGAAAATGGCCATGGGAGTGAAAAACGAATTACTCCCGATTTACTTTCAAATAAAGATCTTCTTTTTCTTCAGGTAATCTTCGAGTCCGAACTTCTTGACACGATAACCCATTTGTCTGAGCGATATTCCGAGGTCTCTGGCCGCGCGGGACTGGATCCAGTTGTTGCGCTGCAGAGCGGCTACGATGCCTCTTTTTTCCATCTCAGTAAGTGAATCCAGTCGTGTTTCGATTTCAAAAGAGGTCTCTTTGACAGTATGAGTGATATAAGGCGCCAGGTCATCTACATGAATAAGACCGTTTTCAGAGATTATTGCGAGCCTTTCCAGAAGATTTTCCATTTCCCTGACATTACCCGGCCACGAATAACGAATTAGAGCTTCTATTGCTTTGGGTGAAAAATGAAGTTCCGATCCGTACTCCTTGACTAGAGACTTTGTAAAAAAACTCAACAGACCTACGACGTCTTCTCTTCTTTCCCGAAGTGGGGGCACGCGAATGGGGAATACATTGAGCCGGTAATAGAGGTCCTGCCTGAATTCGCCTGAAACGGTAGCTTTGGCCAGATCACGATTCGTAGCGGTAATTATTCTGGCGTCAACTTTCCTGGTCTTTGAACTTCCGAGACGTTCGAATTCCTTATCCTGGAGGAACCGGAGCAGTTTTGCCTGAACAGGCAGGGACATTTCCCCGATTTCGTCAAGGAAAAGGGTACCGCCGTCAGCTTCTTCAACTCGACCCGATCTTGTTTCCGCGGCGCCTGTAAAGGCCCCTTTTTCGTATCCAAACAGTTCAGCTTCAAGAAGATTTTCTGGCAGGGCGGCGCTATTGACCTTAATGAAAGGGTTTCTGGACCTTGCGCTCAATTCATGAATTATCTGGGCTACCAAAGTTTTTCCGGTCCCGGACTCGCCCAGTATCAGGACCGTGGCTTTGGTGGGCGCCACCTTTTTGACGAGTTGTTGAGCTTCCAGCATTGCGGGACTTCTCGCAATTGAAAAGAACCCGCTGCTCTTGCGTGAGATCTTTTCCTTTAAGAATAGATTGGCCCGGACAAGGTGGTTCTCCCGTGCTTTGACCTGCTCATTCAAACTGATCAACTGGGCAATGAACGCTGCTAGAATAGATAAAAAACGTACATCCTCCTCAAATGAGACATCTTCATCGAACAACCTGTCTACGCTTAAGACGCCTATCGGGAAGTTGTTAAGAGTAATTGGCACTCCGATAAAAGAAAGCTTACTTTTTTCAAGGTCCCTTGAACCCGTTTTATTTAAGAAAAGAGGGTCGTTACTAATATCAGGGACCACAATTGGCTCATTTGAACTAAAAATCTTTCCGGTGACCCCTTCGTCATATCTGTAAACTCCTCTTTTCCGTTCCTGACTGGTCAATCCGTGGGAAGCCCTGATTACCAATTTACCCGTTTCAGAATCAATTATTGTTACAGCCCCACGTTTCATCGTTAAATCTTCGGAGAGTATGGAAAGAATAATCTCCAGGGATTGGTCCAGATTCAAAGCTTGCCCGGTTACCTGACTAATTTTGTGTAGAGCCTTCAGTTCTAGTTGATTTATGCGAGCCTTCATGTCCTTTTCTCAGCCATTCGCAGAGTGATCCGTATGTTGCTGCACAAAAAACTTGCAATAAGTAAGCCAGAAGAGCGGGCCATCGGATTAGATCAATAGTGTCAATTAGTTGAGCATAGCTTCCGTTTGGAATGAATTGTTTGTTTTGCGACACACAGGTATTGATCGATTGAGAAAAGCTACATAGACGTAGGATCACAAACGATGTTTTGGGAAACGTGGCCCGTAATATGCGGATTGAATGATGAATTCCTGCCGGTGTTAGATTACTACGAAAGCAGGAGCAGCACGCAAAAATCGCCTATTTTAACTTTGGGAATGGCCGTTGAACGAGGTCTGATCCACGACGCCTGGCCTTCCTGAGTCTTTCGAGGGATTCCCTGGAGCTTTCCATCGACTCTGTGACATTACTCTTGCCACGCCCGGAATTGGCTAAAGCCAGGATTTGTTCTGTCAACGAATTAGTCTTTGGATTCTGGTCAATTTCTTTTATGTTTTTATTCAAAAGTTATTCTTTCATGCCAAGAAGTTCAATTATCTAGTGAGAACTTCATTCATTGACCGATTTTTGTCAAGGCGAATCATCGATAAAAAAATTATTGTAACACCATGTTATGCTATTTTCTGCAACGAATTGACAAGATCTCGTCCCGATATGGCTGCAGGTAACGACTTGCCATCCTGTTCGTAAAGTAGGATGGTTTCTTCAATGATCTCGCACAACTCAGCGAAGACAGCCTTGGCGTCTGAACCATGGCAGCCCCCATAAAACAATTCAGGGCAACTCCCAATAAAACACCCGTCCTCGTCGGACCACTCGACTATCTTGAGATACTTATCGCCTCTGCTCATTTCTTGGACTCCTGAATCGCCAGGCGGATCGCTCTTTCTTGATAGCGTAGAGCGTCGTCGCCAATATTTCCTGAAACAGTTACTGGTTTACGAACGTTGGGGTGGGTAAAGTTCCTGTGGCTTCCTTTCCCTCCTCTGTCTATGAAGCCGGCATTCTTCAAGTCCCATATAAGGTCGCGCACCTTTCTCGGCACTCAAAATCCTTTTCGAAAAACCAATATTTTTTCTATTCCCTAATTGTACAGTGTTAGAGCCTGATTTTCAACGCCGTGACGGTAACGTCGCGTTGTGTATGTGCGGTAGGATGGTAACATTTGTCCTGATTTGACACACGTCCAAATTAGAATAGGGGATCTGACGAATTAGCGATGTGTCATTTTGACCGTCAGGGAAAAATCTTTTACCGAGGAAGTAACCATTGAAAGGATATGATGGCGCTAATCACATAGAAGTCCTGAGAAGTTTTCTGGAGATCCCGTTGGGAAGCGCTGATGGCGTTTTCAATCGCTTCCTGGAAATCCCCGGAGCAATTTATCGTGGTGAAGGTCTGGAAAGGTTCCTGTATGTCAGAGGTTCCAGAAGCAACAAGGTATTGCTCGTGGCACATGCGGACACCTATTGGGATCATGAGTACGGATACGATACCGCACCAACACACACAATCAAGATTGAAGATGGCAATATTACAGCCGTCAATGAAGAATTCGGGCTCGGCGCTGATGATAGAGCTGGATGCGCCATGCTCTGGCTACTCAAAGATTTGGGACATTCCCTGCTTGTTACCAATGGTGAGGAAGATGGCCAAAAAGGAGCTGCTTGGTTGATGAGTCATAACAAGGACATCGCTCACGAGATCAACCACGACCACCAGTTTGTCATTCAATTTGACAGGCGCAATGGCCGGGATTTCAAGTGTTACGACGTGGGCACGGACGAACATGGAAACCAGGAACATTTAAATATCGCAGAATGGGAGCACACACTAAATTTGTGCTGTAGATGGATGGCTAAAAAAGAATTACCCAGATTCAAAATGAATCGATCTACTCCATGAGCCACTGATCATTTTGTGTACGGTTACAGGCTTGCGGACATTAGGGTGGGTAAAATTCCTGTGACTTCTTTCCCCTCCTCTGTCCACAAATCCTGTTTTTTTGTCGCAAGCAGGTTTTGAACGAGCCGTAAGGCCGGAGCTTGATATAGCTCGACATGGGAAGAAAAATAGGAAATATTCCCTGTCATGAATAAAATCATTCCACAAGCTGGAACATATTAAAAAAAGAGAAGAATTGCCCCTATTATCAGAGAGATGGTCGGCTCAATGCCTGTCGTGGTTATCACCGGCGCACGACAGGTCGGCAAAAGCACCATGCTACGCAATGAGTTTGCCGACTATCATTATCTGACACTTGACGACTATGGGGTTCTGGATCAGGCGCTTCTCGATCCCCAGAGTCTATGGCAGGACAAAGACAGAGTCATTATTGACGAAGCGCAGCGACTTCCTCAAATCTTCCCGGCCATTAAACTTGCAGTGGACCGGTCCAACCGCCATAAGCGATTTATTCTTTCAGGTTCCGCTAATCTTTATCTGATGGAGAAAGTAACCGAATCGCTTGCAGGGCGCGCCATATATGTCGATTTACTGCCAATGTTGTTCGGAGAGGCTTCCGGGATAACCACAGGCGATAATTTCTTGTCGCTGTGGGAACCGGGACATCAGCCTCAAGGCGCCTCACCGCCGGAAGTGGACCTGATTGACATTATGCTCCGGGGATTCATGCCACCGGTATTGGAAATGCAGGCGCCTCGCGATGTAATTCTCTGGCTGGACGGGTACGTCAAAACATATTTGGAACGTGATCTGAGGGAGTTGTCCCAGGTCGAATCCTTAATAGATTTCCGTAGGCTCATGCAGTGCCTGGCGCTGCGAACCGGAACAATTCTCAATCAGGCTGATGTGGCAAAAGACTGTTCCCTGAGTCACACTACGGCACACCGTTATATCAGGTTGATCGAGGTCTCGAACATTATCAGCCGAGCGCCTGCCTATTATGCAAGCCGGAGCAAGAGGATCGTAAAGTCTCCCAAGATTTTTTTCCTCGACCCGGCATTGAGCATTTTCCTGTCCGGGTATACGGATGCTGAATCGCTTCGCAAGAGTCGCGAATTGGGGGGCTATTTCGAGACATTGGTGTATCTGAGCCTCAGGGGGCTTTGTGAGGTCTTGACGCCTAGAGCGGAGATATATTACTGGCGCACATCGACCAAGCGGGAAGTCGATTTTGTCCTCGAACATGGCCGCAAAATCTTGCCTGTTGAGGCAAAGATTACCAGGAATCCAACTATTTCCGACGCCAAGAACCTCCTGGCATTCATGGAAGAACATCCTCGAGCTTCACAGGGTGTGATTGTTCATGGAGGTAACGAGTTATTACGACTTCACTCCAGGATTCTTGCCGTCCCCTGGTGGTGGCTGGACAGGTAAACCAGGTTGAAAACCTGTTTGAGATACATGTGACGTGATCGAACCCGATAGCGTATTTTTGTGATCATCTTCATGATGCGGGTCTAACACCCGATGAGTTCAAAAAATTACTGTAAATTGTTCAGTGTTTGAAATGGGACGATCGCTGGGATGTTCGTCGTGATATGGATCCCGGGTAGCCGCCATCGGAATGTGTCATTTGGAACGCCCAGCCCTATTTTCCCATGGCGCTGCCATAGGCTATTCTGGAGCTTCCCCGCACGGGGCGCAGACAAATTCCTCCTGAGAGCACATCATATTAACCCTTCAGGGGTTACGCAGAATAGACCATAGCAGCGCTATGGGAGGTCTATGGACGGGGCAGAGACGCCACTACCTCCTCAGCAGTGGCGGGCGTCTCTGCCCGCAATAAAAATTTCCCCACACGAAAATAATTCAGGAACATGTGTCCCCATTTGACACGCGTCCGAATTAGAATAGGGAATATGACGATGGCGTCATTTTGACCGTCAGGGAAAAATCTTTTGCCGAGGAGATAACTATTGAAAGGATATGAAAAAACTAATCATATTGAAATCCTGAGAAGTTTTCTCGAGATCCCGCTGGGAAGCGCTGATGGCGTGTTCGAACGCTTTCTGGAAATTCCCGGTGCAATTTATCGTGGTGAAGGTCTGGAAAGATTTCTATACGTTCGAGGTTCCAGAAGCAACAAAGTCTTACTCGTGGCTCATGCTGACACTGTTTGGGACCGTGAGTACGGATCCGATCCTAGCCCAACAAATGAAATAAGAATCGAAAATGGCGAAATCAGGGCTGTCAATGATGAATTTGGGCTCGGCGCTGATGACAGGGCCGGGTGCGCCATGCTCTGGCTACTTAAAGATTTGGGACATTCCCTGCTTGTTACAAACGGCGAGGAACACGGCCAGACAGGCTCTTCCTGGTTGATGGATCATAACAAGGATATCGCTGACGAGATTAATCAGGACAATCAGTTTGTAGTTCAACTTGATCGTTGTGGAGGAACTGACTTCAACTGTTACAAGGTGGGAACTGGCAAGTTCAAAGCCTACATAAAAGCTGTCACAAATTATTTTGACGCTGGTGCGAAAAGGTCGACCGACATCTCAGAACTCTGCAGAGATATTACCGGTGTTAATCTCAGCATTGGCTATTATAACGAACATCATGAAAATGAATACTTAAAGATCGCAGAATGGGATCATACACTTAAAGTAGCTAAAGAGTGGCTTTCAGAGCCAAATTTGGAGAGATTTGCTTTGCCGTTTGGAGAAGAGACAACTTCTCCACAAATCTAGCTTACTCGATCTAATGACGTCAGAGACCAAAATGGTAACCTCAAATGGACCGAGGAAAATAGGCGTTGACGCCCTGTCTAAATTAGGATTCTTTTTTTACGAGACTTGCTGGAATGTGTTATAAATTAACCACACTACTGTCTGTGCAAACGGTAGTTTACTAGCCAGAAAATATGCGATACGGGCTCAACCTCATCTGGTAAGGATTTCCTTACATAATCCAAAAGATATTACTGGTTAAGCTCTCAATGGTGGCAGCGCCCAGATGCCTATAACAGACTATCACGCCAAATATTACGCTCTCGAATTGAGTCGCGCGGGAGGAAAAGGGGTAAATCGACTGGGCCGTGCCTTATTTGACGCCTGTGTGGATTTGAACCCTCATCAGATCGAAGCAGCCCTTTTTGCCCTGCGCTCTCCAATTTCGAAGGGCGTCCTTCTTGCTGATGAAGTTGGTCTGGGAAAAACTATCGAGGCTGGTTTGGTTCTGTGTCAATACTGGGCCGAACGCCGCCGCAGCCTTCTTGTAATAATTCCAGCGTCCCTTCGTAAACAGTGGGCCATGGAGCTTTCTGAGAAATTTAACCTGCCATCAATTGTGCTTGACGCCAAAATATACACCGATCAGAAGACAAACGGGACCCCAAACCCATTTAGAGATGACAAAATAATCATCTGTTCCATGCATTACGCCGCAAGCAAAAGCGAAGAGATCAGGGAAATTCCATGGGATCTTGTGCTTATAGATGAAGCCCACAAACTCAGGAACGCTTATCGTCAAAGCAACAGAATTGGGCAGGCGATTCGTTGGGCGATAGCAGACCGTAAGAAAATCCTGTTAACGGGAACACCTCTCCAAAACTCACTCCTGGAACTTTACGGCCTCTCTACGATCATCGATGATCGTCTTTTCGGAGATCCAGCTTCATTTCGTTCACGATATTTGAATTACGGTGGTGACCTTTCGGGGTTACGTGATCGGCTGAAGAATTTCTGCTGGCGGACACTACGCAGCCAAGTTGTTGAGTTTGTGCGTTACACCGAACGAAGACTCATCACCCGTCCCTTTAAGCCTAATGAACAAGAGCAGAAATTATATGAAGCAATTTCCTCCTATTTACAGAGACAAGGGACTTATGCGTTGCCAAGCGGTCAAAAGCATCTCCTGATACTTCTGGTGCGAAAGGTTCTCGCGTCTTCCCCCTACGCTGTCGCAGGGACACTTGGAATATTGAGGGATCGCTTAATTAGACTGCGCCAGGAGGCCATAAAAAATTCCAATGACGCGGATCTATTACTAACAGAGGAGGGAACAGAGGGAGATTTACTTGCTGAGTTATTTCAGGATGAAGAGGATGGTCTGGTGGAACTAGACATTGCCCCTGAGATTCCCCCAATTTTGGAAACCAACCCCACCATCGATTTGCAGAAGCTGGAAGCCGAAATCAAAGAGCTTAATGATTACATCCGCTGGGCCAGGATCATTGGCGTCGATACAAAGACAAAGGGCCTGCTCAAGGCGCTTGAAATCGGATTTGCTCAAATGGCGGCAATGGGCGCTGCAAAGAAAGCGGTGATTTTCACTGAGTCCAGACGCACCCAAGCCTGGCTAAAAGAATTCCTGGAAGGAAACGGGTATTACGGTGAAGTAGTAACTTTTAATGGAACAAACCAGGATGACGTTTCTGGACAAATATACAAAGACTGGCTTTTAGAAAATCGGGATTCTGGGAGAGTAACAGGTTCGAAGCAAATTGATCTACGTGCCGCTATAATAGATCGCTTTAAATCACAGGCCAATATTCTTGTAGCCACGGAAGCCGGAGCGGAAGGGATTAACCTTCAGTTTTCCTCGTTGATAATTAATTTTGATCTCCCCTGGAATCCACAACGCATTGAGCAACGCATAGGGCGGTGCCATCGCTATGGTCAAAAACATGACGTAGTGGTTATCAACTTTTTAAATGAGCGAAACGAAGCAGACCGGAGGGTCTACGAGTTGCTTGAACAGAAATTCAACCTGTTCACAGGTGTTTTTGGCGCATCGGATGACGTACTGGGTTCAATAGAATCGGGTGTTGGTTTTGAACGCCGTGTCCTCGAAATTTACCAGAAATGCCGCACGGAACAAGAGATAAAAGATGCTTTTGAGCGCCTCCAAGCTCAATTAGACGATCAGATCCAGACGAAAATGAGAGACACTAGAAAACTTCTAATGGAGCATTTCGATGAGGATGTACATGAGCGTTTGAAAGTCAACATGTCTGGAGCTGTAGAAAAGCTCGACCGTATCGCTTATCTTTTTTGGAACATTACAAAACATGCCCTTATTGACCATGCTGAATTCAATGATACAGATCTAACTTTCAGCCTGAATAATTCACCGATATCAGAAGCCATAACAGGAAATTATCGTCTTGTTTCCAAAGATAGAACCAACATTATTGGCGAATATCTGTACCGGTTGAGTCATCCACTTGGAGAACATGTCATTGCCGAAGCCAGTTCCTACGCATGCCCCATGGCGGAGGTCATTTTTGACATCACCAGGCATCCAACACGGATTTCAATTATAGAAAAGCTTAAAGATAGGTCCGGCTGGCTAAGCCTGCAAAAATTGTGTATTGATTCCTTCCAAAGTGAGGAGTTCCTACTATTTTCCGCTGTAGATGATCGGGGGAAAAACATAGATCAGGAAACGTGCGAGAAGCTTTTCAATTGTATGGGAGGCGTTGTTAGCTCGAATCCAATGCCTGGGAAAATTGAGGCTCGTCTGTTGGCGGATTGCGAAAGGCATACTCAAGCGACCATCTCTAAAAATCTCGAAGAGAATAATAGATACTTTAATGAAGCGCGTGATCAACTCGACAAATGGGCTGAAGATATGGAAATGGCGATTCAGAAAGACCTGGACGACACCAAGAAACAAATCCGTGATCTTCAACGTAAGTCCAGGCAAGCCCCAACAGTCGAAGAGCAGCACAAACTGCAAAATGACATGGCAAACCTCGAACGTAAAAAGCGTTCATTGCGTGAGAAAATTTTCGACATGGAAGACGAAATAGCCCTAAAACGGGATCGTCTTGTGGAAGCTCTAGAAAAGCGCATGCAACAAAAAACAACTATCGTTCCAGTTTTTACAATAAGGTGGAGAGTCGTTTAGACCTAGGAGAACAATATGCCGACAGCGGAACAACTTCGCGATCATTTAATGAAAAAACTCAAAGAATTATTTCAACTGGACCAGCCGGATCTGGATTTTGGTTTTTACCGGATCATGCACGCCAAGTCTAAACAAGTCTCCGAGTTTATAGAAAAAGATCTTCTGAAAATTGTAGAGAACGCTTTTGGGACAGCGGATGAAAGTCGTAAGGCGAAATTGCAAGCGGAATATGATGACGCTCTTCGCAAAGCAGAAGAATATGGGGCCCCAAATCCTGACGAAGCACCGGTAGCTAGGAAGGCGAAGGCAGCCCTGGATGCGCTCAAAGATTCTACCTCCGCCGAAGCAGACATATATGATCATCTGTACCGTTTTTTTGAACGCTATTATGATGATGGGGATTTTATATCACGCCGTTACTATTCCCGTGAAACAACTGACAGAGCTGCGCCATTTGCAATCCCTTATAACGGCGAGGATGTCAAACTTCATTGGGCGAATGCGGATCAGTATTATGTAAAGACATCCGAATATTTTAACAACTTTACCTTCGATTTACGGCAGGCCAAGGAGGCTATACTCCCTAAACTAAGCCTGGACTTCGGTAAAGATGTAAATCCACTAAAGGCACATTTCCGCATTGTTGAAGCCACAGAGGGTGAACACGGGAATGTGAAAGCCGCTGATACAAACAAACGTTTTTTCATAATACATGGTGAAAACCCAGTCGTGATTTCAGAAGGCGGGGAATTAATAATCAATTTCGAATATCGACCTGACCCTGAAAAGACCGGACAGGATGGAACCTGGCGCAATAGGCGTAACGCAGAGGCTGTAGAAACCGTTCTTTCCGAGTTGGAAGAATTGGTTAAAGACAACAAGAGCCTGGAAGAATATCTGCGACTGTTTAAAGTACCTGCGCCAACGGATTCCGATAAGAAACGACCGCTGTTAGCCAAGTATATATCACAGTACACAGCCCGCAACACCATGGACTACTTCATCCACAAAGACCTGGGCGGTTTTCTGCGTCGAGAGCTGGACTTCTACATTAAGAACGAAATCATGCGCCTTGATGACATAGAGGATGCTGAAATTCCAGCGGTAGAAACGTATCTATCGAGAATCAAGGTCCTACGAAAAATCGCAACCAAGCTGATCGATTTTCTGGCGCAACTTGAAGACTTTCAGAAAAAACTGTGGCTTAAGAAGAAGTTCGTTGTCGAGACTAATTATTGTATGACCCTTGATAGAGTGCCAGAGGAACTGTACCCCGAAATAGCCTCCAATCAAGCCCAGCAAGATGAATGGGTTAAGCTTTTTTCGATCAACGAAATAATAGAAATACAAGGTAATCTTCTGGAAAGTGCTTTACCAGGCTATTCAAATCCTCTGACGACGGAGTTCCTTAAAGCGTATGACAAGTTGATGCTAGATACAAGATTCTTTAGTGAAGACTTCAATGCCCGGCTTCTCGGGTCGATTGACGATTTAGATAGCAAATGTGATGGTTTACTAATTAATTCCGAAAATCTCCAAGCAGCGATCTTTCTCGGTTGTCGCTACCACAAGCTTGTAGATGGTGTATATCTCGACCCACCGTACAACACTGACGCCTCGGAGATAATTTACAAGAATGGTTTTAAAAAGAGTTCCTGGGCATCACTTATGTTTGACAGACTTATTTATTCAAAGCTGCTTCAGAAGAATGAAAGCTGTATTTGCGTGACAATCGATGATTTTCAAAAGCACATTTTGAAGAACCAGCTAGATATAATCTATGGTGAAGACAATCATCTTGCGACTGCTGCAATAAGAAGTAACCCACAGGGTCGGTCTACCGTTCAAGGTTTCTCAATAAACCATGAATACGGGCTGTTTTATCGCGTGACTAATCTGGGACAGTCTGTTGGTCGATTAACCCGGTCTGAAAAACAAATTGGCCGTTACAACAAAATTGATGAACGTGGTCAGCGGTATTTGTGGGAAAACTTCAGAAAAACCGGCACTGACTCGGCAAGACTAGACAGACCAAAACAATTTTACCCGATTGTAGTGGGAGAAGTCAGCTTGAGGGTTCCTAAAATGTCTTGGGATGACTCAAGTAATGGGTGGGTCATTGAAGAAGATATCGATGAAAAAATTGAGAAGATTGTTTTCCCTATTGATGAAGATAGAAACGAAAGGGTTTGGAAGTGGGGGCATGATCGAGTGCGTCAGTTCCCAAATCACCTTAAAGTCGAGGTTGAGAAAAACGGTAACGTACAAATCTACCGTCGAAATTATTTGAATACGCGAGGATCACTCCCTGGAACCTGGTGGGACAAGGGAAAATATGGAGCAGGCTCGCATGGCTCCAATCTATTAACAGCAATGTTTGGTAAGGCGCATGTCTTTTCATTTCCTAAATCCGTCTATGCAGTCGAAGATTGCATTCGTGTAATAACCAACAACAATGACAAGGCATTGATTCTTGATCTTTTTGCGGGATCAGGAACTACTGCGCAAGCTACCATTAACCTCAACAGATCCGACCAAGGATTCCGAAAATACATTTTGTGTGAAATGGGGGGGCATTTTGACGAGATATTAAAACCCAGACTTGAAAAGGCTGTTTTTTCAGCAATATGGAATAGTGGAAAGCCGAGAACTTATGAAGACTATCTAATTTTCTTAGAAAAGAAAATTGAAGAAGCAAAAAGAGAGCTGGCTGAGTTGCTCGGTATTCAAGATGAAATGTCTTACGAGTTTCAACGGCAGTTCATCGAGGGAGAAATGAAACTGCTTGAACATCAGCTTCAAAATGTGGAGTGCCTCGGTGAAAATTATCAGAAAATGTTTCCGGGAATTAGCCATTGTTTTAAATACCTCCGCCTCGAATCTTATGAAGACACGCTCAATAATTTGGTTTTTGATGAGAACCTTATTCGCGAAAAGGCCATTACAACTAACCCATCCCTCAAAGAAGACTACATGCTCCACTATTTTCTCAATGTGGAGACAAATAGTAGCCAGTCCCTTCTGAACACTGACGATTTCGCTGACCCGCTGGCCAGTAAACTGAAGTTGAAAAAACCTGGCAGCGACGAATACACGGATCAGAACGTTGATCTAATAGAGACTTTTAACTATTTGATCGGTCTGCGAGTAATTCATATAGGTTTGCCGCAAATTTTCAGCGCAAAATTCACACGTAATACAGATCCAGAGTTGCCAGAGGACCAGCATACCAAGTTGCTGATTGATGGAAAGATTAAACAAGATGAGGATGGCCCCTGGTGGTTCCGAAAGGTTGAGGGCTGGGTTCCTAAAGACTCATCCAATCCTAACAACGGCCAGAGAGAGAAGATACTTGTTGTCTGGCGCAAGTTGATTGGAGACATCGAGCAAGACAATCTCATGTTGGACGAATGGTTTCAGAAAAACCGTATTTCAACGAGAGACTTTGAATTTGACACGATCTATGTGAATGGCAGTAATAACCTCCCAAACCTTCAACTTGAAGGCGATACCTGGAAAGTCCGTCTCATTGAAGAAGAGTTTCACAAGAGAATGTGGGATGTAGAGGGGGCATGACAATGCCCGAAAAATATCCGGATCTCCCCGTAGCAAGTGAATTCTTGCTGTATCAAACCGAAGACGGACAAACGCGCATTGAAGTCCGACTACAAAATGAAACAGTTTGGATGACCCAAATCGGGATGGCGGAACTTTTTCAGACTTCAGTTCCAAACATCAATATTCATGTGAAAAACATTTACGAAGAAGGGGAACTTGCCCCTGGCGCAACTATTAAGGATTACTTAATAGTTCGAATGGAAGGCTCCAGACAGATCAAACGCAGCGTCAAGCATTATAACCTGGAAACCATCATCGCTGTTGGATACCGGGTAAAGTCCCATCGAGGCACACAGTTTCGGAAATGGGCGACAGATCGTCTGAATGAATACCTAGTCAAGGGATTTACTATGGACGATGAGCGTCTAAAAGCGGGCGTGAATATTGGATCAGATTACTTTGACGAACTATTGGAGCGGATACGAGACATCCGTTCCAGTGAGAAGCGCTTTTATCAGAAAATCAAGGACATCTATAGACTTGCCGTAGATTACGACCCCAAGACCCAAGAAACATTGGAATTCTTCAAAATTGTCCAGAACAAGTTACATTTCGCTATTTCCGGGAAGACGGCAGCGGAACTCATATATGAGCGGGCTGATTCCACCAAGCCGAATATGGGGTTAACTGCATGGAAAGGATCCAAAGTTCGCAGGGGTGACGTGACGATTGCCAAAAATTATTTGAATTATGACGAACTTCAGCAACTAAACCGAATCGTGGAAATGTATCTAAATTACGCTGAAGATCAGGCGAGGCGGCGAAAGCAGATATTTATGAGGGACTGGCGAGAGAAATTGAATGCTTTCTTGCAATTCAACGAGAGAGAAATTCTAGAAAATCCCGGGCAAGTGAATAAGGCCGTTGCTGATAAACTGGCGCTCGAAATGTATGACATTTTCAATGCCAACCGTTTAAGTCTCGAAGTAGAGACGGAGATGCTGGCGGATGATCGGGAATTGAAGAAGCTTGAATCAGTTATTGAAACCAGAAAACAAAAAGGGCGTGACAATGGCTAAGAAGAAATCTAAAGGAGCAAAGCCGCACGCCTTTCGCAATAGGCTTGTCCTTAACCAGTGGTTGATGAGTCTTTTCGGCGTCGATCCACTTGACCAGCGTTATCAGGGTACCGCAAAACGTCCGTTTCATGATCTGATCGAGTCGATCAAATCCTCCAATCTGGAGGGGCTGGATCACGACAATGTACACAAATTTTACCATGCGCTTGTAAACAGCGACATGTTTTGGAATGACATCAGCATACTTAGCAAGGAGGAGATTCTCGTTTATGAAGAGAACATTGTAAGACATACCCAAACCATTAATGAGAGGCGAGTAAGGCCGGTAGTCTGGAAGTATTTCCAATGGCTGAGCTTACTTTTTGTGGAAATTTACCTGGATCGCTTCTTTGGTAACCGGGATATCCTCCGGAATGATCTAAATGGTTTTATAGAAAGATTCAACCGCCGCTGGCCGGATTATGACAATATTCCTCCATATGAAATAGATGATCTAAACAAGATTTGCCTGCAAAATGCGACTGGAAGCGGCAAGACGTTGCTGATGCATGTCAATTTACTTCAGTACAGGCATTTCTCGAAAAAATATGGAAAAGATAAGGATCTTTCCCGGGTCATTCTGCTCACCCCCAATGAACGACTGAGCGAGCAGCATGTTACCGAGTTCAAGGAGAGCAATATATCAGCAGATCCATATCTGCAGACTCGAAGCGGACTATTTGGATGGGCCACGTTGCTTAATCATGTGGATGTTCTCGAAATCACCAAATTGGCTGACCAGGAAGGCCCAAACACAATCGCCACCAGGAGCCTGGGCGATCAAAACCTGTTGCTCGTGGATGAGGGGCATAGGGGTATGAGCGGCAAAGACGAGGGGGTTTGGTTTACACGCCGTTCAGATCTATGCGCCAGAGGCTTCAGTTTCGAGTATTCGGCAACCTTCGAACAGGCTGTAAAGGCAGCTAATAATCAAGACTTCGAAAATAGTTACGCCAAGAGCATTTTATTCGATTACTCTTACCGATGGTTCTACGAGGATGGTTTTGGCAAGGACTATCAGATCATAAACCTACCCGAGTCTTTTGACGAGATTAAGTCTGTTTATCTGACGGCTTGCTTGCTCAAATACTACCAGCAGCTCCATATATATGAAAATGACAAAAAGTCTTCAAATTTTAAGCCTTTTAACATAGAGAAGCCACTCTGGGTATTTGTCGGGAGCACCGTTTCCAAGGCCAAGGGTGGTTCGGATGACGAAAAAATAGTCGCCACTGATGTTGCGCAGATAATTCAGTTTATTGCAGATTTTCTTGAAAACAAAGAGGCTTCCTGCCGCCGAATTCATACGATCCTTATTGGTAATGGTGAGGATACAGGGCTCATTGATAGCAAAGGGAATGATATTTTTGCCGGAGCCTTTAACTATTTGACCAGGAACATGAATGCATGTGAGACGATAGAAACGCTATATCACGATATCCTTGGACGTCTTTTTAACAATCGGGCTGGCGGACAACTGGTTCTCTCTCGGATCAAGGGTGAATCCGGCGAAATAGCCTTAAGAGTTGGCCAGGCTGAAACTCCTTTTGGTCTGATAAATGTTGGAGACGCCAAAGGGCTCTGTGATCATGTTGCGGATGTCGCCTCAACGAATGGTACCAAATTGTCCGTAGAAGATAGTGACTTTTCAGAAGCCATGTTCGCGTCGGTTAAGGATTCCAGCTCTCCTGTTAATCTTCTAATTGGCTCTAAAAAATTCGTAGAAGGTTGGGATTGCTGGCGAGTGAGTGCTTTGGGGCTCATGCATGTCGGGCAAAGCGAAGGAGCCCAGATTATCCAGTTATTCGGACGAGGAGTTCGTCTGAAAGGATATGAGTGGAGCTTAAAACGCAGTGGACACATAAATGTTCCGGTAACGATACCGAGTTGTATTGAAGAACTGGAAACACTGAATGTATTTGGCATTGAAGCCAACTTCATGGAGAAATTCAGGGAATTCCTCAAGGATGAAGGTTTGCCTGGTAACGAGCAAAGACAGACTTTTACTATTCCGCTAAATGTGACTTATGATTTTGGGAGTAGGCTCAAGATTCTTAGGCCCAAACGTAAGCTTGATGGGAAAGAATACGACTACAAAAAGGATGGGCCAGTCCCAACAATTGGCGATGTTCCTAAATATTTCTACCGCAACAAGGTGGTAACTGACTGGTACCCTCGCATTCAGGCTATTCAATCTCGCCAATCTAATCATACAACCATCAAGAATCAAGCTTGTCTAAGGGAGCAGCATTGCGTTTGGTTGGATTATGACGAATTGTTCTTTGATCTTGAGCGATTCAAAAGGGAGCGAAGCTGGTACAATCTGAACATAACAACAGGAAGCATCAAAGCATTACTTTCTAACCCCAATTGGTACACCTTATACATACCTGAAAACACACTAAACCCAAAAGGATTTGAGGGCGTTAGATTATTACAGCATGTTGCCAATGAACTTGTGCGACGATACTGCCAAAAATATTATAATTATTGCAAACGACAATATATTGAGCCACGCCTGGAACTTCGAGAACTCACTAGGACTGATGACAACATTCCTAAAGATGAATTCTATCAACTAATTGTTGATGGCGATGAAGCGCAGGTCATTCAAGGAATTCAGCAGATTAAGCAAGACCTGGCATCTAGCAAAGATGACCTTATACGGGTCGGCGATCTTAATGCCTGCAACTTCGGCAAACATCTGTTTCAGCCCCTTTTCCATGTCCGTCGGGGTGGGAAGATAACAATTCTACCTGTGGTTCTAAATGAAAGCGAATATCAGTTTGTCACGGATTTGAAAGACTGGTGCGATTCAAATAAGCATATAATTGAATCGAAAAGGCTGGAGCTCTTCCTGCTCAGGAACATGAGTAGAGGCAAGGGGGTTGGCTTCTTCGAGGCCGGTGGTTTTCATCCCGATTTTATCCTATGGATACTGGATGGGGACAAACAGTACGTAACCTTCATAGAACCCCACGGGCTTGTTTATGAGAGCATTGCAAATGAAAAGTTTCTTTTCTACCAGCGCATCAAGGATATAGAGAAACGCCTCAACGATCCGATCGTCATATTAAATTGCTTTATTCTATCATGGACTCAGTATCCTCGTTTACAGTGGGGAAAGAAAAGAGAAGAGCTGGAAGACCAGAATGTCCTTTTTATGACAGATGATCGGGACCACTACATAGAAAAACTGTTAGGGCGGATTATTGATTTTTAGATGCAACCGCTGCGCTATCTGAAAGCATTTCGGCCGATAAAAGATGCGGATTTTCCCAACGGATTTTCACAATCATCAAAGGGAAATTCACACCGAGTTTTTCAACGGACCAAATAAATCAGCACAGACGTCTTTAGGGTCAAGGTCAAGGCACATGGAGCGAACGCCAAAATATTATCTTGCAGTTTGTTACAGTGAAATCAAAACGGATTCTGAAGGTTCAGAAGAAACTGGTCAGGTTATCAATGCGATTAGAGAATTATCGACCAATGAACTCCGAAACTTTCGACGCTACGTGAAGAAGATAGTCGAATACAGTCAAAACAGACATCTGTCCAAGGGCTTGCTCCTAAATTATCACGATTTTCAAGATGCTTGCGAAGAATATTTAAAAAATTATCATGAGACCCAAGTAATAGATTGGGGCGTGGTGGAACAAATGTCTATGAATCTGGGAAGGCTTTTCCTCAACACTTTAAATTTGTTCAGATGTTTTTTGGACCACACAGGAACTACCCTGAAGAGAACATTTAGAAAGAATCCTAGCACAGTTGGAAAATGGGAAGCGGCTACCCATAGGTGTTATGACGAATCTTTTGCGTATCGTTTCATGTATCAACTGAGGAATTACGGCCAGCACGTTGGCATGCCGCCACTGAATTTAGAAATATCTTCTGAAGGAGCCGAACCCTTCAACGATAAAGATTCCATAATTTCACATTTTCATGTCGGTCTTCAGACTCAGCCCCTCCTAAAAGACAAGAAAATTTTCAAAAAGCTGGCAGACGATATCAACTCATACGGAAAAGTTATCGACTTGATACCGTTATTAGATGAATGGTTCAAGTATGTGAGTGACCTTTTTAAGACAAGAGGGGAAATTGAAATCCGTTCAGCAAGGAACGCAGCTAACAAAATAGTCAGTCTGAGAAATGAAATATCTGCGCCAGATCAGGCCGCAATGTGTATTCTCAAGATACCTAATGATCATGGAGAAGATCAATTATCTCCGACAATGGAATGGTTCCCAGAACGGGAGGCTGAAGCGATCCTGAAACAATTATGAGGTTAACTGTAGCCAATTAATCTAAGTTATTTAAAGGAGTTGAAGACTTAAATGTATTTCTTGTTTGAATCAAGTTAATTTCTTGAACTCAGAGAACTGATTTTTTCTCAATGATATACGGCAAACGCGGGGTGGCACCAAATGAAGGTTTTCTTTCTTGATACAAACATATTTCTCCAATGCAAAGATGTAGACAAATTGCGCTGGAATGAGGTGGCTGGAAATGAGGATGAAATTTTGCTCTTGATTCCAACGCCCGTTGAAAAGGAAATTAACAACCTTAAACAAGACGGGAATAGACGCCGCAGTAAACGAGCGAGGATTGCGAATTCCATGATGAGAGATATTTTGAAAGCCAACGATGCGAAATTGATTCTCAAAAAATCTAAGCCCTTCGTTGAAATTTCATTTGTACCAACAGACATATTGAAAATAGCGCCACCCCACATAGATACTTCTACATCAGATGACCGTATTGTGGCAGAAGCTGTTTCATATACAAATCTGCATCCGACAAGTAATGTCTTCATTCTAACCAATGACACTCTGTTGATGCGGACTGCCCAGCGAAACAAACTGCAATACGTGGAAATTCCTTCCGATTGGTTTTTAGATCCAGAACCAGATCCCAAGGAAAAGATAATCAAAGGATTAGAAGATCAGCTAAAGCAGCTCCAAAAGACGTTACCCTTGATCGATGTGACCATCTCCGACATCAACGGAGCGATCTTGAAACAGTCTGTTACTATTGTAGTGAGAAACTTCAGGGAACTTGATGGCTATGAGATAGAAGAACTGATAATGGCAGCAAGAAACGAGCGTACGTTTCTTTCTAAATCTGAAATTGAGAAGAATGCCGAACTAGCTTATCAATTGGCTCCATCTCTTATGGGTTTCAACAAGTACTATGAACCTCCAAGTGATGCGGATATCCAAAACTACTTTGAAGAATGTGAAAAATGGGCTGGTGAACTCGAAGCATTTGTCAAAGAGCTTCCGGGCAGGATAAGTTCGATATCCAGAAATTTTCGAATGGTTGTCTCTATTCGTAATTCTGGTTCAGTTCCAGCCGAAAACGTCGTGGTTGAGTTCAAGCTTCCCAATGGTCTTCTTCTAAGACCACCGTCTGATTCGTTCGATTTTGACATAGCTAGTCTTGTCCCAAAATGTCCGCAACCACCTGAAGGCCAATGGATCAGCCGCCCAGATCCAGTTGCTCACAGTCCTTACTTTTCTAAACTTGAACCAACCTTTCCGAGGTTTGAGCCCTTACAAAATGCCACATCTGTAGTTCCTCTGGTAGTACCCGTAATACCGCATCGGCGAGACAGGCACTGTTTTTATCCGAAACAAAGTAAGCCTTCTGATTTCAGTCACCTATGGAAATTTGAGTGTGAGGAATTCCGTCACCAGGTTGACCCAGAACAGTTTGAAGTGATCATTAATGTGCCGGACGCCTTCAGTAAAATAAATAGCGTTTTTGAATACCGGATCACTGCCAAAAATTTACCAAACCCTCACAAGAACTGTTTGAGACTGACTATCGAGTTCTTGAAAGGAGACACCCTAGCTGAAGTACGTAAGTTTTTGGGGCTATGTTAGTCTTTAAGCACCGTGAATCGTCCGGTTAGATGTGTATGTCTATTTAATAGGCCACCGTGACCGTTAGTCTCTTCGAACAGTGTTTACGGTGCGTTTTATGCCAATTTTGGGGCCGCCCGGCCAAATTGAATCAGGCGGCAGTCCCTTTCAGATGTTTGGTTTCAGAGCAGTGCCCGATTTGATCTACATTACCGCATCGTTTTAGAGTTTGGTCCTGCAGGGCCAGCGGAGCGAATGGTCAACGACAATTACATCTGTTCAGTTGTCGGCGAGTAGATGTCCGTTAGGAAGGTCCTTAACTCGTTTGGAAGGGGGCATTGTTTTGCAGACGACTGACGCTCAGGTGAGGAAACTAATGAAGGAGATTCGCAAGGCAGGCAAAATTGGAGATTCAGCTTTACGATCCGGGATGAGCCGTAAGACAGCAACCAAGTATGTAAAGATTGAGAAGCTACCGTCGGAACTGACGGAGCCAAGAACATGGCGGAGCTCTCTGAATCGCAGAGGGCCGCTGTCACGGAATTGAGGCCTTTCATCTATAGCGGACATAATCCTGCCTGTATGATCAGGAAAGATCTTCCTTATTTCTGGACTTCTTGAGGAAGCCGGCAAGGTATTGAATCCTTTCTCGATAAGAAACTATCTGGTTTATAATCTCATCTCTGAGCCGAATGCGCTCCTTTGACGGTCCAAAATTGAAGGATGTAGTAAGGGCGTTAAATTCAATGCTTGGCGCCACTAAACATCTCTTACTCTAGATTCACAGTCCCAAGCTCGCTAAAGAATTTTGGAATTATTGGAGCCGTTGCTTATGGACCGATCAACAATACACTACTACAACAAAAACGCCGACAAGTTAGCCGAATTGTACGAAACCGCTGACATGTCGGAAATTCACGCCCTGCTTGTCCGGTTCTTATCCGAAAAGGCTAGGATCCTGGAGATAGGGTGCGGGTCGGGACGCTGCTCCCACTAGGATCCGGAAGTTGTAGATTGAATTCCTTAATGGCAAGTTCGGCCCCGCTGCCCAGTCTGACCATTTTCGTGCCGCCACGAAAAAGGTTGTCCGGGTCGTAACCTGTTGTTTCACAAGGCTCTATGGCTCGCTTCATGCTGTCTCCGCAAGATCTCGTCGCTATGCTCGCTCGAGATGACATGGTGGGTGGCGTTGGGCGGACTATTCCTGGCAATTAAATCACTTCAGTGGCAAACATCAATATTCAGCATGAAAAAACATTTACAAGGGGGGCGGTACAGCTTACCATTTCTTGGGTTTTGATATCGTCGTTCCGGGGATTAGATCTGGGAGTTGAGAAGTCTTTAAAATTGATTCTCTAATTCTTCTAGTGAATGTGGCATACTGATTGAGCTGTTTATTGTTGGTCTTGGCCTTGACCTGGGGATTTATGATGCCGATTATTTTGTTGTGGCGGACTTTGACGAGTCTAACAGCCTCGGCCAAATCACTATCATTTGAGATTATGACTCCACAGTCATAATTATCCAACCAGGCGTCATCAAGAAAATGAAGGGCTAGATTCACATCAGAGCCCTTTTCTTCTGTAAATATTACATCCTCGGTGTACCGGGGTGGTTTAGGTTGGGCAAGAGGAGCCATTTTAGTGTGGCTGAGGAAATGTCCGTAAACGATTTCTATTTCAGGAATATATGCATTTAAAGCTCTTATGTAGGTTTGTTGTCTGATATGTTTTTGTGGATCATGTTGCGTAGGATGAACTCGGGCAGTGAAATACTTGATTCGCTGGATATCGTGACTTGGATTCAACAACCCTTTACACATAGCCATCAGATTCAGCCATTTGTAAGGAGTGTTTTTTACCGCTCCATAATAAAGATTGAACCCGTCAATATAGATATAGGTTCGTGACAATCAGACCCCCAAATAAGCAGGGGCCCCAAAAGGAGCCCCGCACCTCACCGTCGAAACGAGTGAGGGGATTAACCAACTTTTCGCTTCCATAATAAATGACACCCTTCCCTGCGTCAAGTTCTTGTTACCAAGCTGTTAGCAG